>DATJPW010000209.1:0-28775 GCA_035506215.1 Desulfomonilaceae bacterium
TCTTGCGCCTCATACTGCGGGAATTGGTACTCCTCCACGAGCCTCGGCGGGAGATTCGGGCCGCAGCGAGGCGCACAAGAGGCTGGCGGTAAGGGCGCAACACACGGCCCGACCGGCGCGCAGGCAGCAGGCTGCAAGCAGGCATGAGGACCACCAAGGCACGGCAAAAGCATTGGATAACAAGCAGGTGACATCGGCGGACCAGGATGCATCGGACCGCAAGAAGGTGCTCTCATCGGTTTGCAGGGCCTCGGGGGAAGGGGGCAAAACATTTCAGCAAGCCTGAAGGGTGCTGCCAAGGCCGATCCTACAAGCCCGACCCCACAGGAGATTATTGGCTGCAACGGACCAGGATCTCGAAACCTTACCGGTAGTTGTCTGTTGTCACAGGCGGTCTCCGGCTTCACTGCGACTTCCACCCTGACAGGCAGGGTTCGTGACGGTCCGTACCGAACCTCGCCGGACGAACATGGGGGCAGAACCGGAGGCGCACAAGGGACAGGGACCTGCACGCTAACGGTCCGAGCCACTGGTTGACCAACCGGTTGCCGAGGGGCGTATTGTATCTTCTCCTGCAACCCCATAGGATGTTGAGGGAAAAGCGTCGATTGGGCTGAAGACGGCAACTCCCCCAAGACCAGGATGAGTGCAATTATGGCAATTCCAATACCTCGATATTTCATGACAAACCTCCTGAGTGAACGAACACATCGCGACCAAGAGTTCGCTTATCGAACCGCCAGACCGAAAATCAGACTGATGTGGCGCCGCCGCATCAGCGAACTCTGACCATCGGCAGACATTCCGGTCTGCCGTTAACGCGGGCTTCAAGCTTGACTTGAGTGATAACGAGGAGGATAATGGCGGGAAACGGGCAGCCTCAGTAGTTTCCCGTTTTCCCGAGGCTCCGTGGCCAGCGGAACCTCGGGGTCCTCTCCGGACCTCAAGAACGCTTCAACGTACTCCCAAAAACAAAAACCCTCCTGCCTGTAAGACAGAAGGGCGTACTTTATCTCCACCCTTCCTGCCCGCGCAGGTTATAACGGGTCTTCAAAATGCCCGGGTATTCTGGCTTCCGCTTCTCCCTACTTTCCGCGCCTTCCCGGAACATCGTTCCAGTGGCTCACGACCGGATTTCGTCTGCGGTCACAGCTGCGGGGCAGCGACGGTATCTCACCGTCTTCCCCGAGGCATTTTGTGTATTTCCTGTTGGCTATTATGCCTCTTTTTTCATAACAGAGTGAATCATCATCAGTCAATCTTTTTCTGGGTGCCAATGACGCTGATTACCCTTGCTTCAAATTACCCTGGCGGCTAAACTAAAGCGTTATGCCATGCGACGGTTTGGCCGGCAGCGAACACATGCCACACGGAGGAATTATGGGTTCACCCATGAAAGTACTTCTGACCGGGAGCACCGGATTTCTCGGTGAATATCTCTTAGCCGAACTTCTCGACCGCGGCCATTCTGTTTGGTGCCTGTACAGAAGCGAACATAAGAAATTGGATACCATTCGGTTCCTCAGCAGTCTCGGCCTTCCTAGAAGCGCGGAAAGCCTGCATTGGTTCAAAGGAGAAGTGCTCGAAGCGGCTGACCAGTGGGACAACTGGCGGCGCGAACATGAAGGCATTGATGAAGTAGACACGCTTCTTCACAACGCAGCGTCCACCCGGCTGCACATGGACGAATTCGGAGAGCCTCTCAAAACCAATCTAGGCAGTGCAAAGGCGCTGCGTAAATTCGTCGAACGCAAGCCCTTGAAGGTACATCTGGTGAGCACGGCTTACTCATGCGGCTTGATTCAAGGTGAAATGGTTTACGAGGTGAACCATCCCAGGGGGGATTTCGTCAATGTGTACGAAGAGAGCAAATGGGAGGCTGAACAACTCTGGATGGGAGACGCCACCATTCTGCGTCCGGGCGTAATCGTCGGGGACTATGAGACGGGAAGGTGCACGTCGTTTAGCGGCCTATACATACTGTTCCAGGCAGTGCATTTGTTTGACAGACTGATGGGGAATAGTCCGGAATCCAATCGGTACGATCTGCGGATGGATATTCCGGTGGATCCTGATGGCACCGCCAATATCATTCCGGTTGACTATGTGGCCAAGGCAGCGATCCGGATTATCGAGGACCCGAAGAATCATAATAAAATATATCACTTGACTCATCCGTCCCCTCCAACTCATCGATGGACCCTAAACCTGATATGTCGCAGATTCCATCTGGGCGGTTTTCGCTTCGCGGGCGTAGGCGCTCCATTTACGCAGCCCCGGAATAAAATCGAGCGCATGGTCTGGAGGCAGATGCAAACCATCCTATTTCATTTCTCCAATAATCCCCTGTTTGATCGGACGAACACCGACAAAGCAACTAAAGACGTAACAGTTCCACTCATAACCGAAAAATATGTACATAAATTGATTGATTACGCGATACAAATGGATTGGGGCGAGTCGCAAGGTTAGCGACTGGACGCTGTTGTGGGGCAGGCTTTCCAGCCTGACATTAGACTGCCTGAATCCAGTAGTACGTTGACAATGCACAATGAAGGCAGGCTGGAAAGCCTGCCCCACATGTTTAGGTTCAAGCCACTCTTGCCAGGCCTACACTATCTCCAGATGTCCTTCGGGATGAGACTCCGGGACTTCCCCAATTTCGGCCGCCATCCCTACCCCTGCGTCCAAAAGGGCCTCACAGAATGCAGACGCGCGATCCGCAGCGATACCGAATACTAATCCTCCGGACGTTTGCGGATCGAACATAAGATCTTGTCTCTCCAATGGCGCCGTTGAAGTAAGAGTGATCCAGGAGCCAAAGAATTTTCGATTCGCGTGTGCGCCCGCAGGAATTAGCCCCATGGAGGCCGCTTCCATGGCGCCGTCGAGGATTGGAACGCGATCCGAATCAAGCCTCAGTTTGCATGAACTGGCTCGAGCCATTTCCACCAGATGACCTGCCAGCCCAAAGCCTGTCACGTCCGTGCACGCGCGCACCTCAAAGTTTACGGCAATTTCGGCCGCAACCTTGTTAAGCGTGCACATGGAACGAACCATTGCCTCGATTACTTCCGCGGATGCGAGTTTACCTTTTAGAGCGGTAGCAACTACGCCGGTTCCCACAGCCTTCGTCAGTACCAGGCGGTCGCCGGGTCGCAAAGAGGAGTTCCTCATTATGCGCTCGGGATGCACCAGACCGGTCACGGCAAGCCCGTACTTGGGCTCATCGTCTTCCACACTATGACCGCCCACGAGAGCGACACCGGCTTCGCGCATGATCTCCAACCCGCCTTCCAGGATGCTGCGTAACATCGGAATGCCAAGTCTCTTTGTGGGAAAGCAAACCACGTTCATTGCGGTGAGCGGTCGACCTCCCATTGCGTAAACATCACTCAGGGAATTTGCCGCGGCTGCTCGGCCAAAATCTCGGGGATCGTCAACAATAGGAGTGAAGAAGTCAATGGTTTGGACCAGCGCAGTGGTTTCGTTTAATTTGTACACACCTGCGTCTTCGTACTTACCGATCCCGGCAAGCACATTGGGGTCCGCCGGAATGTCCATCCCGCAAAGAGCCTGCTCCAGGTCGCCCGGACCCATTTTGGCGGCTCAACCTGAGGTCTTGGCCAGGCTCGTCAATGCCAAATCGTCTGAAGCCATACACTTACTCCCCAAATAATTTATGACAATCTTCCTCCCCCTTTATCCTTTTGACAAAGTTTATCAGCAAGTGTTTTTTGCAAGAATTCGTCGGGGTGAGTTAGTAGATGCGTCGTAGAGTCCATTGAGGACGCAGCGAGATCCTCATTCAGGCGAATCCCGCGTTCCGCGGCGTCGGGACGGAATTCGGTCCCCTTCAACGATTACCTATTTTACGAGGTTCAGCCGGACCGGCGAGCGAAGCACCACGAAGGTCCCGTTCTCGGTTCCCTTACGATCTACCATGCCGACATGTTCCTTGATCAAGAGGGCGACCTTGGCAGCGTCCTCCGGACGCATCCTGACGCATCCGTGGGATTGATTGTGTCCTATGCTGCGCGGCGCGTTGGTCCCATGAAAGCGGTAACCATAATCATCCACCCGGACCTGTCCATCAATAAGATCATACGATTGGGGAGGTTGATTCTTGGATTTCACGGGCCGCTTCTTGAGTAGTGGAGCCATGGTTCCGCCGTAAACCCGCTTACTGGGGCGTTCTCCAGCGGCCCACGAGCGATCTTTGGGCGGTATCCACCAGGGGTTATCATCATAGATGTGAGTGACGTAATAAACGCCTACAGGCGTCGGGAATTCGTGAGCACCCAGTCCAACCCTCGCCTCATAAAGGACTTCTTTGTTGCCGTCGGCGGACGCGCCGAGCAGCTTCAACTCATGCTGGGAATGGCTTACCCAAATTTCGAGATGATTGAACTTGCCTGAAAGGCCTTCCGAAGACGGACCCTCGGCTTTCACGGAGTCCCCGGGCTCGAGTCGGGTCTGGATTTGGCTCCCCTCCTTGGGAGGAGGCGTTCGTGGCACACTTGACGAAGGTGCGGTCAGGCCCCCTGTCTGAATGTTTGCCGAGAGGTTATCAGTGCTCGAATCTCTGGATTTGTCCGGCCGCGATTTCCGCTGTGCAGATTCGCGACCGGCGCCTGCCTTCTTCGACCGCAAAGATTTTTCCGTCTGCGCCGACTTGTTTTTCCCCGCGGTCACGGGGCCGACTTTTCGCGCAGAGGGACTCGATTGATAAGATGTGCCCACATCACCCAATTGTTGAGCGAGAGGGCTGGTTACAGACACTATTAAAAATCCCATACCCACAAACAACGACAACACATAAAGCATGATCTTTTCCCAGTACGCTGATGCGAAGATACGAAATTATATGTATATTTAGCACGTTATAGCCAGAAAATCAATGCAAAAAATGACAATTCGTCGTTCATAAATTCATGAACTATTTTCAATAGTGTTATTATGTAACAATATGGATTTTTGAGAATTAACTTGACTATAGCACTGCGCCAAGCTTGGGGTAATTCCTGGGAGAATGATATTTCACAATGCTGAATCTGTTTTCCAGCGGGATAACCTGTATCGTCCGGCTGTAGCAGGCACTGGGTAAGAGTTATAATAATTGCCTGACCAAAATCTGAGAATTACGTCACCGCGCTCGCGTGAAATTCTTGACACTTATTAAACGCTGGACTAGGATGGTGACGACGGTACAAACCCATCCAATGTTTTGTTAACATACAACATTTCGGCGCACTATTGGCGATCATCACCGACGACTTCCAAGCTTTTCAACCGCCCCTTCAGGGCTTATTTTTGGCCGGATTACCGAAAATCCAACGAGAGGTGAGGCAACCGTGAAAGAAATCATGTCAGGAAACGAGGCAATAGCGCGTGGAGCCTATGAGTACGGCGTCCGACTGGCCTCCGCTTACCCTGGGACTCCTAGCACCGAGATCCTGGAAAACATCGGAGCCAAGTACCCCGAAATCGTGGCGGGCTGGGCTCCCAATGAAAAAGTGGCCGTCGAGGTTGCGGCCGGAGCCTGTTATGGGGGGGCAAGGGCTATGGCCGCCATGAAACACGTAGGACTTAATGTGGCGGCGGATCCTTTCATGACGCTCTCTTACACCGGCGTCAACGGGGGTTTGGTAATAGTCGTCTGCGATGATCCGGAAATGCATTCTTCACAGAATGAGCAAGACACTCGCAATTATGCAAAGTTTGCCAAGGTTCCTTGCATCGAGCCGTCCGATAGCCAGGAAGCGAAAGACATGGTGGGCGAGGCGCTTAAAATAAGCGAACAGTTCGATACGCCGGTAGTTTTGTTGAGCAGCACACGTATTGCCCACTCAATGTCTCTTGTGGAAATCGGGAACCGGGTGGAGGGTCCGCGCGAACTCGGCCTCAAAAAGGACCCTGTAAAGAACGTGATGCTCCCCGCTATGGCTCGCCGCCGTCATCCCATTGTTGAGCAGCGACTCAAGGACCTTGCACAGTTCGCGGAAACCTGGCCTTACAACAAAATCATCATGGGAGACCCCTCGGTCGGAATAATTGCAACTGGTGTTGCGTTCCAATATGCGCGGGAGGTCATGCCTGAAGCATCTTTCCTAAAACTAGGCATGGTCTGGCCTCTGCCTGAGAAGCTGGTCAAGGATTTTGCGTCCCGAGTGAAGAAATTGGTGGTAATCGAGGACCTGGACCCGTTCATCGAAGAAGGCGTTCGCCTTATGGGCGTCAAAGTCGATGCGGGCAAAGACGTTACCGGCTTGTGCAGTGAGCTGTCTCCCGAAAAAGTCGAGGTCGCCCTAAAAGGGGCCTCGTCTGCCAAGAGTATCGGCCCAATTGACGTGGAACTGCCTATGAGACCGCCTAATATGTGCCCCGGTTGCCCACATAGAGCGGCGTTCAGCGCGTTGAAAAAGAAGAAGGTCTACGTTTGCGGGGACATTGGGTGTTACACATTAGGCGCTCTGCAGCCTTTGGGAATGTTGGACCACACACTTTGTATGGGCGCAGGCATAGGTATTGCCGCGGGCATGGGTCGAGCTTTGGGCGACCTGGCCAAAGGCAAAGCCGTGGCGGTGATAGGCGATTCCACATTCTTCCATTCCGGCATGACGCCGCTGCTGGAGTTGGCTTATAACGGCGGCTCCACTACCGTAGTGATTCTCGATAACAGAACGACCGCCATGACCGGGGCCCAGCATCATCCGGGGACCGGGTATACACTGCGCGAAGCGCCGACAATCAGCGTGGATATCGAGAAGTTGGGCGAATCTTTCGGCTTCAAGAGGATACGTACGATTAACCCGTATAAAGTTAAAGAGATGGAGGAGGTATTAGCCGACGAGTTGGCGGCCAATGAGCCCTCTCTGATAATTGCTCGCGCTCCCTGTGCCCTCTTGAAGGGTGATCGCATCCTTTCGGACAAGCCTCTGGTGATCGATCAGGAAGCCTGCAGGGGTTGCAAGGCATGCATAAATACCGGCTGTCCTGCTCTGGAATATGTGAAGATCACAGAGGAAGAGCGCGGTGAAGGTGAAAAACGCAAGGGATATTCGAGAATAAACAAAACCCTATGTGTGGGATGCGGAGTATGCCAGGAAGTTTGCAGGTTTGACAACATTCAGGAGGCGTCATGAGCAACAATAATCGCGTTTACAATGTGCTCATAGTGGGAGTGGGAGGTCAGGGAATCATCCTGGCAAGCGACGTGCTGGCTATGACTGCGGCAAGACATGGCTATGACGTGAAAAAGAATGAGATTCACGGAATGGCCCAGCGCGGCGGTTCCGTGTCGAGCCACGTCCGTTTCGGCAAGATCGTGAGCTCCCCCATTATCAAAATGGGCGAGGCCGACGTGCTCCTGTCTTTTGAACAGATAGAAACCCTGCGTTACTTTCCGTTCCTGTCTGCCAACGGCAAGGTAATAGTTAATGATCTTAAGGTATTGCCGCCCGCGGTTTTCACAGGTCAAATGGATTATCCTGCCGGCGTGTTGGGAAAAATCAAAGAGAAAGTGCCTGATACAGTGGTAGTGGACGCGGATGCATTGGCCAAGAAGATCGGCAATCCTCGAATCGTCAATGTCATTTTCCTCGGTGTGCTCTCAAAGTTTCTGGACATACCGGAACATACTTACGAGGAGGTGCTGAAGGAAAACCTTAAGCCAAAGCTCGTTGACATAAACCTCAAGGCCTTCCAGGAAGGTCGGTCGCTGGTCAAGGGCTGATAGCGCGCCAAAATAATAGGACGTTTCCTAAGTAGGGGCAGGTTTGAAACCTGCCCCTTTTTGCGTGTTTCGACACTCACGGCCGGTATGAGACCACGTCTGTGCCCGGCGCCTTCCCCCTGAGGTTCGTATCCTGTACATTACCGTACGGCACGACCATAATCTTCCTGACTGGGGGCAACCATGGCAGAAGAAAAGAAATGGGATATTGAAAGAATTCACAAAGAGGTCTACGACGCTCGGACCAAAATGTTTGTGGTGACAAAAGTGTTGGAAACGGGCGGCCTTGACGCCTCGGAGCGTCCTGAATGGGTGCTCGTGCTGCGGCCTTTGTTGCGAGACCTCGTGAAGAACACGAAGCGCGTAAGCGAACTCCTTGGCATCGAGGATGAGGCCAATGAAGGAGCAAAAAACGGGCAGGTATAAAACCCGCCCCTTGTAACAGCCTTCCGCTACCGTGATCATGCGACCGGCAGCGTGCCATGATAAGCACTTTTCTGATGTATTGTTTCCAGCATTATTGGATGAAGACTTTCGAGTACCTCTCAAGAACTCGACAAATGGCGGGTACACATTTAGGGCAGGCTTCATGCCTGCCCTAAAACAGATGGTCGAAATTTGCTTGATTCAGTTGTAAAGGATTTGCTTTACCTCGTAGTCCTTCCCCATTCAAATTTCCTGGCGGACGATTTCGTTTCGACAGACTCCCGTGCGGCCGCTTCGTTGTCGCCAAGCGTCTCAGAGCCTTGTGTCGAACCTGGTTCCGCGCCGATCATGCTGGGTCTGTCCTGCTTACCCCATTTCATGATCCCCTGCGCTCTGGGCGGGCTGTCTTTTGTCATGGAGGTCCCACGTTTGGAATCCGGCTTTTCTTCTTCAGCCCACGTCGATGTCTGATCCGAAGTGGATGCATCGCGCTTACCCCATTGCACGTTCTTTCTCGGGGGCGGCGCAGGCGTTGATGCAGACTGGCGCTTCAGCACGTTTCGATTGGTTCGACGTGGAGTCTGAACCGAGGCTGCGCCGGGTATAGATCGCACTTGTTGCCTCACATTGGGCTGAGGTTGAGGTTGTATCGACTGCGAAGGGGATTGCACGGCCACTCCCTGGCTATTTTCGGGCACGGTTTCTCTGCCGTCCCAATAGATAGAACTCGATTCCCGACTGCTCGGTTCGGTTGACGCCCGGGAAGGTGTTTGCGGAATCGATCGTTCCGTCACAGTCGCTCGCTGTTGCTGCGGTCTCACTGGCTGGTATTGCGTCGGCTGCCGTGATGTACGTCGAGTGGATGGCTGCTGCTGGTAGCTGCCGTATGGTGTGCTTTCGGCTGCTCCGTAGCCTTGGTAAGCATTATATTCCCGTGGATATCCGTAACTTCCATAGCTCTGGTTTGCACCGTACCCCGGATAATTTCCGTAACCTCCCTGTCCCTGCTGATAGGGAGAATTCTGTTGTCCGTAGCCTTGTCCATAAGCCCCTTGGCCCTGGGCGTATTGTGAGTAATCAGGCATTGTCTGGCTGTACTGACCGTAGCCTGGCGAAGCCTGCCCGTAACCCTGTCCGTAGTTCCCGTATCCGTATGATTGCGCTGCACCAGGATACATGCTTCCATAGTCATATTGGCCATATGCAGCTCCTCCGGCCCCCAAAAGAGCAACAGTGACGGCAACGACGGCAACCAACCCTTTCATGAGAAGGCTCCTTAATCTCCCTTGCGACGCTTGTTCGACCAAAGGGAGAAACCTGTAGTTAATTTTGCATGTTATCATGCGTACCAAATTTAATTGGAATTCTAAAGAATTCAGTGTGAAAAATCAAGCTACTTTTTTAACCAATGTTAGCATTCACTTAAGCGAAAATTGCGTACTCCGCTTTTCAGTCCCGCATACCGCGGAATCGCGATGACAATCTTTCACTCTCGTGCCTCAAGGGTTGCAGCCCGATCATTGGTTGACTTGAATCGCGGCGGGATCTATCTTGCATGCCTATGAGACTAGCACATCTGTCGGATCTACATCTCGGCCGGCCAATCTCTCGTGAAAAGCTCCGGTCTCTGGAAGAGGACCTTCTGGGCAACAGACCCGAATTACTCGTCATCACAGGGGATATCACCGACCGGGGTCGTATTTCACAGTTTCGTTGGGCGCAGGAATTCCTCAAAGGCGTGGGTATACCGTTCCTTTTGACGCCGGGCAACAGAGAGATCCCCATTGCAGCATTTTGGGAATGGATGCTGCCCGGTTTTGCCATGGATCGGTTTCGGACCTTTTTCGGACATAGTGATCGTATTCTGCTCGTGTGTGAAGGTCCCAAAGTGGCATTACTAGGGCTCAATTCCGTGCACGCTTTTCCGTCCTGGCCGGGAAAAATCTCACGGGAGAGCCGCTATTGGTTGAAGCAGCAGGCAGCAGACCTGCAAGATTACCGTAAGGTCCTGTTCTTGCACCATCCGGTGATGCCGGTAATCCGCTCGTCCTCTTTCTGGGCCCACACGCTTTCCGACGCAGGAGAATTACTCAACATTTGCACACAAACGGGAATAGTTCTCATATTGCAGGGGCACAAGCATCGATCATCAGTGGTGGAATTGAGAGTTCCGGCAAGAAATGCCAAAGTTGTGGTTTCGGCTGCAGGGGCCCCCTTGATGTCGCGCTGGGACGCCGCATATCATCTTATAGAACTGTCACCGCTTGAACTGGTTGTAATCACGAGAGAGTTCGTCCACGACCGGTTCGTTCAAACGGGAGAATACAGATTTCAGTTGGGAGATGGAGCCTGACCGTGAATAACGAGGCAACCTAGGAGAACTTCTTTCTAATCAAAAAAAGGTTCCCTGGGACTCTTGTCTTGCTTCCCTTTACACCCCGGTTCTCTTTTCTTCCGCGTCTGATCGTCTTATGTAAACTGGGGCAATCGAATGGAGTTCCTGCAAGTTGCCTTGGCTCAAATGTTTCCAGGCAAGCGTAGCGCACGCGGCTGCGGACGGAATTACGGTGCGGCTACGAACCGATGCCGATAGCATAACAGGCTCCACCGCGGAATCCCCAACAAGGACCGGAGGCTTTGGCAGGTGTTCCAAGAATGCGCCGAGGTCTGTCGCAGCAATCAGCTTGGGACCGTCAAGCAGGATGAGTCGATCGTCGGACTTCTTGTACAGTCCGACATAAATTTCCTCCCGCCTTGCGTCTATCAGCGCCGCCCCGGACTCACCTTCCTCAAGAGCTTGCCACGCTAGGACCTCAAGACTCAATATTCCTGCAACGGGCTTTTGCAGGGCCAGAGCCATACCTTTGATAGTAGCGAGGCCCACTCGGATGCCGGAAAAGGACCCTGGGCCAAGAGCAACACCGAACCCGTCAAAGCTTTTCACGCTGATCCGGAGATGGCCGACAAGATCTCTAATCATTACGGCAAGATTTTCCAGGTGCTCCCTGCCGGGAGGCAGAATAGACTCTGCCATGACCACGCCGTCAGAAACGACGGCCACGCTGAGTTGAGGGCTCGTGGAGTGTACTGCGAGCAGGATCACGGGTCCGCAAGATGTGGCAAATGGTTAGACACGATTCGGTGTCGGTTATACGTATAGCCGGACGCAACACGCAAGATTTAGCGCTTTTTTTCCAACTAAGTAGGACCGGCATCTTTCCGGTCCCGCTCAATCGACCGGCGAGATGCCGGTCCCACTTTCACAAACTTATATCAAGGCGCCAGCGTCCAGCCTTTTGTTATAAGCCTACTGATGTCGTTATAGAATACGAACGCGAATAGAAACGCCAAGAAAAGTACTCCCACCTGCATGGCGACTTCCCGGATTTTGCCGGTAACAGGCCGGCGGATTATTGCCTCGATCACAAAAAACATCAGGTGACCGCCATCCAGGATTGGGACCGGAAGAAGGTTGATAATTGCTAAATTGATACTGATGAAGCTCATCAGAAATATGAAGCTGAACGCGCCTGATTTCAGACTTTCACCCGACGCCTGGGCTATAAGTATGGGGCCGCCCACGCTTTGGGGACTAATCGACCCGGTGACCAGTTTCACGAGCGTTTCCACTACAGTCTTTGTGAGAAAGCCGCTGAAACGCAAGCCTTCATACACGGCATTCGGCGCGTTGAGCCGTACCATTTTCCCCGAGGGAGAAACTCCTATTCTTCCCGCAGGCTGTCCGAAAATATCCTTATCGTTGCTCAAGGAAGGGGTTACCGTCAGATCAATTTTTTGGGGACCTCTCTCAACGGTTACCGTGAGCTGCTTACCGGGGCTCTTTTCGATCAGCGAGCGCATATCGTCCCAGCGCCATATCGGCTGGCCATCGATTGCCACGACATTGTCACCCGCCTTGAAGCCGGCCTCCATGGCCGGTGTCCCATTCAAGATCGTTCCCAGTTGACTGGCCAAAACCGGCCAACCTGCCACGTAGCCCGCACATATTAGCAACACAGCGGAAAGGTAGTTGAACATGGGCCCTGCCAGCACTACGGCCATTCTGTGAGACAAGGGGCGGGTGGTAAATGCTCTGGGCAGCTCTTCAGGCGGTATCTCTTCCTCAGAGTCAGGGTCCTCTCCCAGGAGTTTCACGTACCCCCCTAGTGGAATCCAGCTCAAAATGTATTCAGTCTCTCCCCATTGGCGCTTGATCATAGCGGGAGGGAACCCCATTGAAAATTTCAGCACCTTTATTCCCAGAATCTTGGCGACAAGGAAATGGCCAAGTTCATGAACGAAGATCAAGACACCAAGCAGGATCACAAATCCTATGACATACGGCAATGCTCCGGGAATCTTGGCCACGAAGAAGCTGCCAACGTCATTAACAAAGGTCGAAGTATCAGATAGGACAACAGAGCCTAAAACATATTCCAATTAATGATTCCTCCGGATGATGATTCAGTCAGTGGTTTTCGTTGAGACAAATCCTCTTTCCAATTGCTGCAATTAAGTATAGAATCTTTCCTTCCGAAAACAAGGCCTTTGTTCCGAAATGGTGCCAAGTTGAAAATCGGAATACTGGGTGGGACCTTCAATCCGCCGCATTTGGCGCACCTTCGTTTGGCCGAGGAGGTTGCGCAATTATATGGTCTGGAACGTGTAGTTTTTATTCCTTGCCACATTCCCCCTCACAAGACCTCTCTCCAAATAGCGCCTGCGGCTGACCGTCTAAGAATGACGCAGAAAGCCTGCGAAAATAATCCCTTGTTTGAAGTCTCCGACATGGAGATTGCCGCTACAGGTCCTTCCTATACAGTCAACACGCTTGAAGCGTTTGCAGACAAAAAAGAATTTGACACATTCTTCATACTGGGGACAGATTCCCTGAAAGAGATCAGCACATGGAAAGATTACGAAAGATTGTTTTCGTTGGCGAACTTTATTGTAGTGACACGACCGGAAATAGATTTTGCGGCCGCTTGGGCTGAGGTCCCGTCGCACTTGAGGGACCAATTTCAGCAACAGGGGGGTGACTTCCTCCACCGAAGCTCGAAGCGCCTCATTCGGTCGAACTTGCAAGGTTTAAACATTTCGGCGACTCGCATACGGGGTCTCATGCATTCGGGCCACAGCATCCGATATCTTGTTACCGAACCTGTTCGATCTTACATTATTGATAGAAAACTCTATATAAAATAGCTTGTTATGGGTAGTTCCGGCAAAGATTCGTCTACTATGTCATCTAAGGACAAAGCAATATTGCTATTACGCGCGGCGCTCACGAAAAAAGCGCTCGATCCGGTTTTAGTCCGCCTCGAGGGATTGACATCAATAACGGACTATTTCCTGCTGATAACCGGAAACTCAGGCAAACAGGTGACCGCCATAGCCGAGGCTGTGCTGGAAGACGCGCGGAAGCATAAGATCGAACGCTTGTCCGCCGAAGGACTCCACCAGGGTAACTGGGCGCTTCTGGATTATGGGGACGTGATTGTCCACATTTTTCGCAAACCCATACGCGAATTCTACGACCTGGAAGGTCTCTGGGCCGAGGCCCCAAGAGTGAACCTCCCGCAGGACATACAGGAAGAGATAGATCTGGCTGCCGAGCCGGAAGAGGAAGAAATGGATATTTAGATTCTTCTGTTGCCCGACTCTTCACCCGGAACAAAATAGAAAACACCGCTCGAAGCATGATAGAATTCGAATGGGACTCGAATAAAGCGAAGATGAATTTCCGCAAGCATGGTATTGCTTTCAGAGAAGCTGCTACCGTGTTGCGTGATCCGTTGAGCATTACCGTTTACGATCCAGATCATTCAGAAGATGAAGAGCGCTTTATCACTTTTGGATTCTCGGCTGCCGGCCGCTTAATGATGGTGGCTCACACCGACCGAACCCACAGAATCCGCATCATAAGTGCACGAGAACTTACTCGTGCAGAGCGAGAGGCATATGAAGAGGAAATCAAAAGACGAAAAAACCGATGACCTTCGTCCGGAGTACGATCTCCGCGAGTTGCTTAAGGGTGGCGTGCAAGGCAAGTATGCAGACCGCTACCGTGAAGGCACCAACTTGGTCTTACTGGACCGTGATGTTGCAAAGGCTTTTCCGACAGACGAGGCCGTCAACGAGGCACTACGCTTGGTCATCCAGCTGACAAAGCTGCAAGAACGAAAGGCAGGAAATAGCTCAAGCCGAATGACCAGTGAATAACGGTCTTCAAGTTTATGGAAGGCCAAAATCGAACAAGTGCGCGGAGGGTAAACCGACTGCCGGTAACGTCCCCTATCCCAGTTCTCAAAGCCACTGGAGGTAAAGAATGCGAGTCTTCCTGAGCTGGTCCGGAGAGAGGAGTCGAGCACTCGGTCGCGCATTAAAGAATTGGCTCCAAATAGCACTTCAATATGTCAAGGTATGGTTGTCGGATCGGGATATCGGGGCTGGTGATCGCTGGACCGTCGAGGGTCGGCAAGGAACTGGAACAGTCCAATTTCGGAGTGCTTTGTTTGACGCGAGAGAACCTTGACGCTCCGTGGCTTGTCTTCGAAGCGGGGGCTCTTTCCAAAGTGGTAGCAACTAGCGCCGTCTGCCCCTATTTGCTCGACGTTGAAGTGAGTGAGATATCTGGACCTCTCTCGCAATTTCAGGCGAAAAGATCAGATAAAGCCGGTACACTCGATCTACTTCGCGCGATTAATGCCAAATCGGAAATAGCACTTGACGAATCGCGACTTACACAGGCTTTCGAAAATTTGTGGCCTGTGTTGGAGACTGCTCTCACCGAAATCCCCAAATCGGCCGCAGAGCCAAAGAGATCTCGTCCTCAAGCGGAGGTTCTGGAGGATGTAGTGACCTCAGTGCGTGCTCTTGAGGACGCTTTTCGGTCGTTTGACCTAAAACTAGATGCAGCGATTCGGCCAGTGTCACCGAGTCAGTCATTTCTTGCACCGGAGAGAAAAGTTCAGCTGGTGGCGGAAGATGATTTTCCAGCTATGAAGAAAGGGACGAGCTATCAGATGAGAGTTCGTGTTGGCGACGTCATTCCTATGGTGGCCTCAATCGCCGGGGTTACTCCCGATAGCTATGGGAAAACCTGGCATCTTCGACACGACGTCGGCGAGGAAGGAATGGGAAGAGTGCTGACGAAACGCGAGTGCGTGACATTATTCCGCGGTGTTGGGCTTTTGAGGCTAGTGCTTACCAAGGTACCCTTTTAAGACAAAAACAATAGCCCGGGATTTTGCGGACTAGCCGGAATATTTGTCGGCACCTATGGGTCACATATGTTGCGAATTCCGGACGTCAAAGCCAAGTGAAAGGCAAAACCTCTTTCTGGAACCGTTTTATTTCTTAAACAACGCTTCGAGCTTCCTACGCGACTCCGCGGCCTTTTGCGCGGCCGTTCCGGCGACCGGCCCTTCTCGCAGTCGGAAGTATTCGCAGAAATTGCGGCGGTCCTTGACATCGACCGGCTCAGCCTGCGATTCTCTGCACTGGTTGGGCGCGGTAACATCGTAATCAGAACAATTTAAGCAGCAATACACGTCCGAACCGCACTTCTCGCACGTATCATTTCGGAACACCTTTTCTGCAAATTCCATCTCGTTGCCGCAATGATGGCAATATCCTTTTTTCATGAGCAACCTCTTGCGCCGGTTACCATTGGGCCTTATATGTCATTGGAGCTCTACTCAATACCCCGCTGTAATCGTGACACGGCAATACGCGGCCGGTCTCAGCGGCTCTACGTATCTTTGGGCTCGATTCATCGGAAACGTTGAGTAATATTACCATAGCTTGGTGCGTCAGCACAGCGACACCCCCGGTTCGGGGTGTAAATGTTTTTGATATTCTTGTACAACATCTGGAGGGACCTCTGATGGAACAGCCATTTGTCGCTCGTCTCCCGAAAGGGGAGGACCTGCTGGAAGCAATCACAAAAGTCTTTCAGGAACGGTCAATCCGCAAAGCGACCTTCAACGTCATCGGCGCCGTAACTCGGGGGGTCCTCGGGTACTACGATCAGAACGCGCGGCAATACAGAAATCAAGAATTTGACCGCCATATGGAAATTGTCTCGTGCATGGGCAACGTTTCCGAAAAGGGCGACGAAGTATTCGCGCATGCGCACATAGTATTTTCGGGAGAAGATTATCAGTGTGTCGGCGGCCACTTAATGAACGGCTCTCCTATCTTTGCCGCGGAACTTTTTGCGATGCCCCTGTCTGGAAAGACGCCGGTGCGGAAGTTCGACGAACCTACCGGGCTGCTGCTGTGGTCGGATTCCTGATCGGGCGGCCGGATTTGAAAGAATGAAGCTCGTCAAGCTGTCATCTGTGGTTGAATTATGAGTCTGAATGATTTGATACTTTTCGTGGTGATATTCGGCTCCACCTTATTGGCCGTGGTCTTTCCGGACGTTGGGGCGGTATTTCAACCCTATCTGCTCTATATTATGATGTTTATCCTCTTCTTGAGCTTTATGAAGATTGATTTTCATGTTTTGCTGGATACGTCACCCAGGGCAATGCTGGGACTGGCCAAACTGGTTGTGATCAAGCTGCTGGTATTGCCCGTCCTGCTTTACTGGATCACCATCTGGATCATTCCCGATTATGCCGTTCCGGTGTTGCTGCTCTCCGGGGTTTCCACGGGAGTCGTGGGCCCTTTCATCGCAACTCTTGTCAATGCAGAAGTGTCCCAAGTGGCTCGGATGGTGGTTGTTACGTCAGTTCTTGTCCCAATATCGCTTCCAGGACTCGTGAAGCTCTTGGCCGGCGCGGACATATCGATTCCACTGGAGTTGATGGTCTGGATGCTTGCGGTGGCAATCTTCGTACCCATGGCCGCGGTACTGTTCATGAGGAGGTTTCTGCCTGGGGTCCTTCATGCCATGGATAAACTGCGGTTTCCTCTGTCTCTGGGCGCGTTTGCCGCCACAAACTTCGGAGTGTTTTCACAGTATTCGTCATTTTTCTATCAGAACGTGGGACAAATATTGATGGCGGTGGCGGTGGCATACGTTCTTTCCGTTATATATTATTTTATCGGCTTCGTCGTGAGCCCGAAACAGAAGCCGGTTGATAAGCTTGCAGCCGGGGTCAGCTTGGCCATTGTGAACAACGTTTTGGTAATAGTGTTCTCATCCCAATTTTTTGGTCCGTTGTCCCCGACGCTTGCCGCGATGTACATGTTTCCCTTCTTCACAATGATAGTTCCCGTGAAATTGATTATGAATATGGGACTTCTATCTGCGCCGTCTTCCGAAGAACCATGAAAGCGCCTTTCATTCAGCGGCTCCTCGTGGGGACGAACCGTTTTCTCACATGTACGAACGCTTGCCTGCGCCAGCCTTTTTGACTTGATCTGCGGACAAAATGAGAGTAGAATTGCGCCTACTTGATCTTATCAGGTGAATTGCATTGAGAGGTTATCTTAAGAAGCTCGTTTTGGGCCTGATCCTAATGGGGATGCTCGCGTCGGCAGGCTGCGTGAGTTGTTTGCCGCAGTATGTCGCGCCTCCGTTAGGCCCGCCTTCCACGTGCTATCCGGTCGGCCATGATCCGTTTATTCCTATGGATCACAATCCCTCTCCTCTGAACCCGTGGGATGCATTCGCCTCAGTTTTCAGCCCCTTTTTGTACGGACCTCCCCGCTGATTCCCCGCCGACGGCAACTCTTCTCGTGGGTTTTGATTCTCTGAATTTGATTTGCTGATCAGGCACTAGTCTGAGGTGGCTATTAGAGGAGATACATGTTGCATGTCCGAGCTAAAAGAAGCTGTTCTGTACTCTCTGTAAATCTCCGTATACCGCTTCTTGATCTTTTTGCGTGTCCCGAGCACGGCCCACGCATACCCCCTTGCTGCCCCTGGATGGTCGCTGTTGTATGCGCTTAAGGCTGCAGTCAGGGTTTTGTAAAGTTCAAGGTAGTACTTGAATACCGCTATCCCACAGTCCGCGTTCGTTTGCAGGTCCAGTAGGTCCGCGTATTTCAGCCCGAACTTACTGGCCCACGAGGGCGCATGGACCTGAAACATGCCGCGGCAGTTGTAATAATTGATTATATTGTTCTTGAATCCGCTTTCCACATAGACGATGGCCATGTATAGCCACATATCGCCGCAGGTTACCTTTCCGAAATGTTTGTTTCCCGCGTTGGCTATGGCTATAGATATATCTGTGGCTTTGCTGACGCTTATCCGGCCCTCAGTCATCTCGTTAATGATGACCGAGCATATAGGGATCGCATAAGGATTGACGCCATCTTGGGCCCATACATTGCTATAAACGGCAAACATCGGCAACAGCAGGGCAGCCGCTATGATCCCCCTGATCATATACACCCTCCATTTTCGGCAAAGAGAGGAGCTGCCCTAATAACTCAGGCTAAACCCAGTACGAATCTCTCTTTGCCGTCCCCTTTTCTTCCCCGCTAGTTACTTCTGAGGCGCCGTTTTCCCTGTCTCGGGCGCCTTCATGGCTTTTTTTGCCGGCCATTGGCGGTATACGGCATTTTCAGCGAACGCAAAGCCCTTGTCGAGCGGAGAAAGCACAGTAGTTGTGCAACCCTTTACAAAATCCAGACACGGATTGAAAAGGCTGAAGGTATTCTTCAAGCAGCCATTCACGAGAATTCCGGTCCTATCAAGAAGATGTGCTCCGCTCTTGTAAACAGTGCCGCCAGCCCGCGAAACCGCCGAACGCTCCGGGGCGCCTCCCGCATAGGCCGGGATGACCAACGCCACTATAAGGCACCCGCAGACAACGGCCGTAAGCGTTTTACTCATCAGATCAACCTCCGGTTGGGTGAAAGTTCGTAATTATCCCATATTTCTATCTCTTTTGTCAAGACCCTAACACCCTTTATTTTTAGGACAATTTGTGATATGAGTATAAATTACCTGTAGTTTTGCTGGAGGTTGTCCCATGAAAATGATCTTTTCCCTTCTGGCGCTGATGACGCTCTTTTGCGCTAATTTGGCTTTTTCACAGACTCAATCTATGTATGACACGTCATATGTGGGACCGTACAATATGTACGGCCAACCGACTTTTATTCACCCGTATCAGGCCGCAGGTCAACAGCAGCAGCAACAACAACAGCCTACTGACGGCCTGGTTTTCCAGGGAGCGGCTGCAGTTCAGTCAGCCGCGGGCTATTTGTGGTCCTACATGCCGGCCCCTCTACGTGGCGTGGACTCAAGGAGTTACTTCGCACCTGCCGAATCGGGTCCAACGATTATCAATTTCGTTCCGGGGACCCGGTAGAACGGTATGTCGGCCGCGGCCTTTTGCGTTGTGGAGACTTTTTGAGTCACTGAGAAGTAGCTGCATGTGTGCTGCAAGAAAACTTTTAGTCGAGTCCCACCATAACGTTGTCAACATTAATAATTAGAAATAGTTGACTATTACAAAGCGCCCCCCCGTTCGGGGAGGGCATTCCGCGCCTCATTCGGCGCGGCTGGGAGTAAATTGTGCTTTCCGATCAAGAACTGATGCAGATCCAGACTGTTGCTCAAGCAATTTGCCGGCCTGTACGCATCACAGTCTACGCAGCCGGTACGGATGATCTTTTTGAGAGTACGCTGGCAAATATCGCCTCGCAGATCAACGGTGTGTCCATGGACCGCATAGGCCTGGAAGAGGGTATAGAGCCGGTATTTCCAGGGAAACCTTCGTTGACCCTGTCAATGGGACAGTCCGGTAATATACATTATCTGGCAGCTCCGGAAGGCCCTGAATTCAGGCCCTTTCTTGATGCGCTCACATGGCTTGGAGGCGCGGGTGAACCTCCGGATGTTCCTGACCACGAAAGGCTGGATTCATTGAAGGCCAATATTCGGATAACGGTCTTTGTTGCGGCCGCTTGCACTTATTGCCCTGAAATGGTTCGCATCGTGTTGGCCCTGGCAGTTCGCCAGCCGCTGATTACAGTCACCATAGTGGATGCAGTGCAATTCGACGATTTGGCCGAGCGTTTCAAGGTAAAATCAGTGCCAACCACGGTCATAAACGATAGTACGATCTTCATAGGGCAAGTTGATGTTGCCAAACTGGTAGATCACCTGGTTGGATCGCAAGGACCCGAATCGCTTACTGCGACACTTGAATCAATGATTGAATCCGGATGGGCTGAAGATGCCGCGGCCCTGCTCTGCAGGCTCAAAGAGCCTCAGGCTGTTTTGCCCTTGTACATGTCAAAAGAGTTCGCAAAGCGCATCGGAGCATTAGTCACTTTCGAGGAAGCGCTGACCATAGACCCTCATATCCTGGACCCGATGGTGGACGACTTGACCGACCTATTATTTCAGGAAGATGTCGGTCTGCGTGGAGACACAGCCGAACTGCTGGGCAAGATAGAACATCCCGCCGCCATCCCCGCGTTGAAAAAAGCCCTCAATGACACAGACCGCGACGTCCGGGAGGCCGCGGAAGAAGCCCTGAAAAGACTGGAAAAGCATGGATGAGACCGAACGCTTTTTGATAAAACGGATGAGGAAATCCTTTCCGCTATGGAGTGGAAGAACGATCTGTCCACAAGGCTTTGGTAATAGGGACGCAAAAATAGAGAACAAGTCGGGAACAGGCTACCGCTCACAGCGGCTCGAGATCCGCTTCTGTTACACCAAAAGGTGCCGCAATGGAAAATGTTTGTATCCGCAATGCCGAGCCAACGGATTACCAACCCGTTATCTCCGTCATTAATGAGTGGTGGGGCGGTCGGAGCATGGCTGACATGTTGCCTAAGCTCTTTTTCGTTCATTTTCGCCAAACGAGTTTCGTAGCAGAGCACGGAGGCGACATTATAGGCTTTCTGATCGGCTTCGCTTCACAGACCTTCCCGGATGAAGCGTACATCCATTTCGTTGGCGTACATCCGGAATACAGGAAGAAAGGATTAGGACAGGGCCTTTATGACCGGTTTTTCGAAAAAGCAAGAGATCTTGGACGATTCAAGGTCCGATGCATTACCTCTCCGGTTAATAGAGGCTCAATCACGTTCCACCTTCAGATGGGTTTCTCTACAGAGCCAAGCGAAAAGACTGTCGACGGCATCTATGTGGTGGAAGACTATGACGGGAAAGGTGAACACCGCGTGCTGTTCTCAAAAACATTGAGCTCATGACAAGAGTGCCTACAAGTGGTTGCAAAACCTCTGAATACACATGTGATACAGTAGGGGCGCTTCGAGAAGCGCCCTGATTTCGGGCGGTTCACGAACCGCCCCTACAAAATATTGAATTATTCTTTTCTTCCATTGAGGTTTTGCAACCGCTTGTAGCCATATTACTTATTGGCTTGGTGTGCCATTGCCGTTCCAACAGGGTTCTGGTATTGGTGGTCACGGGGTAGCCTGCCCGGCTTATTGCTTCTTTGAAAAAGACTCGATATCCGTGCAAGAGTTCTGGCAGACATTCTGTAAGGCGAGGTAAACGTGGAAGACCGGAAAACGAAGAAAGAGAAAGGGGACCAGTTCTGGTTCAAGATAATACTCTTCCTTGTGCCCCGGCTTGTTTCAGCTTACTTCAAGCTGGTGGACATGACTTCCAAGAAGATTTTCCTGAACCGGGAATACGAAGAACAGATCTGTTGGAAACAGCCATTTGCATGCGCGTGCTTCCACGGTACCATGCTGTTCCCTGTATACTACTGCCGCCGCTTTCCCGGTGTGGTAATGATCAGCCGTTCGTGGGACGGCGAAATAATAGACAGGTCTCTGCGGAGAATGGGATACGACACCACTAGAGGCTCTTCATCCAGAGGGGGCAAGGAAGCTCTTGTAGAGTTGATAGACATGATCAAAGAAAAGAACTACTGCTCCGGATTGGCCATTGACGCGCCCAGAGGGCCTTCCAGAAAGGTCAAGATGGGAATAGTCATAATTGCCAAGGAGACGGGACAACCAGTAATGCCGTTCGTGAGTTGGGCCACTCGGCAAATTCAGTTTAATTCCTGGGATGGGATGATATTACCTTTGCCGTTCTCCACCATAGTAATGTCCTGGGGAAAACCTACGTTCGTGCCTCCGGGACTTGACAACGAGGCGTACGAAGCACTGAGACAGGAAATCGAGGACAAAATGCACGAGGCCCAAAATCAGGCCGAAGCGAAGGTGGCAGAATTAAAGGGAAGATAAGACAGGTCCCTTCTCGGGAATTCATATTTTTGGCGCTTCCGTCGTAACACACGCCATCTGATCAGGTTTTTCTTTTCTGAGATTGCAGACTGTCCAGATAAGCGATGAATTGTTCATCGGAAAGCGACGCATAGTCTTCCAGCCGGTCCTGCCTTTCTGTTCGGATGTGGCGTAATATCCGATATATTATCCAGACGATCCCCATGAGAAGCAGTCCTATGTAAAAGGCAGTAATTAAGGCCAATCCGAGTCTCCAAACCTATTCACTACAGTTGTCATATCGTTCGGCAGTCAAAATCCCCCTCTTCCCTCCTTAGTAAAGGGGGTTAGACGGAATTTTCTTACAGACTTGAAACGCAAATTGGTACGAGCCATTTTTCCGACGGCGCAATGCCGTCAGATCTTTCGCTCAGCCCTGGATTCCGGTCTGAGGGCCCTTCGCCGCGGCGCGGGTTTCGCTGCGATCTTATTCTCAGGCTCGCCTTTTTTGGTGGCTCGACCGTTTCCATCGGACTTGGCAACCTTTTCGCCACGGGCGCTCTTTTCCGGGTCCTGTATCAGAGCTAGTTTGAGCACCTCATCCATGTGTTTAACGAATTTGAAACTCAACCGCCGTCGAATATGCGGAGGTATCTCATCAAGGTCCTTTGCGTTTTGTTCAGGAGCGACTACCGTGTAGATCTTAGCCCGTAACGCGGCGAGCGATTTCTCTCTCAAACCGCCTATCGGGAGAACTCTGCCCCTCAAAGTGATCTCCCCGGTCATGGCTACGTCGCCCCTCACAGGGATTCCGGTAAGTGCGCTCACAATTGCGGTGGCCATGGTAACGCCGGCGGACGGGCCGTCTTTGGGGATAGCGCCCGCTGGGACGTGCACATGGATGTCCTTGGAAAAATAAAATTTTTCTTTCACGCCGAAACGAGAGGCCCTTGAACGAAAATAGGACATGGCAGCCTGGCCGGATTCTTTCATGACATCGCCCAACTGCCCTGTAAGAAGGAGGTTCCCCTTCCCTTCCATCGGGGTGGCTTCAATGTGGAGCACATCCCCGCCATAGGGGGTCCATGCAAGTCCTGTGGCGACCCCGACTTCGTCCTGTTCCCGTTCCTGGTCCGGCATGAATCGCGGTACCCCCAGGAATTTCCTCAGATTTTTGGCGGTGATCGAGGGGATCTTTTGTTCGTCTTCAGCGATTTTTCGGGCTATTTTCCTACATAGGTTGGCGATCTCCCGCTCCAGATTTCTCAGACCCGCCTCACGAGTGTACTGATTGATTATTCCCAGAATAGCCTCATCGGTTATGCTGAAATCTCTTTGTTTGAGCCCGTTTTCCCTTACCTGTTTCGGGATGAGAAACTGCCGCGCTATCTTCAATTTTTCCTCGTCTATATATCCGGACAGTTCCAACGTCTCCATCCTGTCCCTGAGCGCTGGTATGATCGGGTCGGCCAAGTTCGCGGTCGCTATGAACATGACTTTCGAAAGATCGAATGGGACATTTAGGTAGTGATCGCTGAATGCGTGATTCTGTTCCGGGTCCAGCACCTCGAGTAGGGCGGCGGACGGATCGCCCCTGAAGTCCGCTCCAACCTTGTCAATTTCATCAAGCATGAACACGGGGTTGTTGGAACCGGCCGTCTTCAGGCCCTGTATGATGCGTCCGGGCAGCGCTCCGATATACGTGCGCCGGTGACCTCGTATTTCAGCCTCATCCCTCATTCCGCCGAGAGAGATACGTGTGAACTTACGTCCCAGGGCCCTCGCAATAGATCGTCCCAACGATGTCTTGCCCACTCCGGGCGGACCGACAAAGCAAAGGATCGGGCCTTTCATCTGCTTGTTGAGTTTCCGAACCCCGAGGTACTCGAGAATGCGGTCTTTCACCTTTTCCAAATTGTAGTGATCTTCATCGAGTATCTTCTTGGCGTTCTTGATGTCCAATTTGTCCCGGGTCGATTTGGACCAGGGAAGCTCGACTATCCAGTCAAGATACGTTCGGATAATCGAGGCCTCAGCAGCATCCGGATGCATTTGACCGAGACGGCTGAGCTGCTTTTCAGCCTCTTTCTGCGTTTCCGGCGGGAGCTTGGCCTTGGTGATTTTCTGGCGAAATTCTTCTATTTCCTTTGTTTTTTCGTCTATTTCTCCCAATTCACTCTGAATAGCCTTGAGCTGTTCCCTGAGGAAATACTCCCGATGCGTTTTGCCCATTTCCTCTTTGGCCTGCGTCTGAATCCGGGCCTGCATGGCCGAGAGCTCCAGTTCCTTGGACAGAAGCTCATTAACTCTGCGCAGCCTCTCCACCGGGTCGATTACTTCGAGAATGGCCTGAGATTCTTCTACTCGCAGTTTCAGGTTGGAAGCCACCAAATCCGCCAGCCGACCAGGGTCCTCGATGGAGTCCAATATAGCCACGGCATCGGGTGAGATAATCCCTCGAAGCTGCAATATCTTCTCGGAATTCTCCTTCACCGATCTCATCAGCGCTTCCATTTCAATCGTAATGCGGGGCACGGGAGGTTCGGGGATCCTGTCGATTTCAACTTTGAAGAAGTCAGGAGAGTCTACAAACGCGACGATTCTCGCTTTGGCCAATCCTTGAACCAGGATCTTCACTCGGCCGTCAGGCAGCTTAAGCATCTTGACGACCATAGCTACAGTCCCCACATGAAATATATCCTCGGGTCCCGGGTCTTCTTCGCCGGATTGCTTTTGCGTAGCAAGGACTATGAGCCGGTCTCTATCGACGGCCTGCTCCACCGCCTTGATTGATTTGTCCCTTCCCACCATCAGAGGGAGTATCATATATGAATAAACCACGACGTCCCGCACCGGCAGGAGCGGCAGCACATTCGGAATGTTTTCGATGTCTATTTGGGCCGGCTTTTGGCTTTCGTCCCCGTCAAGATCATCTTTTTTGTCCATCACATCTGGCATTAGCATAATCCTTTGTTCGGTTCAAAAATCCGCATGCTTATGTAAACGTGAAACAGCACGGTTACGATAGTCTTGTGTCGAATAAGACGCGATCGATTTCTCTATACTAGAAGTTTTGTCCCGGAAAGTCACGCTGTCAACCCCCGCTGGGCGGGCATCCGCACCTACTCAGCGATACACTGCCGGATTACTGAAGAGTCGATTTCGGCCTGAATCCGATTCTCTTCTCGTCCCAGGTCGTTCATTGAGAATTCAGAATTCCGATTACACGGCCGAACGGAAATTGATTTCGACAACCGGTATGATCGTCACAATGCAGGCTCGCGGAGACAAACCGCCAAGCTCACCCTTAGTTGGAGGCGCCACACTTCCGAGCCGAGTCCGACATCGCGAGAAAGCACACCATCCCGGACCCCTACAGGCGCATTGTCGTGTCATTCCGCTTTTGAGTTAACATACGTTAGAGCAAAGGAGCACATTACCCGCACCCCTTTGCTAATTCATGTCAGAAAGTACTTCAAAATCCTCTTCGTTCTTGAGGATTTCCTGTTACGGAACCGATCTCACCAGAAACCAGGCCTGTCAAAACTGATCCAGATCGGGGCCGGAGTAATCCCATCTCGAACCTTTGATAAGCCTGGGCTCACCTTCACTAGGACCGCTTCCGGTCTTGAACACTTCAACCAGACCGCCGGGAGAGGAGGTGATCAGACCGGTCTTGGGGTCCACCTTACGAAACTCTATTGATTGCGGCGATGGAAACTCCTTAACAGCCCTGTCCCGGAGTACTTCCTTCATAAAATAGCCCCATATGGGGGCTGCTGCCTTGCCGCCCGTCTCAGCGTCTCCAATGGGCGCCTCTTCGTCAAAGCCCACCCAGACTCCACACGAGTACTCCGGGGAAAAGCCTACAAACCATGCATCCATGTTCTCGTTTGTGGTCCCCGTCTTACCTGCAATGTCCGGCCTGCCGACGATTTTCTTCAGTACGGTGGCGGTCCCCTCCTGAATCACTCCCTGGAGCAGTGTCGTCATGATGTACGCCGTACCCTCATCTATGGCCCTTCTGACAAGGGCGGCGCTTCTGTCCGGGACTTCACCCTCAGCATCCCTGACGTTGGGGCCCGGATGAGAGACTTTTTGAATCTGGGGCTGATCTTTAGGCATCGGATCATCTAATAGTACTGGAGCATCGTGCTCTTCCAGAACCCTTCCTTTGCGGTCCACGATCTTTTTTACGTATACGCCGGGAATAAAATAACCCTTATTGGGAAAGACGGCGAACGCGTTGACCTGCTCCTCAAGGGAGACCCCAGTGGAACCGAGCGCCAGCGTGAGATTGTCCACGAGCGGTGATGTGTAGCCCAGTTTGCGTGCGTACGCCTTGGCGTGCTCCAGGCCGATCTGTTGCAAAATCTTAATCGTGGGGATATTCCGCGAGTGCACTAAGGCATTCCTGAACGTTACCGGCCCCTGAAAGCCCCCCAGGTAGTTTTTCGGCCGCCATACCTCGTCGGTCCCGGGGATCTTAAGCGCAAGGGGCGAGTCGAGTATGATATCCGCGCAGGTGAACCCCTTGTTGAGAGCGGCTGCATAGATGACCGGCTTGAATGACGAACCCGCCTGACGCCGCGCCTGCGTCGCGCGATTGTACTTCGATTCCGCCGCTCCCGATCCCCCGACCAGTACCCTCACGTACCCCGTCCGGTTCTCGCGCAACATGAGCGCCGATTGAATCAATGGTTCCTGCTCAGGCTCAAGAGGGAATTGACCGACCATCTCCTCGCTGTATTGTTTGTAATTCTTGAGTTCCGGGTCGGTCTTGCCGAACTTCTTCACGTACAATTCGCGTCGCTTCAGATTCGGATCAACAACGCGGACTTGGATCAGGTCGCCCACTTGGAAAGGCAACTCGCCCGGCGCAAAGTTCCGAGTGCGCCATTCGGGTTTGAAGCAGGGGATCCTTACCCACCATTTTGGGTTCGGATCTATTTTGATTTGTCCGACATATTCTTTCTTGACGTCGCCTTTGACATAGCTGCCCATGCGAACATAGATATATTCACTATCAATGTGGGTCACCACACCCTCAACAATTTGACCGAATTTGAGAGGCTCCTCCATGGCCTGAGTCTGCTCGTCCAGGAACTCCATCATGCCTTTGACGGTAAGGGTCCTGATAGGTCCCCTGTACCCTTCGCGCTTATCCAGCTCTCTTAAACCTGCATCAATAGCTTGATGAGCCGCCTTGGTCATTTCAAGATCCACAGCGGTGTAGACCTTCAAACCTTCCTTGTTGAGCGCGTCCGCACCATACTTCCTTTCTACGTATCGACGCACGTGCTCAACGAAATTCTCAGCCACTTTGCTGTTTGGATTCTGTCGAGTGACCAGCCTGGGGTCTTCTATGTTAGAGGCATCGTACTCGGATTGAGTGATGTACCCGTCTTCCAGCATACGCTTGAGAACATAACCCCTGCGTCCCAGTGCTCTTTCCAGGTTTATCTTCGGCGAATGCTTGCCGGGCGATTTTGCCAGTCCGCCGATCATGGCACACTCGGCAATGGTCAAGTCTTGGACATGCTTATCAAAATAAGTTTGAGCAGCGGCCTCCACTCCATAGGCCCCACTCCCCAGATAAATCTGATTAAGATAAAGATAGAAGATCTGTTCCTTGCTCAGGGAGCGCTCGATCCTTATCGCAAGTATAGCTTCCTTGATTTTGCGAACGAATGTTCGCTCAGGTGTCAGTAGAAACGTTTTGGCCACTTGTTGAGTTATGGTGCTGGCTCCCGATTCAATGACGCCTTTGGTAAGGTTTTGCTTGACAGCCCTAATTATGGCCTCTTTATCAACGCCCGGATGAGTCCGGAAATTTTTATCCTCTGCGGCTACAAAGGCATTCTGAAGCGCTTTGGGAATGACTTCCATCGGAACGACGAAACGCCTCTCAGAAGCGAATTCTCCGATTAATTCGTTTTTATCCGAATAAAATTCCGTGACTATTGGAGGGGAGTAATTCTTCAGTTTTTCAATGCCGGGCAATGTGTGTGTGAAATACAGATAGCCCTGGGTAGCAACGCCCACGGCGCCGGAGAGGCCCCCTATGAACATCAAGAGGATGAATCGCACTATGCCGCCAAAAAAGGAGTTTCTTTTCCTCCCGATGTCCCTCCGGCCGTACAAATCTCTAAATGGATCTCTTTCTGAGCCGGGGCTACGGAACGGCGACTTCACTTCTTGCCTCCTGAGTTAACCTCTCACGCCCATTCTTTAGCACGGAGCGGCGATGCTGTCCAGGTGTATAGTGTAAAATATTATATATTTCAATGTAATTGCATTAAGGTCTAAAGTGTTAGTTCTATAAAGCTCCCGGCCAAACCATGCAACTGTATTATAGAGCAGTTCTTAGAAGTTTTGTATATCAGGAGTGCTTGTCGATCCCGAGCGCCTTAGCTTTGAAGGCGCGCCGGCAATCTTTCCGGTCTTGACATTGGGCAAGCTGCTGTCTTACGATATGTCTTGAATC
>DATJPW010000210.1:0-4054 GCA_035506215.1 Desulfomonilaceae bacterium
CGAGCCCGAGGGTTTTATTGCGCTTTTTCATGGCGTAAATGAGACTTACCATTATTCTGGCACCGGTACTCCCTACCGGGTGTCCCAAGCCGATGCCCGAACCGTTGACATTGGTGATTTCCCGGTTGAGCTTCAACTCTCTTTCGCAGGCCAAATATTGGGATGCAAATGCCTCATTAAGCTCTATTAATTCAAAGTCGCTCAGTTTCATGCCTGATCGTTTCAAGAGATTTTGAACGGCCGGGACCGGGCTTACTCCCATCACAGTGGGATCACATGCTCCCATGCTCACCGCCTTGATTCGTGCCAATGGCTGAAGCCCCTTCGATTTGGCCTTCTGCTCGGACATGATCACCACCGCGGTTGCTCCATCGTTGATTCCGCTCGAATTGCCAGCCGTGACGGTGCCCGTCTTCGGTATGAAAGCCGGGCTGAGCCGCGACAGCGCCTCCATAGTCAACCCCGGTCTGAAATGTTCGTCTTTGTCGAATACCTCGGGTTCGCCTTTCTTCTGAGGAACAAGTATCGGGACGATCTCTTCCGCAAAATCTCCCTCTAGGGTCGCCCGTTCCACGTTGTTATGGCTTCGTAGCGCCACCTCATCCTGCTCCTGGCGAGTTATCCCATATTTTAGAGCAACGAATTCGGCGGTATGCCCCATAATGTATGGTTTTCCCCTGAACGATTCCACAGGCCCATCCTGTGGATAAGGGAGAATATGAGATCCACAGTGAAGGCCCGTGGTCATAGCATCCATAAGCACGGCATCTCCCATTCTGACCCCCCATCGAGCCCGTTCCACTGTAAATGTAGCGCCGGACATGTGTTCTACGCCGCCGGCAAGAATAATTTCCGCCGCACCGGCTTTGATCATGGCTGCACCGGAAAGCACAGCTTCCATGCCCGAGATACAAACCCTGTTGACGGTTACAGCAGGCACACTCTCCGGGATGTTGGCCATGAGAGCCCCAATCCGGGTCACGTTAAGGGCATCGGTCGGATTCAGGCAGCATCCGAAGCGGACATCGTCAATGGACGTCGGAGCTATTCCAGCCCTCTGGATTGCGGCCCTCATAACCACGCTGGATATGTTCGCTGCGTGCATGTCTCGCAAGGTCCCACCGAACTCACCGATTGCTGTGCGGCAACCTGATACAATTACAACTTCACTCATGTAACGCCTCCTAGGCGCAATGTTGCTACATTCTTGCGCTCAAACCCATTGGCTTCGGCCGTTCGCTTGCCGACCGGCATTATCACGCGTAGTCGAAAAAACCGCTCCCGGATGCACTTCCTCAGAGCGTTGAAGATATAACGATGCGCTGGATCTCGTTCGTCCCCTCGTAAATTTGCGTGATCTTCGCGTCGCGCATCATTCTCTCGACCGGATACTCGCTGATGTAACCGTATCCACCAAGTACCTGTACCGCCTCAACGGTGGTCCACATGGCCACATCGGAGCAGAAGGCCTTGGACATAGAAGAATGACGAATAGTCTCCGGCGGAACACGAGACAAGTCCTTGTGCACTTTATCGAGGAGGGAACAGGTTTTCCACAGAAGTTGCCGCGCGGCAGTTATCCTCATAGCCATGTCGGAAAGCTTGAAGGCTATGGCCTGATGTTTGATGATGGGCTTGCCGAAGGTGGTCCGATCTTTGGCATATTGGGTGGCGTAGTCGAAAGCGCCCGCGGCGATTCCCAAGGCTTGCGAGGCAACCGAGGGCCGGCTGAAATCAAGCGTCTTCATCATGATGTGAAACCCGTCTCCCTCCTCTGCCAGCCGGTTTTCCGCAGGCACTTCCACATCATTGAAGACGAGTTCACGAGTGTCAGAGGAACGTATTCCTAATTTGTGCTCGGCCTTACCCACTGTGAAGCCCGGCAGGCCCTTTTCCATGATGAACACACTGGCCGCCTTATGAGGGGGCGCACCGGGATCGGTGATGGCATAGACCGTATAGGTATCGGCAACTTGGCCGTTGGAAATGAACATCTTTGAACCATTGATGATGTATTTGTCACCTTTGCGTACTGCTCGTGTTTTCATGTCCGCGACATCGGAACCGCCTTTGGCCTCAGTGAGCGCGAAGGCGGCCAAATGTTGGCCGGTGGCCAGCGGCTTCAAGTATTTCTCCTTCTGTTCATGGTTTCCGGCAAGAATAATGGGAAGGCTGCCCAACTCCTGAACTGCCGGCATTAGAGCGACCGAAGCGTCGGCCTTTGCCAGTTCTTCCACCACAATGGAGTGTGCTATCATTCCTGCCGCCATTCCGCCGTACTCCGCAGGAAAATCCACTCCCATCAATCCGTTTTCTCTCATGAGTTCGAGCATGTCCCACGAGAATTCACCTTTGCTGTCCCTTTCTTCCGCGCCCGATGCCACCTTTTCCCTGGCCAAGCGACGGACCATGTCCTGAAGCATTTGCTCTTCTTCAGTCAAACCGAAACGGTCTGAGTCTTCTCCCATTTTGTCCTCCGATTGTAGTGGTTGCGACAATTTTTGTCCGATCTCTCTCAAAGCCCTGTGTCGCGCTATTGGTACTGCTTCCTGATCTCTTTTTTGTCCAACTTCCCGACGCTTGTCTTGGGGATGCTGTCCACGAAGAGCACTTTGTCGGGAACGCCCCACTTGGAAATGAGGCCCCGTTCCACAAAATCCTTGAAAAAGGCTTTCATGTCCCCTTCTAATACCGTTCCGTTGTGATTCTCTTTAAGGATCACAAGAGCCATTGGTCTCTCACCCCATTTTTCATCGGGCATACCGACGACAGCGGCCTCGCTCACGGCTTGATGCTGGGTGAGGATATCCTCGATTTGTAAAGAAGAAATCCATTCGCCGCCAGTCTTTATCACGTCCTTGACGCGGTCGGTGATCTGCAGATAACCCTCTCCGTCCACGTATCCAACGTCCGCAGTGTGCAGGAATCCACCTTGCCAGAGGTCCTCAGAACGATCCGCTTCCCGGAAGTAACCTTGAGTAAGCCATGGGGCCCTGACTACAACCTCTCCGACACTTATGCCGTCGGCCGGTTGGTCCTGGCCCTTCGCATCGACGACCCTTAGGTCCACCAGCGGAATCGGAAGGCCTGTGCGGCATCGAATCCCTATCTGTCCCTCATAGTCCCAGTCCGCCATGTGCGGCTTAAGGTGAGCCAGAGTAAGGATAGGGCAGGTTTCGGACAAGCCATAACCGGTGAACACATTGATGCCCTTGGCCATGGCCGCCTTGCAGAGGCCTTTGGAAAGGGACGATCCACCGATGATCACTTTCCACTTGGAAAGATCTCTATCGGCGGCTGCAGGACTGCTTAACAGCATGTGCATGATCGTCGGAACGCAATGAGAGAATGTCACCCTTTCTTCTTCCAGAAGCTTGAGAATGTTCTCCGGTACGTAACGCCCTGGATACACTTGCTTCACACCGAGAAGAGAGGCCACGTATGGAAGGCCCCATGCATGGACATGAAACATGGGCGTGAGTGGCATGTACACGTCCCGTGAATTGAATCCTCCCTGGGTGGCATGCCCCCCTAAGGTGGCCATGACGCTGAGGGTGTGAAGCACCAACTGACGATGGCTGAAATAGACCCCCTTGGGCAAGCCTGTCGTGCCTGTAGTGTAAAACGTGGTGGCCTTGGTGTTCTCATCGAAGTCCGGGAACACACAGTCACTTGGGTTCTTGGCAATTAAAGACTCGTACTCTCCGGCCAACTCCAGGCTGTTCGCAGGAACTTCCTCGGTATCACTAAGCGCCACAATCGCTTTGACCGTCTTTATCTCGCCACGAATCTGTTCCAGGATGGGAAGGAAGTCGGTATGAACAAGGATCACATCATCCGTGGCATGATTGATGGTGTAGAGGATCTGTTCGGGCGAAAGGCGGACATTGATCGTATGAAGAATCGCCCCCATCATAGGGACGGAATAGAAACATTCCAGATATCTGTGGCTGTCCCAGTCCATGATGCCAACAGTATCCCCCGCCATGACGCCGAGTGACTTCAATGCATTGGCCAACCTGCCGACACGCTCCACCAGAGTAACGTAATCGTA
>DATJPW010000211.1:0-2822 GCA_035506215.1 Desulfomonilaceae bacterium
ACGGTATCCGCCGATGGCAAGACCACGCCGCTGGAAGCCGAGCAGGCTTTGGTCGCGATCGGGTTCCGTCCCAATTCGAAAGGATTGGGACTTGAAGAGGTGGGAGTCAAGATCAATGAGCGCGGCTTTGTCGAAGTCAACGAGAAGATGCAGACCAACCTGCCGAACATCCATGCCATCGGCGATGTGACCGGCAAGCTGATGCTGGCGCATGTCGGTTCGGCCATGGGTATCGTCGCCGCAGAAAACATCGCCGGCGCGGAGACAGTCACGCTCGATTATGAGATGATGCCGCGTGCCACGTATTGCCAGCCGCAGATCGCTTCGTTCGGCCTCACCGAGGCTCAAGCGAAGGAACGCGGCCACAGCATCAAGATCGGACGGTTCCCATTCCAGGCAAACGGCAAGGCACTGGGGCTCGGCGATTACGCGGGCTGGGTCAAGATCGTGGTGGATGAAAAGTACGGCGAGATCCTCGGCGCGCACATGATCGGCCCCGAGGTGACTGAGTTATTGCCCGAACTCACGCTGGCACATCTGATGGAGTTGACGCCGAATGAGATTGCACGCAATGTGCATGCACACCCGACACTTTCAGAGGTATTGATGGAAGCGGCGCATGTTGCAGAAGGGAAGTCAATACAGATTTAGCCCCACCCGTCCTCACCTGCACTTGCAGCGCAAGTGCAAGTGTCGGACACCCTCCCCAAATTCTTTGAATTTGGAGAGGGGCTGGAAGGAAGGACAATTCACATTTAAAGTGTGAGACCCTAAAGGCCTGATAAACCTTTAGGGTCTTTTGTTTGAAAGCCTGCTACTTCGCCACAAGCTTTTGAATCGTCCCAAACCCGCGAATGGTGGAGGGCCTGCCGCTGGTCTTCTCCAGCACCGCGTTCGAAAAGGTCGATTCACTTTGTTTCTTCCTGCACAACCAGTAGAGCTCGCGTCCGTGAAGTTGGAAATCATCGATGGCCGTACGAAGCGCCATCACCTTCCGGCTCGATTCAGCATCCAACGATTCCTTGAGAAAGGCAACATTGAAAGCAGCAGCCGCATCGAGCCGGGCTTGGGAAAACGCCTTGTGAGCGGCAATCGCTTTCAACTCCGCATCCGTCCGGATGAATGTCGCCACGTCATAGCCGAGCGCCTCACGCAATTTCAACTCGATGCTCTTTTCAAGAGCAGCGGCATCCCCCGAGCCTGTCTCAAACAAAACATTGCCGCTGGCGATGAACGTTTCCACACCCGAAAAGCCGAGCGCCTCGAAGAGCTGGCGCAGACGATCCATCTTGACGACATGTCCGCCAACGTTGATCGCACGCAGAAAGGCAATATAGCCCGTCATGTCAGGGTGCGACTCCCCAGACTGCAACGGAGGTCCTGGTCACCGTAACGAAGCGGCTGAGGTCCGCAGAATAATCCATGAACAGAAGATCGCCGAGATCGATCGTCCCTATAATGGACTTGTCGGGCGTGTCAATCGCATCAAGCTGCCCCTTGCTGGCATCGTACCCCAGAACGGTTTGGCCGTCCGACAAAACAACCATGTTCTGAATGGGATCAGGGATGGGGACTTTCCTGACAGAATCGCGATTCGATGAAAGGTTCCAGACCACGATGCGCGGAATCCATACACCGTGGTTGAAATCATTCAGCTCCCCCTCCACAATCAGGAAACGCCCGTCCGGCGAAAAGGCCATCTCCGTGGTGGGGTGCGGAGCAATCGCCTCATAATAGATGACCGGCGAAGTATTCCCCGACGTCAGGTCATACACTGCAAAGACATCGGATGAAGTGGCAAGATACCGACTATCGGGTGAAAAGACAAGATTGCCGACATTGTTCCTTGAGGGATAAGAGGCTTGAGCAACGCCATCCGCGACCCGCCAAACATGAACCATGCTGTCACTTCCCGCAGCCGCGATCAGATTCCCGTCCGGAGAAAATGCAAGCACCCGGACGGCATAGGCCGCACCCTTCAAGATTTGCGAGAAACTGCCATCCGATACATTCCAAATGGTTATATTACTGCTTCCCGTACCGACCGCGACCAGACTGCCATCCGCAGAAAAAGCCACGGCCGGATAATCTGTTTTCGCATCAAGGGTCTGCTGCCAAATCAAACTGCCGGTCTGGGACTGGTGAAGTTCCAGCGAATATTGTCCGGGGTAACGGACTGCGATCAATGCAACCTTATCCGCCAGCGGCGAAAGAGCGACCCCGATAATTTTGACTATGTCGCTTGCAAGGTCCCAATGCTGCAAAGAAGCAAGGTTTTGAAAGTTGGAGGAGCTGATCGGCGGTGCGCTAACAGGAGTGCTCGTCGGGGTAACCGGGGGTATGGTTTCGGTCGGCGATGGAAGGCTGGTCGGAGTGAAAACGGGGGTGGCTGTCGGCCCGGGAGAAAACATCGAGGCAGGGAACGACACGCTGCAAGCGGCCAGGAGAAAAACAGCCACAGCAAACACAGCCATCTTCGAAATATTTTGATAATTCATCATCTACTCCTTATCACCAACATCCGGTACCTGAGCAAACCGCACATGCTAATTTTGCATTATTAAACGATACAATGTCACAGCCTCACCCCTAGGCGAGTATATCGCCTCTGTCTTTACCACAATTCCCTGGTGCTCTTTCATGGATTGAACGACACTGGGAATCAAAGACGTTCTGGTCATCAGGTATATGTTATTTTCTTCATAGAATCCGGCCGGCAGGGCCCGGGCGCCATGTTCATGCAGCACATCATCATAAACCGGGGAGAATGTGAGCCACTCCATCTGCAAATATTGGACAGCCGGCCAATCCAGAAACAGGGG
>DATJPW010000212.1:0-10493 GCA_035506215.1 Desulfomonilaceae bacterium
GTACGGCTGCCCTCACCGCATCATCCGGAGTTTCAGGGAACAGCGCCATTACGCCATCACCGTAGTATTGATCTATAAACCCGTTGCAGTCCCTGATCACAGGGCTCACCCGTCTGAGATAGGCATTAATGAAACTGAAAGCCTCCTCTGGGGTCATCTTTTCCAGCAAGGTGGTCCATCCCCGGATATCCGCAAACATAACGGTCATTTTCCGGCTCACCTGATCACCCAAATTTATTTCGAGAATACTATTCTTCTGCAGCAAATCGATGAACTCTCTGGGAACGAAGCGTTCATAGATGTTGTTCAACGACGCCAACTCCGCGGTTCTTTGCTTCACTCTTTCTTCCAGCCCTTCGCTGTACGCACGTAATTCCTCGTTTTTTTCCGCGAGACTCCTTTTTAAACGGCTCATGGTCAAATGAGTATTGACCCTTACATGAACTTCTTCAGGTTGAAAAGGCTTGGAGATGTAATCCACAGCCCCTGCCGAGAAGCCCTTGACTTTATTGGCGGTATCATCAAGGGCGGAAAGAAACATGACCGGGATGTCCCGAGTTTCCGGATCAGATTTTAAACGGCTGCACACTTCGAACCCGTCCATACCGGGCATCATAATATCCAGGAGAATGAGATCCGGTCGCGGGTCTGTGGCAGCCATTTTGAGCGCCTTCTCTCCGTTAATCGCAGCCACGATGGCATACTGATCCTTCAATGTCCCCATCAGCACCTGTATGTTTTCCGGGGTGTCATCCACAATGAGAACTTTGGGTTTTCGCCCGCCTTCCACGATCTTCTCCCTTCCTATAGCGCTATTTCCAGCTTGCTGGCGATGGTTTCCACGGTTTTCAAAGCAGCGTCCGTATCGAAGCTTTCGACTTGCTTTTCCAGCCGTTTGAATTCCTCATAAACCGATGAATTTGCCAGGTGGCGATTCAAAGCTTCCAGGCGGTTCATGGCTTCGGTCAAATCGCTCTCCAGAAGCTGAATTATTTCCTGGAGCAGAATTTTTACCGCTTCCTTATTGACCCGTGCCTCCGCCCCGGAACTCTCAGGTTTTTGTGGCGCCTTCAGTCTTTCTTCAACCACCCTTATTCCATCCATCACCACCTTCAACTGAGAGTCGAACTCTGCCATAACGAGATCCAGGTTTTTGCCTTCCTTGATGGCCTTCTCCAACTCGCCCGCTGCCTGGTACAGGTTATCCCCACCGAGGTTTCCGGAGACGCCTTTTACCGTGTGAGCAAGCCGAACTGCCGTCTCCACGTCGCCCACTTCAAGAGCGGACTTGATTTGCTCAACCGCGTTTTCCTGTCCTTCCTTGAACTTGCAAAGGAGCTTCGTATAGAGCTGCTTGTTTCCGGCTACCCGTCCAAGACCGGATGCCATGGAAATGCCAGGTAACTCAGGGGGCAGGACATCCTCCACCTTTTGGGTCTCACTCGACGACTCAGAAAGGCCTTCAGATGTCTCCCGATCGCCCGGCTTGATCCATTTTACCAGCGCAGACATGAGTTTATCCGGGTCAATGGGCTTGGTCACATGATCATTCATGCCGGCTTCAATACTTTTCTCGCGGTCACCCGCCATAGCGTGGGCCGTCATGGCGATGATCGGCAAGTCTTTAGACCTTTCATTCCTTCGGATTTCCTGGGTGGCCTCAAATCCTCCCATCACAGGCATTTGTATATCCATGAGCACCACATCGAAATTCTCTGTTCGGACCATCTCCACGGCCTCTTTGCCATTGTTGGCAATTCTCACAACCAATCCCGCTTGCTGCAGAATTTCTTCAGCAACCTGTTGGTTTATTTCATTGTCTTCGGCCAGCAACACCGTTGCCCCTCGAATACTTCGGAGCCCTTCTTCATCAATGCGGCTAACTGGCGCAATGGTCTCACCTTCGGGAGCTTCCTTCCCAAAAGCGACCATGATTGCGTCAAAAAGCACAGACTGACTCACTGGCTTAAGAAGAAAACCATCGAGCCTCACCTTTTGGGATCTCTGCATGACCTCTTCACGACCATATGCGGTTGCAATGATTATTTTGGGCTTTTGGGGCAGGTCTGGATGATTCTTAATCAACGCGGATGCTTTGATCCCGTCCATACCGGGCATCCTCCAGTCCATTACGACCAGCTTGAAAGGGCGGGATTTGGCTTCTTTCTCCAACTCCGCTATTCCTTCCTCGGCAGAAGCTGCAACGGTTACCTCAAAACTCATCGTTTCCAGCAAAGACTGTAAAATCTCTCTGGATGAGGCATTGTCGTCCACCACCAGAACCCGCATCCCACGGAGGTCCACTGACGGCTCCAGATGCCTCCTCCAGACTTTCCGTGCTAATCCGAATTTTGCCGTGAATATGAACTCGCTCCCCTTTCCGGGCGCGCTCTCCACCCAGATCTCTCCTCCCATCATGCTTACTAACCGTTTGCAGATTGTGAGCCCAAGACCTGTCCCCCCATATTTTCTCGTGGTGGAGGTGTCCGCCTGGCTAAAGGCCTGAAAGAGTTTCCCCTTCTGCTCTTCGGTCAGGCCGACGCCCGTGTCACGAACAGCGAATTGAAGCGTGACCGACTCCTCATCTTTTTTCACCACTCTGGTTGAAATGACGATTTCACCCTCTTCCGTGAATTTCACCGCATTGTTACAGAGGTTGATCAAGACCTGCCCGAGCCTCAGCGGGTCGCCCACCAACGCAAGGGGCGCATCTCTTGACGTATCCATCAAGAACTCCAGCTCTTTCTCATGAACCTTCACTCCTACCACCGTAGATACGTTGTCGAGGACTTCGTCCAGGCTGAAATCCACAGCCTCCATCTGCAATTTCCCTGCCTCGATTTTGGAAAAATCCAGGATGTCATTGATGATCCCCAGTAGAGAATGCGCTGAGCGCTGGATCTTTTGCAGATAGTCCGCCTGCTTGGCAGTCAGCTCCGTCTGAAGCGCCAGGTGAGCCATGCCGATCACAGCATTCATAGGAGTCCTGATCTCGTGACTCATATTGGCGAGGAAATCAGATTTCGCTTTAGTGGCCTCCTCAGCTATCTCCTTGGCGCGACGCACCTGCTCCTCGGCCTGTTTTCGGGCGGTGATATCGGTGACTAGCGCAAAAGAGCCCTTCTTGATGCCTTTTTCGTCGATGAAGGGGGTAGCGTTGAACAAACATGGCACGTTCACGCCGTCAGGCCGTTGCAGACAAATCTCATATGCGCCCGATTCTCCTTTTTCTCTTTTTTCAAGCTCGGCCTCAAAAATGAGACGGTTCTCCTCATCGACAAAATCAAAAATGTGACGGCCTATTATGTCTTCCTGCGGTCTGCCCAGGATTCCGCAAAGGGCTGGGTTGACAAGCATAGTGAAGGCGTCGTTGTCGACCATCAAGATCCCCTCGATGGCGGTCTGCAAAATCGTACGTGTTCTGCTCTCACTCTCAGCAAGCGCCTCCTCAGCTCGGCGGCGGTCGGTGATATCGTTAAAAGTAATCACGGACCCGACGAGAGAGCCATCCTTATGAACAGGGTTGCTGGAATAAGCTACGGGAAAACTCGTGCCCTCTTTTCGCCACAGGACTTCATTATCGATATGACTGGCGGTTCCACCTGAAACAGACTTGTGCATAGGGCAGTTTTCCCGCGGATATGGAGAACCATCCTCATGAGAATGGTGAATGAGGGTGTGCAAATTCCGGCCGATGAATTCATCCGCTGAGAATCCGAGCATCCGACAAGCTGCCGGATTAACAAAGGTAACCTCGCCGTCCATGTTCACACCGATAATCCCCTCGCCTACAGATTCAAGGAGAAGCCGGGTGCGTTCTTCCGAAACTCGCAGCTCCTCCGTGCGATCTTTGACCAACTGCTCCAAATGATCCCTGTATCGCGCGATCTCGCTGCGGGCTGCTTCCGCATCTTCGGCGAGGCTTAAAGCGGCGGCCTGGCTGCGTCGCAAATCCTCGGCCCTCTTTTTTAGGTCCTCGGCTGCCTGTGTCGCACGAATTCGGTCTAACGTGAGGGAGCCCACGATCTTGGCGAAGCCTGACAAGAAGCCGAGAATGCTTGGCAGTCTTGCCTCGTCCATCATTGGCACTTCGTTGATGGCAGCCAGGTAGTCCTTTTCATCATAACCATGTTCTTTAGCCTGGCGACGGAAGAAGTCCATATCAGGTTCGTGCAAGAAAAACTGGCCGATAAGAACATTGGCCAGATGCTTTCCGTCTATGATCAGCGGCGAAGCCGCGTCCGTTAGGCCATTTTTGCATTGATAAATGGTGAAATCCTGACCTTCCACGAGTCTGGAACCCAGTACTGCGTCGCTTTCGGCACAGCGTTGAGAGGAAATTTCGCCAACACGATGGAATTGGGTGCAAACTCGCCGAAAATTTGCGAATGCCAGCAGGTTGCCTTTGAGGTCTGATATGGCTGAGGCAACCCCTACTGCGTCGCAGAAGTGGCTGAGAAGGGTCTGTAAATCCTCAACATTCAATAAGTCCTCCGCCTGCAACTCTTCCGGCCCGGAGCGTTCCCTTTCATCTCGATCCGTCATGGACTGGACGAGTTTGTTCACTGCTTCATCTTCTTCAATCCGGTCCAAGGACTCGTATGGTATCGGCTTGCCTGCAGCCAGCGCCAACTCGTTAGCTTCCTTTTTCAAGTCAAGGATCCGCTGTTCCCTTGCCATGACCAGGCGATTGAATCGTTCGAATTCCAGGATTCTCTCTTGCAATTCGGATTGAGCAGGCACGTCCTTTTGGACGGCTACCTCCGTGCCGGCGGCCAAGGTTTTTTCTTCAAGGGGAAAGCGGTTTTGGTCAGTCATGTTGGACTCCGGAAATTGTTCGACTAATTTAACGATATATGAATCGACAGCATCAGCGTTACACGATCAATCTTATCACGGCTGTCTCCGATTGTAACGCCAGACCTTGTCAGAAACTGTCGCATAGCCTCAAGGTCGAATTGGTTCTGGCAGCATCGCTGATCCTAGCGATCGTGCTCGATATGTTTTGGGTATTGTGTGTCTGGGCCTAACCAAGGCGTATGATAGGTGGCGAACCGGCTATTATGACGTATATCCGCGGGCCCCAGGTCCTATTTACGATGCACTTCCGGATTTGATGAGCTTGGTGGCAGGCGGCCTTGTCAAAATTCAATCAGCCCTCGCCAAGGCAGCAAACCCCGCCGAGATTGCTGCCTTACAGAATGCTCGCCAAGAGTTACTTGAAGTCTGGGGCTGGGCAAATTTCCCTCGAGGATGGGCATTGGAAGATTTCCTGGGTCAAAATCTTCCCCGTACCTTCAAGGGTATCGACTGGTTCGAGAATAGAGTCGCCCGGAGTAACAAGACCATGCATCTCGGACTGAAGTCGTACCAAGATCCTGCCAGGATTCTCTCGCTGGGCCGGAGGTATGTTGATAAGCTTGTCGACTTTGAGGGAGCGCGCATGAAAGACTTTGAAATTACGGCTGAAAAAGACATAACCGAAAGGTCTTACGACTCGCTGTGCCCCCAGGAGCTACAGACGTTCAGAAATCGGCTCTGAAAAGTTTGATTGAATACGGTAAGCAAAACGGAGTGAAAGTGGAGGTTGTCAGAGTGCCATGAAATCCGCAGGAGCATACAATAGAGAGAAGAAAATATACCTTAACCCGATGTCGAAAACGACGATTGGTCTTTGGATCGGTACGTCTCCACGAATTGTTGTCGATGAGATGGAACCTCCCTTAACAACATTATGAAACAGAAAGCGAAGTGGCTAAAGACCCTTGTTTTTCCCAACGCACGCTGACAGAGCGAAGGTCCTAGACCAGTGCCGTTTGTCCGCCGTCAATTACGATCTGCTGCCCGGTGATGTAGTCGGAGGCTGCGGAACCGAGGAAAACGATCACCCCTTTTAGGTCCTGGTCCCCGCCATATCGGCCCAAGGGAATCCTGGAGATAAGCCTGTCAGACATCGCTTGCAGATGCTTTTTGTTCATATCTGTCGGGAAACAACCCGGACAAATTGCATTGACGGTGATGCCGTAACGGGCCCACTTCACTGCCAGGTCTCTCGTCATCGTAAGGATGGCGCCTTTGCTGCTTGTATAAGCCACAGAGTTCGCGTTCTCGGGAAAGTCTCCTCTTAGTGCGCCTATGGAAGCGATGTTGATGATCTTGCCCCCACCATGCTCCTTCATAACTTCGGCACTCATGACCGACAGTTGGAATGTCCCATTGACATTCAGGTTTATCACCTTCTGCCATTTGTCCATGGGAAAGTTCAAGGCATCCGAAACCCAATTGATTCCGGCGTTGTTCACTAGAATATCGGGCCTTCCGAATTCCTTGACCGTTACATCCACAAGGTTCCTGCAATCCTCGGCTTTGCTCACGTCACAGGCAACCGGAACCGCTCGGACACCGGTGTGTCTTCCGATGCGCACACACATCTCGCTACAACGATCCAATTTCCGTGCAGCTATTACTATGTCAGCCCCGGCTTCTGCCAGCGCTTCAGCCATCTGTGCGCCCAGACCGACGGATCCACCTGTCACTATTGCGACTTTGCCGTTCAATCTAAACATGTCCCATATGTGCATGGACTTTTCTCCAATCCGGATCAGAACTCAGCCAGGAAATCAAGCCTCCTCAAGTGGCCTCCGATGTCTTGGACTCTGCAAACTCTCTCCTCAAGGCCGGAATGAGGACTGCCGTGTCCGGAATCCCACTTCACGGGATTATGCGCTTGCTCCGCCGTCGATCACCAAAGAATGGCCGGTAATGAAAGAGGACGCATCCGAACACAGCCAGACGGCCATGGCCGCGGCCCTCCCTATTCCCGAGCTTCCTCCGGTCACAAGAGCAACCTTATTGCCTAATCGATTCATCTTTCTCTTACCTTCCTTGAAACTCGGTATCCTGACGCTCTCCAGAGCACGAGAAAAAATGTCGTAATTCGACGACGTAGGACATATATGGCCGGGAAGCTCACTCGATTCATCCGGCGCTGCGAGTCTGTCTCTGATCCATACGTAACAAAACGTTCGGCACTTGCAGTTCTTTCTAAAGAAACTGTCTCAAAATTCGATTCATGGGTCGAAATCGTGCCACGATGGTTGCTAGGCGCCAAAGCACCGGGTTACTGTCAATCGCCCCTAATGGGCTCAAATAGCGGGTGTCCCGGAGGGACACTTGGCAGTAGACCGGTAATTCATTGCCGGGAAGACGAAGCATCGTGCCACGATCTTGTGAAACAAATCCATTCTGAGAGAGTTTCTAAATGCCGGTGTTATCCGCGCTTGTCTACTGACCGATCAGTCTGTGGCTTATGATAAAATATTATCCTTTTTCTACTGTAATACCTTTCTTCGGTAATCTGCCTCACCGAAGTCCCTCGGAACCCATTTACCAGGAACAGCTCGTGCTTTTCCTGAGGGTGATGTCCTTCACACCGGCTATAGCGGAATGATTCATTAACCCATTGTGATGGATTGACCAGTCAGTCTAGAAAGAATCTATACAACTCGGACTACATGTCAACAAAAATGTGTGTGCGTAAAAGACTACCGACCAAACCCTTGCCACGTGGGTTGCTTTCGCTCGCGCAATCAAGAAGACGCCGATTGTCGTCAACGATGCGTCCGGTTTTTACGTATCTAGACAGCTTGGCGGCCTCTTTGGCGGGACTGTGTATCTTGTTGCCGATGGAGTGGAAGGCACTCAAATAGAAAAAGTCATGAAGGACTTCGGCATGCCCATGTAACGCGAAGAGCTCTGACGGTCGAGATTATGATTGACCGGACGCATGTGGTGCGTTAGGTTCAACACTAAGGAAAACCAGTCTTTTTCATCGACGTGAGGATCTTGCCTCTCTTGGGCATCGTTGGATAACCACAGGGGGCTTCTCTAAGGTCCTGAGAAGTATTCGTTGGCCCGTCACGGATACCGACAGTCCCAAGATGGAACAAGCACTAACAATTTAGGCCAAAGGGCCCGCGAAAGAGGAGGTTTGCATGCACTTTCTGCTTGTACTTCTGAGCCTGCTCATTGCATTGGTGGCTGCAAGCCCGACATATGCCGGACCGAACATCGCCACTGAAACATTCTTCGTTTCAACATCGGACCCGCAGATTAAGCTGTACGTACGAAACAAGCATAGCGCCGACCGGCGAGACTTTTCTCCGGACAAGGTGGTGCTTTTCGTACACGGCGCCACCTATCCTTCGGAGACCGCCTTCGACATTGATCTGCCTGGGGGTTCCTGGATGGATTATATGGTGGAGCGCGGCTTCGATACATACCTCGTCGATGTGCGCGGATACGGTGGGTCAACTCGGCCGGCAGCGATGGATGCGCCTGCCGACCAAAACGCCCCATTCGCCACCACGGCTGATGCGGTCAAGGATGTTGGCGCTGCGGTGGATTTCATTCTAAAGCGCCGGAACATAGACAAGCTCAATCTCGTCGGATGGTCGTGGGGCACCACCCTGATGGCGGGCTTCACCGCGGGAAACAACGACAAGGTGGTCAAACTGGCGCTATACGCGCCGCTATGGATTATCAAGGAGCCTCCGCCTATCTCCGGAAAGGGCGCCTACCGCAGCGTGAATAGGGAGATGGCCCGCCAGAGAGGTTTGCGAGGAATCCCCGAAGCACAACGGGAAGAAATCAGTCCACAGAACTGGTTCGACAAATGGTGGGCTGAAAATCTCGCCACAGACCCTGTGGGCGCAAAACAGAATCCGCCGGTGCTGCGAGCCCCCAATGGCGTGATCAAGGATATCGCCGACTTCTGGGGCAAGGGCGAGCCGACCTACGATCCGGCCAAGATCCGGGTGCCGACGCTGCTGATCCTCGCTGAATGGGATCAAGACACGCCGCTGTATATGGCACAAGAGATTTTCGGCAAACTTGTCAATACGCCATACAAACGCCACGTGGTACTGAGCGAAGGCACCCACGCGATCGCACTTGAGAAGAACCGACTGAGTCTAATTTCGCAAGTGCAGGCTTTTTTGGAAGAGAAACCGTAAGTAACTCGCCACCAAAGGAAAAACGCAACGATGAATGATAATCTTGTCCGAAAGGTACTCATTTACCGTTGGCTGATCTTCTGGATCATGGCCCTGGCCTATGTGTTCGTTTACTTCCATAGGCTCTGTCCGGCTGTGGTAGCTGTGGACCTCCAGAAGGCCTTTAACGCTTCGGGTGGATTGATGGGGATACTCGCGTCGGCCTATTTTTATCCATACGCCTTGATGCAATTCCCAGCAGGATTGCTCTCAGATTCCATTGGCCCACGCAAGAGTGTGACGGTTTTCTTGGCGATAGCCGGGGTGGGAAGCCTGCTCTTCGGTCTCGCCTCGGGAATCGGAATGGCGGTGGCTGCAAGAGTAATGGTCGGGGTAGGCGTTTCCATGGTCTTCATCCCGGCAATGAAGGTATTTTCTCAATGGTTTCGCATACGTGAGTTTGCTTTTGTGACTGCGATTCTGAGTCTGATGGGAGGTGTTGGGGCCCTGACGGCTGCTACTCCGCTGGCTCTAGTCACAGGATGGCTCGGATGGCGTTCGGCGTTCGAACTTATAGGGATAGGAACCCTGGTAATGGCGGTGATCGTATGGTTCCTGGTACGTAACCGCCCGCAGGACAATGGTTGGCCGTCCATTGCTGAGATAGATCACAGTGGGCCGGGAAGTCCGGTTGCACCCATTGCCATTTCCCTCTGGGACGGTGCTCGAAGAGTAGTCACCGAAAAGTATTTCTGGCCTCTAGCGGTATGGTTCTTCTTCGACTGTGGGGTGTTTTTCGGCTTTGGGGGCCTCTGGGCCGGCCCTTATCTCATGCATGTATATGGCCTGAGCCGTGCGGAGGTCGGAAATGTATTGAACATGCTTGCCGTGGGCCTCATCATCGGTGCCCCATTGTCCAGTACTCTTTCGGATAAGGTTTTTCACAGCCGTAAGAAGGTGCTTACGCTCATGAGCGCGATCCTGTTGGCTGACGTTCTTTTGTTGAACGTCTTCCCTTCAGAACTGGCGCGATCCTTACTGTATCCGGTGTTTTTTGTTTTCTCAGTTTGTTCATCGGCAGTTGTGGTGATCGGCTTTACCTCCGCCAAAGAACTATTTCCGGTAGAGATTGCGGGAACCTCCGTGGGCACAGTGAACCTTTTTCCCTTTCTAGGAGGGGCCATCTTCCAACCCGTGCTGGGATGGGTCCTGGACGCATACCCCGGGGCCGTGTCAGGTGATTACTCGCTGGAAGGATACCGGGTCATGCTACTGATCCTGCTCGTAGGGTCCTGCATATGCCTTATCAGCACTTTCATGATGAAGGAGACCTTCCCGTCCACGTAGTCCAATGGGCACAGTTCACCACTTGCCGATTCGAACCAGAATAATTGGTAGGCCTCACCACAAGCGCCGGGCCTAACTGATAGCCTTGGCTGGACAATTACCGACCCGGTTTATCCTTAGGACTGCCGGCTAGGGACATCCGGCCAATACGCA
>DATJPW010000213.1:0-4485 GCA_035506215.1 Desulfomonilaceae bacterium
AAATAGGAGCACAAAATCCCGCTCACCTATAAGGCGGGCAATGTGCTGAGTTGCGGCATAGTTGGCCGCTGCCACCGCCGCAAGAGATGTCACGTCTAAAGAAGGCTTGCTGCCCACACTAACGATCAAGGTCCCTGCATCGTCTACGACTAGTACGGAGGCAATTCCTTCAACCATGAGTTCCTGTACCAGGTAATTCCTCACGTCGTCCAATATGTCTGCGCTCACCATCAGATCTGCGCTTCTGCCGGCCTTTGTACTTTCAGCTTTTTCAAAATCTAAATCGAGATGAGCCGGATCAAACAGAGCGGTTGATGGATCGACATGTGGACCCGCAAGCTTTTCAAGCATCGGCAAGCCTGCCTCGAACGAGTCGATGAAGCCGGCGGCAGAGAGGGTCCCGTCATTCAAAGAATTGAGCATGCTGGACTGTTCACCCAAAAGATTCTTCAATTCCAGATTTTCCAGATGGTCCGCGGCCGCATTAAGGATTTGCAGCAACTTCTCCATCGTGTGGACTGACTCAGATTTACCGTCAGGTCTCGTCTTAAGATCCCGAATCAGGTTTCGGCCTGTATCGATGTATCTCCAAAGGAAAGAAGGCAGCTTTCCAAAAATTTCGATCTTCTCCGCCCCCCTGAAAATGTCCCGAGAAACACCATTCTGCTCATTCATGGCAATTGGCCTTTTCATAAGAGATACCGCGGCGAACTGCTCAAATCGCCTTGTCTCCGACACATTCTACTGAAAAGACAAACATCGATACGGGTCCTTCCGCCAAATGTGGTTAAGGGCGAACTGTAATCCTTCCAAAATGGCCGCCATTTTCCAATGGGGTCCCTTCTCACGTGATCCGTTTGAGACATCTGCTGACCCACGAATATCTACCACTTGTTACGTTAGAGGTATAGCAAGTTTTGTTCCTTGAAGAGCGCCTCCCCATTTTAGTTCAAGTCCCACCCCATACTAACTTAGAACCTGGACCAGTTTTGCGCGGGCAGGTCAATCTCAGCCTCCGGGTTTTCGATCTCCACCACCTCCGAGTTTCCGGAGGCCTCTGACGATACTCCTGGGAAAGTCTGTTCAGAAATCCTCAAGGGCTGCAAACGTGCGCTCGCATCCAAAAGGATGTGCTCAACCGACGTATTCCTTTTGCGCTGCGCCCAATCTAACGCTTTAAGGCCAGCCTGATCTCTGCAGCTTAGGTCAGCCCCTTTTTCCAGTAGGAGCCGGACAATCTCCGCGTGACCCTTGTACGCAGCCCTCATCAAGGGCGTAACACCATGCTTCGTCCCAGCATTGACGTCCACGCCCGCTCCTATGAGCAACAGCGCTATCTCTGGGTCGCCCGAGGAACAAGCCTTCATGAGGGCCGTCTTCCCGTCCTTGTCCTCCGCGGTCACGTCCGCGCCTCTCTCCAGGAGGGCCTGCACAACAGCGACACATCCTTTATAGCTCGCTGCCATTAAAGCGGTACGTCCGAACTTGTCTCGACTGTTTACGTCCACTCCATTCTCAAGGAGTTGCTTCACGTCGTCGACACGCCCTGTGCCAGCGGCCTCGATCAGCTCTTTTTCCCCGTACTTCTCATAGATGTCTGAAAGAATGCCGCGATCGAGGCTGAGTTCCAAGGTCTCGGTGACGCCTCCACTGGAAATCTCAACCATGTCTGTTATAGTTTTTTCTGCTTCTGCCGTAATCAGTGCGCCTCTTTCGAGAAGCAGCTCCATCGCCTCTTCGCACGATTCCTGCGAAGCCCACTCGACGGGTGTCAATCCGGCATTGTCTTCAGCATCTATGTCCGCCCCTGCGTCAAGAAGCAGTTCCATGACCGCAACATGTCCCTGCCGAGCTGCCCAGATTAAGGCGGTTCTCCCACCCTTGTCTCGGCAGTCTATTTCAGCGCCGCGGCCAAGCAGCAATTCGACTATCGCAGCATGACCGAAATCCGAAGCTACCATTAATGAAGTTAGGCCGGCAACATCTTGAGCGTCGATATGGGCCCCATTATTAATCAAAAGCTCCACCGCCCCTAGAAAGCCTCTTTGAGTCGCTTTCATCAATGGGGTCTCGCCTGCGCGGTCGTATGCATTCACATTTGCACCTCGTCTCAAAAGTAGACCCACAATGCCCAGATGGCTACCTTGCGCTCCGATCATCAATGGCGTGAGACCAGTGTTGTCCGCGGCATTGACGTCCGCGCCCTTATCAAGCAGTCGTGCTGCGGCAAGAGCTTCTTCGCCTTCCACCGCGCACATCAACGCGGTCCTCCCATCCGGGGATCGCACGTCGACGCGAGCACCGGATTCGAGAAGCGTTTTCAATGACTTCATGCTTCCCTTGAGAGCCGCGGCCATCAGGGCTGTCCTACCATCGTTGTCCTGAGCTTCGATATCAGCGTTGCGCGCCAAGAGCATTTTTGCGATCGTGTTCTGATCTGACAAGCATGCAGCTATAAGCGGTGTAAAACCGTTCGTGTCGGGAAAATTTGTGTTGGCTCCTGCATTCAGAAGAGTTTTGACAACTAGATGGTGAGGGGTAAAAGAAGCCTTGATCAGTAGCGTGGCACCCGTTTCATCTCTGGAATTGGGGTCCGCTCCCTTGGCGATAAGCTTTTTCAACAGTTCATGCTGACCCAGCTTGACAGCCTTGAATAGTGCCTCGGTCTTGCCCTGAAAAAATCGTGAGGCCATCTAATTGACTCGTTTTCCAGTGCTTCCTTTTACACAATCTAGAATTCTAACTCATCTCCGTGCCGCCGAATTTTTCTGGAAGTGTCCTGCCTTGCCCATTTAAGACGTGTCTGGCTCGACAATAACAATAGGGCCGGCGAAGTTGCAAACAATTTCTACAGACCGAAGTCAGACTTTTTCTCGTTCAAATTCTTCATGGATGCGCCGCAATGAGGGCACTTTTCCAGCTTCATATAGGTTATTTCATTACAGGACGAACATTTGAATACAGGCATGTAAACAGTTTTGGCCAGAGACCTGCGTTGCTCCAGCTCAGCCGGGGACATGAGGCCCCGCCAAATGAGTTTGGACATTACCTTAAGGACTTCGTGTGCTGAAAGCCCATACTTGTGCATTAGCCCGGCATCATCCATTCCAGCTCTAATGTCCGAGAGGAATTCCGCAGCCTTAAGCTGGCGTTTCGGCACCGCTTCTCTGCCCTTTTCCGAAAACCGCCTGGGAATTTGACGCCCTTCACTGTGAACGGACGCACCATCATCTATCGGAGGCTTGATACCCTGCATCTCAGCCGGTCCCAACAGTCCCTCTGTCAGGAGTTCTTGACAAACATTCTGGAGGCCTGAATTCGAGAGCTGAAACTTCTGCATTATCTCTAAACCCGTCACACCTGATCGAACATCTGCTGCAATCTCCTCTCTGACCCTCCGTCGCTCTGCCTGGATTATCTCAACAGCTTTCTTAAGTTGAGCCTCTGAAAGTTTGTATTTGAGCATTAGTTCCCAACGTGTCATGCCTGAACGTAGGTCGTGTATAATCTCCCTGCCGGAAATCACACCTTCGCTGGGCTTGACTCGTGCGTCGTCAGGCTCCTTGAAAAATGTCGATTGTTCTCCGTGTTCCATGACCTCTTTGAGGATTTCCTCTGAGAGTTTGTATTTCTCCATTAACTGGCCATCCGGCATCCCTTCCACAAGGTCTCGAACAACATGCACGGCTCTAATGTGACGAATAGTCTCTGACTCACAGAGCTTCCGCAAAAGACTCTCAAGTCCCACCACTGACAACCTGTACTTTTCCATAAGGGAGGAATCGGACATTCCCGCCTTGATGTCATCAATGACGGATTTGGCATCTATTGTCTTGCTCGGCTTCTTCATGCCTGTGCTTATCCAAAAGATATGATCACAGAATCTCTAATTCTATAATGGAGCTGGCCAACCCGATTCAGGCTCCGAATTATCTTCCAGGAAATCAATGCGGTCCGTATTTGAACCAATTAGTTTTGGTGGTATCAATCCAGAGTGGCGGTTTCCATGAGATCTATCAAATCGTCTCTCGTCTTGTTGGAGATGTTCAAAATTTCGAAGCCTGAGACATAATAGCCCTGGGAGCCCTCCTCACGCACCCACTTACACACGGCCTGAAAAGAAATCGGCGGCCCTTTAACGTAACCGGCAGGATCTACGATCATCGTCATAGTCGAATTGACGTCTACCTTGATGCCGAGCAGCTGAATACCCTGCTCACTCAAATCCTGCATGAGCCCGACGAATTTCTTGGTCTTGGCATCGTAGACCGGGATTTTGAACATTGCATATCTTCGCTTAAATTTCCTGCGACTCTCGCCACTCTCAGAATTATCAACGTCCATCTCTTGCTCCGGAAGCTTTACCCCTAATTATGCCTCGGTCGAGCCATTTCGGGGGTCTTCGGGAAGATAACCGGGTGAGCGGTGGTTCCCTCGAACCCGAAAAGGTTGCCCTTACGCTGCCACAAGTGGCCAGCCAGTATT
>DATJPW010000214.1:0-28243 GCA_035506215.1 Desulfomonilaceae bacterium
TGCAACCTACGCTGGGAATGGGAGCAGCCGATTCCCGAGCTTAACACCAGCGTTTTCATTGTTCCTGCCTACGCTGTGAAGAATAGGACCGACAGGCTGGTTGTCTTAAACCGGCTTGCCAGGGCCGTTGTTCAGGAGATGCGTGGTGTACATCCTACTCATGTGTTTTCCCATAAAGGCAGGCCGCTTTACAGAATGCATGGCACGGTCTGGAAGAATGCCCGGAAGCGAGCCGGACTTCCACAAGTGAGAGTCCATGACTTGAAGCATACTTTTGGGAGGCGACTACGGGCAGCGGGGGTGAATTTCGAGGATCGACAGGACTTGCTCGGGCATAAAAGCAAACGTATCACGACACACTACTCTATGCCGGAACTCGAAAACCTAATTGAGGCGGCCAATAAGGTTTGCGGTCAACCTGGACACAAAATGGCCACAATGACCATCCTCAAAAAGAAAACCGCCCCGATACGGGCGGTTAACTTAGCAGCATCATAGCATTTTTTGGCACGCCCGGCAGGACTCGAACCTGCGACCTACGGATTAGAAGTCCGTTGCTCTATCCAGCTGAGCTACGGGCGCACTATGTAAGCATTTTCGGGGCCCTGATCAGCCTGTTCAGAGTCATATAATTCCATACACGAAGAGGGGCTGTCAACAGAGTTGATTCATGGCCGACAAGTCGAAGCCCTACGAGTGGATGCCTGCACTGGATTGTAGAGCCTTGAGCCCTGTGAAAAGCCGGTTCTTCCGGAGACCTCCTGTTCTTGTCATCTGGAATGACGAGTATTCCGTAGAGTTCGTTGACAGCACTGAGGCGTGTTGTTATAAAGATTAAAGATATTAACATTTTTCCATCGGCTGTTCCGGTCTCCTATTGTGGAACCGGGAACAGGGCCACCCTTCTGTAGGACTCATCAATGAGCACAACGGTTCTTCTGGGGATAACGGGTGGGATAGCGGCATACAAGACACCGTCTTTAGTGCGGCTTCTTGTGCAGGCCGGCATGGAAGTTCACATTATCATGACTCGAGCCGCGACCCATTTTGTCACCCCACTGACCCTGGCAACTCTGAGTGGAAATCCGGTCCACGAAGACATGTGGGCGGATCGTAACAGGCCGTCGGTGGAACATATCTCACTGGCCGATATGCCGGACCTGGCCGTTATTGCGCCCGCGACAGCCAATGTGATCGGGAAGATTGCCGGCGGGATAGCCGACGACCTGCTCACAACCGTGTTTATGGCAGTCACGGCTCCGATTCTGCTCTGCCCGTCAATGAACGTTAATATGTATCGCAATCCGGTTGTTCAAGAGAATATCGAAAAGCTCCGGCAACTAAACTATCATATAATGGAACCCGAATCAGGGTGGCTGGCCTGTGGATGGGAAGGCGAAGGCAGGATGCCGGAACCGGAAAGCATCGTGAGCGGGGTCCTGTCCATTCTGTCTCCTCGGGATCTTGAAGGGGAGCGCATTCTCGTTACGGCCGGCCCCACAGAGGAACCCATGGACCCCGTGCGTTTTCTGACCAATAGATCGTCCGGGAAAATGGGGGTGGCCGTCGCTCGGAGAGCGGCGGCACGCGGGGCGGAGGTCACCCTTGTTGCAGGTCCGATAAAGATCCCCACACCGAAGGGGGTACGCTGCATTCCCGTACGCACGGCGCTGGAAATGCACGCTCGAGTGATCGAGGCCTTTCCCGCGATGGATGTTGTCATAAAAGCAGCGGCCGTCGCGGATTTTAGACCGGCAACCTTCAATGAAGGCAAAATGAAAAAAGACGACATCGGCACTTCGTTGAGACTTGTGAAAAATCCGGATATTCTCAAAATTCTCGGAGAAAAGAAACGGAAAGATCAGATCCTGGTCGGTTTCGCCGCAGAGACCCAAGACGTTCTGAAGAACGCGAGGGCCAAGTTGAAACGGAAAAATGTGGACATGCTGGTGCTCAACGATGTCGGCCGGCCAGGAGCAGGCTTTGATTTTGACACCAATATTGTGCATCTCCTGCACCGTTCGGGTTCGGAAGAGAAACTGGATTTGATGTCCAAGGACAAGGTGGCTGACGTGATTTTGGATCGCGTCAAGGAAATGAGAAAGAAGGCCGTGTCGTAAGATCCGGCTTTCAACGGAATATGTCTAAAAATAGTCAAAATTGGATGCAATTGGCCCGGAATTACCTTGAGTATCAACGGAATCTCGGGATGACCGAGGTGATGATGCCTCACAAAAGCCGTCATATTGAAACTCTCGAGGAGATACGAGAAGATCTGGGCGAATGTACAAGGTGCCCTTTGCACCGCGACCGACTGAATATAGTATTCGGAGAAGGCAATCCGTCGGCCAGACTGATGTTTGTCGGCGAAGGACCAGGCGCGGACGAGGACCGCGAGGGACGGCCCTTTGTCGGTCGAGCCGGTCAGCTACTGACAAAGATGATTCAGGCGATGAATCTCGATCGGTCAGATGTTTACATCGCCAACGTAGTCAAATCTCGGCCGCCCGGAAATCGTAACCCGGCCTCTGAGGAAATCAGGGCTTGCTTCCCTTTTCTGGAAAGGCAAATCGCGGCTATTCAGCCGGCAGTTATTGTGGCCCTTGGAAAGATTGCTGCGAATACTCTCTTGGAAACGGAAGAGCCCATTGGAAAGCTTCGCGGAAAATTCCACGACCGGCAGGGCGTGCCCGTGATGCCGACTTATCATCCTTCGTTTCTCCTCAGAGAGGGCGAGAGCAGGCGGTTTAAGGCAGAAGCTTGGGCCGATCTGAAGAAGGTTATGACCGTGCTCGGTTTATAGATCCGAGCCCCCGGAGACAGGATATGAATCGAAACAGAATTGTAATGTTCATTCTCATGACTATTTGCGGATTTGTGCTTTCCCATGGTCAACCGACAACCCCGTGGGGGCAAGACAAATCAGATAAGCCGGTGGTATACCTCCTGGACGTGAATGGCTCTATAAACCCTGCTGTGCTGGACTACATAACCAAAGGAATTGAAAAAGCGACTGAGAATAAGGCCTCCTGCTTAATTATACAGATGGATACACCTGGAGGCGTTGTCACGACTACCAAAAGCATTATCAAAGAAATGACAAATGCCAAAATCCCAATCGTGGTGTACGTCGCGCCGAGTGGTTCATCAGCATCATCTGCCGGCACATTCATTACTATGACAGCCGATGTGGCTGCAATGGCTCCTGGAACCAATATAGGAGCAGCCCATCCGGTAGCCAGCGGCGGCGAGGACATTCCTCAGACTATGTCAGAGAAAGTTGTAAATGACCTGACTGCGTTTCTTCGAGGATTGGTAACAAAGAAGGGCCGCAACGCGGAATGGGCCGAAAGATCCATCAGAGAGAGCGTCTCAATTACCGCCAAAGAAGCATTGGAGATTAAAGTAATTGATTTTATAGCGGATTCAGTGCCGGATCTCCTGAAAAAAATGGACGGAAAAACTATAGACAAAGACGGACAGTCCTACACTCTCAGTACCAAAGACGCCCGTGTGGAACGAATGTTACCTGGGTGGCGTTTCAAAGTCCTCAATGTGGTGGCTAATCCTAATGTTGCCTCTTTGCTGATGATGGGAGGGATAATTGGATTGTTGGCGGAATTCTATAGCCCCGGTTTGATTTTCCCGGGAGTGGTGGGAGCCATTTGTCTGCTCCTGTCCGCATTTGCATTTCAAGTTCTTCCGGTAAACTTCGTTGGTGTCCTACTGATCATTCTGGCGATAATTTTTTTTATTTTGGAACTAAAGGTTGCATCTTATGGGATGCTTGGCGTAAGTGCGATAATTAGCTTGACTCTGGGTCTGATAATGCTGTTTGAAACAGAAGAAGCGGCCATGCGAGTTTCGTGGACGGTCATTATTCCTATGGTGGCCACGGTTTCCGCCTTTTTCATCGTTGCACTAGGACTAGTGGTAAGGGCACGGCTCAAAAAGCCTCGCACAGGTGAGCAAGGATTGGTCGGCGAAGTCGGGATAGCTCTGACGGACGTGAACCTGGGGGGAAGAGTCTCGGTTCACGGCGAATTTTGGAATGCCCGAGCAGACAGGCATATTCCAAAGGGCGAAAGAGTCAGGGTGATCCGTGTGGAAAGCCTTTTGTTAGTCGTTACGCAAGAGCATGGGGGTTGATCCCAGGGAGCCTTTCACTAGTTTTCGATGTTACGACTGGCGTGATCAGGATGAGAGTCTCTCGCATGCGTGCCTGAAAACCTTACGCTTCATTCATGAAGGAGGAAATTCAATGCAAACGGGTCTTGGAATCATAATTCTGCTGGTGATCATCTTTCTATTCATGGCCTTAAAAATACTCAACGAGTACGAAAGAGGCGTGATATTTCGATTGGGCAGAGTAATAGATCACAAAGGGCCGGGTCTGATCATTCTTATTCCTGTGGTTGATCGCATGGTGAGGGTCAGTTTGCGTACCGTAGCCATGGACGTGCCGCCTCAAGATGTTATCACTCGTGACAACGTCTCGGTGAAGGTGAGCGCCGTCATCTATTTTCGTGTGATGGACCCGACCAAAGCAGTTATTGAAGTGGAGAATTATCTCTACGCCACCTCTCAGCTTTCCCAGACTACACTCCGAAGCGTTTGCGGACAGTCTGAACTGGACGAGCTTCTCGCTGAAAGAGAAAAGATAAACGTCCAATTGCAGGAGATCCTCGACGCGCACACAGAGCCGTGGGGAGTAAAGGTGAGCATGGTCGAGGTGAAGCAAATAGACTTGCCCGTCGAGATGCAGCGAGCTATAGCTCGTCAGGCAGAAGCCGAAAGAGAACGGCGAGCTAAAGTTATTGCTGCTGAAGGTGAATTTCAGGCCGCAGGGAGACTTGCCGAGGCCGCGGAAATCATAGCGAAGGAACCCACCGCCCTGCAGCTCAGGTTCTTACAGACGCTGGTGGAGGTGTCTGCCGAAAAGAATTCGACTACAATCTTTCCCGTACCGATTGATTTGCTGACACCTTTCATTAAAAAAGACAAGGATTCAAAAGCCTAGCATCATTGAGTACGCGCTGAGTGCCGTGTTTCACAAATTCTGAATCTGGATACCGCCAAGCTTGGCGATATCTTTAATCTTAGAGGGAGAGAGTAGAGATGGCCGGATTGTTAATTCGTTGGCTGATCACAACGCTGGCCATTTTGGCGGTTCCTTATCTAATTTCCGGTGTGCGAATCGATAGCTTCGGCAGCGCCATGCTGACCGCGGCAATACTCGGGATACTTAATGCCGTGGTGAGGCCGGTCCTGGTCATACTCACCCTCCCACTCACCATACTGACGCTGGGATTCTTTATTTTGGTAATTAATGCCCTGCTGTTTGAGCTTGCAGGCGCCATAGTCCCCGGCGTGTATGTGGCCTCATTCTGGTCGGCATTATTTGCATCAATCGTTGTGAGCATTGTCTCGTGGGTACTGAATTCAGTGGTGGCGGGGGGCAAAGGGGAAACGACCATAAAGGTCTGGAGACGCGATCAGGCCATTGATCTGCATCGGGGCAGAGGCGGACGATGGGAGTAATCAATCACTCAATGCACCGTCCACACTCCTCCTCAAATAACGTGCTATGGTGACAACAGGTCTGGAAAGGGTTTTGCGCGAGCCGGAGCTACTTGCCCGCTCCGGTAATCTGGCCCTTCTTTATAATCAAGCCTCGGTTAACTCTGCTCTGCTTCCGGCTGCTGATCTGCTGAACAGAGCTTTTCCAGGCCGGCTCAAGGTCCTTTTCGGCCCTCAGCATGGTTTTGCCGGGACAGAGCAGGCCAATATGCTGGAAACCGGCCACGGAGTTCATCCGTATCTGGGCATACCTGTCTACAGCCTCTATTCCGAGATTCGAAAACCCACGGCGCCAATGTTGGAAAATTTGGATACGGTTCTTGTGGACATTCAGGATGTGGGGACCCGCGTTTACACTTATGCCACGACGGTCATGCATGTGATGGAAGCTTGTGCCGAGGCCGGTCTGGACGTCGTAATCCTCGACCGGCCCAATCCTATCGGTGGCAGAGAAGTGGAGGGCAACCTCCTCGATCCGGAATATTCTTCATTTGTCGGGCCACACCCGATCCCAATGCGTCATGGCCTGACGCCGGGCGAACTGATGCAATTGTACAATGAAGAATACAATATCGGTTGCCGTCTCAGCGTCGTGCCCATGTCAGGTTGGGACCGAAACAGCTACTTTGATGAAACCGGCCTGCCCTGGGTGCTCCCTTCACCGAATATGCCTTGGGTTGAGACAGCGCTGGTTTATCCGGGACAAGTTATACTTGAAGGGACCAACGTATCTGAGGGGCGCGGCACCACAAGGCCGTTCGAAATCTTCGGCGCTCCTTACCTGGAACCTAAGAAACTCCTGGAAATAGTCGAACGCGACGCGTTGACAGGAATCGCTCTTCGAGAGACCGGTTTCGTGCCGACATTTGACAAATGGGCGGAGCAAATTTGCAACGGATTTCAGATTCATATTTTGGACAGAAAAGCGTACCGTCCATACAGGTGCTCTCTCGCTCTCATTTCTGCTATGGTGAAACTGCACCCAAACGAGTTTCAGTGGACGCAGCCTCCTTACGAATACGTTTCGGACAAACTCCCGGTAGACATAATCATTGGAGACGCAGGCGTCCGCCTTGGCCTTGAACAGGGGCGCTCCATACTGGATATGGAAAGAGAGTGGGAAGAGCGCCTGAATGAATGGCTCAAGGTTCGGTCGCAGTTTCTTCTATACTAGTAGGACCGGCATCTTGCCGGTCCCGTGCGTGCGTTGCATTGTCCACTAGCGACCGGCATCGCCGGTCCCACAAAGATAGCGCATGTTCAGTGGCGCCCTTATCCGCTCGGGCAGCCTCAGATAGGAGTCAGCGTCGATGGACAGAAAGAAAGTATCCGTGGTCCGATATGATACGCCTATCGAATCCGTACGGCGTGCTGTCGATTTGTGCAATGGGTTGGAGAATGCAAGTGACGCTGGGACTAAGGTCTTTATCAAACCGAACATCGTCTTCTGGACCACAAAAGTCGCCTTTCCCAAATGGGGTGTAATAACAACATCCCGAGTGGTCCACGATATGGTCATCCTGCTTAAAGAGAGAGGCATCGACGATATCACCATCGGAGAAGGGACTGTGGTGTACGACCCCAAGGACCGGGAGACCACGTCTCACGCCTTCGAGATGCTCGGTTATAATACGCTCAAAAAGCGCTACGGCGTAAAAGTGATCAATGTTCTTGAGCGTCCCTTTGAAAAGGTGGATCTTGGTGATGGCGTGCAGCTCAACTTCAACACCGACATTCTCCACAGCGACTTTGTGGTTAACCTCCCGGTCCTAAAAACTCATGCCCAAGCAGTGGTGAGTCTGGGGATCAAGAACATCAAGGGCACCATCGATGTGAACTCACGAAAAAAATGCCATTCCGCGGATCCGGAAAAGGACCTTCACTTCATGGTTTCGAGACTTTCCGACAAGGTCCCTCCCGGTCTCACTCTCCTGGACGGCATTTATACAAACGAGCGGGGGCCAGCTTTTGACGGTAAGATCAGAAGGAGCAATCTGCTAGTGGCCTCCACCGATACGTTGTCGGCTGACAAGGTGGGCGCCAAAATCCTGGGATATGAGACATCTCAGGTCCCGCACCTTGCCCACGCTGCGGCTGAGAGAAAAAGGCCGACGGACCTGTCCGACGTGGAAGTGATCGGCGAGAAACTCCCGGACGTTTCCATGAATCTCCAATACAGCTTTGCATACAACGAAGCGAGCACTCTACCCATAACGATGGAAAAAATGGGCATAAAAGGTATCTCTTACCGAAAATACGATCTCAGTATCTGCACCTACTGTTCGATGCTCACCGGTATGATTCTGGCCGCCATTGCAATGGCCTGGAGAGGCGAACCATGGGACGATGTGGAAATCCTCACGGGTAAGATCATGAAGCCCACACCCGGCAGGAAAAAGACAATTCTAATCGGAAAGTGCTTGTACCAAGCCAATAAGGGTGATACGAACATAAATGACATGATAGTCGTGAAGACCTGCCCCCCATCTCCCGAGGCCGTGGTGAATGCTCTGCATGAGGCCGGAGTTCAGGTTGATCCTCAAATCATCATGAATATTGATATGGCGCCGGGTTTTTTCATGAGAAAATACGAGGGCAAACCGGAGTTCGATGAATCTCTGTTCAGGATCGAATAACAACAAAGCCAATCTTCGCATGACACAATAATAGGTTTCTCGCAGGAGGGGTCGGGCTTCATCACATTCTGCTCCTGATGTCCAGGAATTCGGCCAACTGCCTGGGATCGCGGGTCCAATTCGGGGTAACCTTCACAAATAGTTCCAATCTCACCTTCACGCCCAGGAACTCCTCAATCTTTTTCCGGGCCGCCATACCGATCTGTTTGATCATTTTTCCGCCTTTTCCAATCAAAATACCCTTCTGGCCTGCCTTTTCAGCGTGAATATCGGCCCGTATAAGCACTCTGTCTGCTTGTTCTATGAAGCTCTCCACCACGACCACGGTTTTGTAAGGTATTTCCTCCCCTGTCTTTTTCGTTATCTGCTCTCTGATGAATTCTTCCACAAAGAATTTCACCGGTAGATCACTTATGTCGTCCTCCGGGAATAGTGGTGGACCCGCGGGGAGCAATTCGCGGAGGGCCTTAATCAGGTCCTCCACACCTGAACCGAATGTGGCGCTAATTGGAATCGTTTGCTCAAAAGAATAGATTTTGGCGTATGCTTCCATGATCGGAAGCAACAAAGGCTTTTCCACAGTGTCAATCTTGTTGATGGCAAGCACGGACCGCGCTTTGGATGCTCGGATCACATCCACGATTCGGAGATCTTCCGGGTGAATGTCCGCTGAAGGCTCTACCATGAACAGGATCACGTCCGCTTCTTCAAGAGTTTTCATCGCAGTGGCGACAAGTGCGCGGTTAAGAGGGGTTTGGGCCTCGTGTATTCCGGGCGTGTCTCGCAGCACCATTTGCACGTCCGGCTCAGTATATATGGCTGTAATAGCGTGCCTTGTGGTCTGAGGTTTAGGTGTGACTATGCAAAGTTCACGTCCGAGTACACGGTTCACGAGAGTTGATTTGCCGACATTCGGCCGACCCGCCACCGCGACAAAGCCGCTCCGATGATTGGTCGTGGAATCGGGTTTCATGACCGTTTCTCCTTGACCGCCCTATTTGTGCCGGTTTATAGTTGTTATTCAGGTTGTCGGAGAGATGCCCGAGTGGCCGAAGGGGCGCGACTGGAAATCGCGTGAACGCCCACAAGGTGTTCCGAGGGTTCGACTCCCTCTCTCTCCGCCAGTAACCATCTTCATCACAAAAGAAAGTGGGCTGCCGACGATTATCGCGTTGCGTTACGTGGCAAGTCGCTTCCGGAGCGACAACACGTGCTAATCCAACCATAATCCTGACAATAACACAGGCACTATCCCGCGTCACAAGTTACGCATGGTGTCACCGGAACCGGAAGCAAGGATCATATCAGCTCGCCACGATCCGCTGTCCGGAGACACCACACGGAATTCGCGCCTCTGGGCCTACTTGAGTAAGGTGTCCCCAGAATTCCGGAATTCCTGGTTGATGAATTCCTTGCCGTACCGATCTGCAAAATGATATTCTCACATCCACCGAATCCGTTCCACAGAGATGTTGTTGCTTGTGTCAATTTCCATGGGAGGGGCATGAGAATCGGCACAAGCTCAGAGTTTGTTGAGGCGTGGAGCGGAATTTCGAACAAGGGGCCTAGAGATATCGCTTATAATGAATTTGGTTCGGGGGGAACATGGGGTCTGTCAGCTTTGTAAGAAAGGCATTTATTTGGTTCTTACCGCTATTCATCCTTTTCGTCTCCATTGACACGTCACGCGGCCAAGATCTGCCACTGTTATCCTGAATGGGATCGATCGATTGGGGTTGGGCAAGAATAACGCCCGAAGTCCAAATTGGCTATCAGAAATTGGGCCTGTCCTTCAACATGCCCGCTCCCATAGGGAGCACGCTTGACCTGGAGCTGAGGAATGCCAACATATGGACGGGTTCATTGGCCGCGGTGGTAGACTGTCCTTCCGCCTGGTCTGCAGCCCTCAGGGCGCAAGCTAATGCACAAAAGAACGTGACGGTATTCGAAAGTCAGGAGCATGTGCTTCAGGGCCAAGAAGCAGTCACATGGACCGGAACTCAACTGGAATGGTGGGCGATAGACGGTCAACTGCTATATCGATTGAGGAACAATAGTTCTGTAATGGTAGGGCTTAGGCGAGACCACTTGTCTTTGAACCTCGGCGATCCGAGAAGACTCAACGGTGCGCCCCTGAATTTCGACGATTCCGGCGCGATTCTGCCTTTTTCCACGTTTGTACGCCATCAGAGGTACTATAGTGATCTGCTCACCGATCTCTGGATTCCATATGTGGGCATCCAAATGGTTGGCCCCGGCTACAAAGCATACTTGATCGGGAGCCCGTTCGCATCCGCGGAAATGAAAATTCCTGTTTCCCTTCTTTTTGATCTCACCATTTTCACTTTTGGTTTTAGCACGGCGCTAGTTTCAGCGGAGAATCTGCAATACCACGTGCTGAAGCCAGCAGCCTTTCTGGAAGCCAGTTTCGATTACGATGTCAATATCCTGCCCGCATTGGCAGTTGGGATCTGGGGCAATGCGAGCTGGATGAGTCTTCGAGGGCTGGGGAACTGGGACTACAATGCCAGGATCCAGGTTTTTGGCAATGGCGTTCCTTTTCCTCCCAACTTCTTTTCCCAATCTCAAGGCAACACTACCTCGTATAGCAGATTTCTCGTGGGTGGGGGCCTTTCCGCGGTGCTGTCATTCTGAGCATCGAGATTCGGAAATCCGAGGACATCATACCTTCTTGGTGGGGCAGTCGAATTCTGGGGATACCATACTTATCTTGTGGCGGCCTCGACGCACCTTTCGGACCATGTGAACATGGTTCGGCATGAGACCACAGCGGAAACACCACTCAGCCATCAGTCCGATATAAGCCAAGTAATCTTCATCACAAAAGAAAGCGGGCTGCCGACGATTATCACATTGCGTCACGTGGTGAGGTGTTGCGGGAGCAACAACACGTGCTAATTCAACCATAACTCTGACAATGACACGGGCTACCGCCCCGTGTCTCAAATTAAGTATGGTGTCCCCAGAATCAAGGGGGGAAGGCGGGATTTTGAATGCGAATTGTTATAAGTGATACCAATCCGGTGTCAGCCTAGGCATTGCGTAATTGCCATTGCCTGCAGCCCGCTCCGGTCCTACCACCAATCGTTTCTATTATAATCCGGCAGATTGAAAGCCCGCGCCGTTCCGTATACCGGATCACTGCGCGTCGTTCCGTATTCCCAATCATAGGGTATGGGCCAGAAAGGAAAAGATAGCTCCGTAATTCGGCTCATGAACTTGTCCCATCGGTATCTCTCGTTAACCATAGGGTCAGTCCTCTCAGGCTCGATGAACCTTTCAGCGTAGTACCACATGCCATTGAAACCGGGAGGATAATTTCGGACAAAGCGTTGGTTGTAATCGCCTGCTATCGAATAGGAAACAACACTTAGCAACAAGCATCCTACTGCTATGCCGAAGAGGAGCCGAATAGTGCGCATAATCTCATCCTCATAATCAACTCGAATAATTCGTCACACATAATATCAGACAAAAGCCTGTTGTGTCAATTTGTTATCACAATACTATGAAGCTTTTTCACATTTATATCAATTTCCAGAAAGTTTTGTCTGATTAGAGCGGGTTCTCGAAAGTTTGGAGGTAATCCAATATCTGTGCGGCGAAGAACTTGGTAGGGGCCGGCGTCCCTTCCGGCCCGAACTAGTTGATTTATATACACAAAATGTGCCGGCACGGAGGCCGGCACCTACTGATTTCCGGGGATCGCTCTTTGCAATTCGTGATTACTTTTGAGAATCCCTATAACCCGCGGTTCTGGATTAGAGGGGATACGGGACAATTTCACGTTGGCTCCCACGAAACGCAGAAGCGGAGATTGCTTGGGCTACTTCCTCCCCAATGACAGTTTGTAATCCGTCGTCATAACTGATCGCAAGGCCAGGTTGTGAGTGAAGATTTTTTCTCAGCAGCTTCTGTTCCAGCGTCCTCGAGATCTTCGATTACAGACCTGATGATGCCCACCACCTTATGGTGAAGGTCTTCAGGAGAAAGGCTGCCATCCAGACGATGTATCAATCGATTGCGCATCCGTTGGTATATCGTAAGTACGGCCTCCAGGCTGGTCCGACCCTCGAACGCCGAAAAAACCCCGGAACGCGCGGCGCCTATCCTCGAGAGTGCCAGCTCGACCGATATTTCCAACAGAAAGATAATGTCCGGGGCCGGAGCGAAGCGAAGGTTTTCGGCAAGGATCTTTTGAGGGTCCATGTCTCTCGCGCCCTGGTATGCCACAGAGGAGTGAACATACCTGTCACAGATCACTGTCCGCCCTCGTTTCAGCGCGGGAAGGATGACTCTCTGAACATGATCCCGACGATCTTCAGTAAAGAGACGCTGCTCTTCCTCCGGCTCCGGTCGGCTCCCTAGAGACCTTATCATCTGCCCGAACGGACCATCGGAAGGTTCCGCGGTAACGACATAAGGAATTCCATCGGCTTGCATGCGCTTAGCAAGCATGTTTGCCTGTGTCGTCTTTCCGGAGCCGTCTATGCCTTCAAACACTATGAGCAGCGGCTTTGTACCAGGTTTCTTAACTAAACGCATTTTAATTATCGCTTGTACAAAATGCAGATTGTGCCCCCCTTTTCGAGGACAAACATTTTCTATTGCCCCGCTGATTGTGGTTTAGCAGGCTCTTCTATAATTATCTCATTGCGCACCCACACGGCCTCACTGTCTTTGGACAACTGCCGCTTTATTTCACGCTCGAAAATCTCCTTTGTGAATACTAATTCATCGGGTTTGATGTGAGCCCAATTCCGGGCCTGCTTCTTCAACTCCTGTTGAATTCTTTCCTGAATTCCCTCTGTGGGCCTGACTTCCAGGTTATAAATGACGTACCCGGATTTTTCCCGGCAGATATAATAAATTTTCCCACTATCGGTTATCTTTATGGATACCAACTTTCCCGATGTAGGAACTTTCGTATAGATACTTTCGTATCGTACCGCTTTGAAGTCACTGAGGGCGCTTTCACTGCGTCCGAAGTCTGCCGCTGGTGTCGTATACGGCTCAAGGACCGAACAGACAAACAAGAACAGGATGGGAATCAAAATTTTCATGATTTGCCTTCCCTCTTCGATCTTTTTGGCTTCAGGTGGGCGACATAGGTATTGTTAAGCTACATGGGAATCGAATAGCCTGTTGGCAGAAAGACGCCCACTCTTGTTCTAAGATACAGCGGCTTCATACTGCAGCTCATTCGTTGACATATCGCTATTTGTTTCCCAAAGCTCACCGAAGCGATGTTCCCGGATTGCTCCAGGGATGGAGGAATTTCAACAAATCTGGGTTTAAATGCAACTTTTTTCGCTTGGTCTCAGCTAGCATCCGCAACGCCTATATCGTGCATCTTAATCTTCTTGATATTCGGGAAGTTACCCTATATAATGAGTTTATATTCCAGATATTCCAGGAGAAGCTCTTATGGCAAAATTGGAAGACCTTGCGACCCCATCCGAGGTTCTGGAAATGGCGCGAAGCGGCTCGATGAAGGCCGAACTCATCAAGAAGTACAAAACTTCGGAACAGGAATTGGCTGTGATGCTTCTCGCTTCGTATCGCAGAGGCGACATGACTAAAGAAGAATTCAATAATTTTTTCAAAGGAGTGCCTCTGTCTCACAGGGAGATGCCTGACTCCGCCGTGCCTGGGCAGATTGAAATTGACAGGCCTTCGGAAATTGTTCGATCACTCAAGAGTGTCGACCAGAAGACCGAAGACGATAAGATACATGAAAAGGATGTGCCCGACCGAGATGCGCCAGAGACGGCCATGGTTCAGCAAGAAGAGCTGCCGGTGGAGGAGTCATCACCCAGTGCTCCCTCGGTCAATGTCGAAGATAAGCCGGGATCAGTTGCCGAAACCCTTGAAGCAATCCTCGCCAAACTTGCTTCCATTGATAACCGGCTTTCCGGCATAGAAAAGAAGCTTGGCTCCGCTTGAGATTTCCAGGGATCCTCATTAGCGCACAGTGCCGTCTTTTCGATATGTGCTCGCCTTGGCTGTAAACAGTCACGCCGTGATCCACTAACATTTTCTTGACACCCTCAATTGAATGATTACTCGTGCTTTGATTTCGGCATAGACACCAAACCAACTTTGCACTATTGTCATCCGGAGACATTGCGAAAGGAGCTTCAGATGAATTACTGCCACTGTCTAAAGATCGCCACATGCTTGGCCCTTTGCTTCACGTTGACCATTGTTTTGACGGTTCCGTCATCCGCGGCCGATCTCAAGCTTGCAAAAGTGAACCTTGAAGCTGTCTATGGAAACTCGGCCAGAGTGAAAGCGGCTCTGGACGATATGAGAAAAATGCAGACGGAATCTAATGCAAGGCTTGCAGGGATGAGAGAGCAAATGACTAAAATCGAAGAACAGCTTAAGGACGAAAAGTCTCCTCTCAAGAAAGAAGAGAGAGAAAAGCTGGAAAACGAACTTAAAGGCAAGGTCCAGGCACTTGAGAATGAACAGCAATCCTTGCAGGCTAAGTTGACTTTTAAGCAACGTTCCATCCAGAATATTTTCGGAACACAGATCAAATCCGCTGTGGAAAAGGTAGCCAAAGAAGAAGGCCTTGCGGCAGTCCTCACGCAGCAGGCATTGATATATGCTGGAGACCTACCGGATTTGACCGAGAAGGTTACCAAAGAGCTTGATGCCATGCCCGCTTTGGAGAAACAGTAGCAGTAAAGTTTCAGAAGGTTTTCCCTTTGAAGCCGTTCCGATTTCTTGATACCGGGCCCATTTCCGCCGCTGCCAACATGGCATTGGACCGGATTATTCTTGAAGAAGTAGCTCGGCAGGCGAGTCCGCCTACGCTGCGTTTCTTACAGTTTAAACCTTCTGCTGCGCTCGTGGGCTATCACCAGGATGTCAATCTTGAGATTCGACAGGAATTTTGCCGAGCGCATGGAATCGATATTAATCGCCGACACACCGGCGGAGGAGCCATCCTGTTTCAGGAATCCGCTCTTGGCTGGGAGTTTTTCGGTGTTCCCGGCGAAGAGCCTTGTCGTGGCTCCTATGAAACCATACTGCGCAAAATTTGTGGCATAGCCGCCTCGGGATTGTCTCGATTTGGGATTCCGGCCTGCTTCAGACCCCGTAATGATATCGAGGTGGAAGGCCGCAAGATTTCCGGCACGGGCGGAGTGATGATATCCGGCGGGGTGATGTTTCAGGGCACGCTCCTTGTGCAGAACGAAGTTGAGCTGTTCCTGAGAGCGCTTCGCGTTCCCGTGGAAAAACTGAAGAAACGCGAGATCCAATCACTTATGGAGCGGATCTGCTTTCTCTCGGACCTTTTGACCCCGACGCCGTCTGTTGACCGAATCAAGGAGGCTATGGCGGCTGAATTTCAGGAACAACTCGGTGGGGAAATGATACCTGGGGCGCTCACTGATAACGAGGCTCGGCGTCTCGCAGACGAGATTGACTATTTCAAGAGTTCGACATGGATAATGTCCCGCTCGCGTCCCCCTCACGAAGGCGAACCGGTAAGATCCATTACCCAAACAGAGGCGGGAACGTTACGAGTTCACTTGTGGATGGCTCCTGGAGGCCGCAGAGTGCGCCAGGCCCTTATTGCGGGAGATTTTTTCACGGTCCCCGCGCGCCTCATCCAGGACCTTGAGGCCTCGCTAGTAGGCATCGCGGCTGAGCCAAATTCTCTACAAAGCGCTGTCAAATCTTTTTTTGGTTCCACATCGGGGCATATAATCGGCATTGAGCCGGAACGAGTCGCTGACGCGGTGGCATCCTCCGCCGAGCGCCTCGCGCTGCTTGACGGTTGCTTTTCGCCGACCGAAGTCAATGACCTGTTCCTGCTTAATATCGCTCCCACGGAATTTTACCGCCTTAAACCACGCTGGCTTCTTCTCCCCTATTGTTCAAAGAATCTCGACTGCTCATATCGCCAGATTCCGGGGTGTGATGAATGCGGACAATGCGAGATCGGTGAGTGTTTCGAGATTGCCCGGTCATTCAACATGGACCCGATCACGGTACAGAGCTTTGAACACCTTATGGAGGTGCTCCGGACGACCTGTACCCGCGAAGACGCCATATATGTGGGTTCCTGTTGCGAAGCCTTTTACTCCAAGCATCAAGAGGAAATGGAACAAGTCAAAGCCAGGGGAGTGCTGGTCAACCTCGATTCGACTACCTGCTACGATTTAGGTAAGGCATCTTTAGCCTATCGGGGTAATTTCGATAATAAGACGAACCTCAACCTCGATCTTATTGCCAAGACCCTCAGACATCTCAATGCGTGACAAGCTCGTGTGCGACATATTGGTTGTCGGGGCCGGTCCTGCCGGCGCACGTGCCGCGAGATCCGCAGCCGAAGCCGGTTGCAACACTTTGCTGATAGATGCCAAGCCCAGAATTGGGGAACAGCCGCATTGTGGAGAATTCGTACCAACTCGACTCTTCACCGAATTTGATCTGAATCGGGACTGCATCCAGCAAAAAGTGGATTTCATGGAGACCCGCATCCTGGGCCTCTCGGCTTCTCCAGCGTACCTGAACCCGGATAAAGCTGTGCTCCGTTGCACCCGAATACCTTCTCCCGGCTACATCATTGATCGCGTGCGCTTTGATCGGGACTTGGCCCGTGAAGCCGCTTCAAAAGGGGCAACCGTAATGTGCGCCACACGTCTGCTCCGCCGTGAGGGTCGCTCATGGATCGTCAGGTGCGAAGGGAAAGAGGTGCTCGTCAAATCTGCCCTAACCATCGCTGCCGACGGTCCGGCTTCCTCGGTTGCAGCGACCTTGGGAATGAAGCGGCCTGACCTTCTGCAAGGATTGCAGGCGGAGGTCCCACTCACCACATCATTGGACGGGACCTTCATTTTTTTGGACAAGGATTTTGTGGGGGGCTACGGCTGGTTGTTTCCCAAGGGGACCACCGCCAATGTCGGCATCGGAATAGTTCCGGGCTTAGGTGCCTCCGGTTCCCAGGCACTGCAAAAATTTCTGGAGCGTCTTCGTGAGAACGGCTTCGTCAAGCCGGGTCGATTGGCGCTTGCCGCGGGAGTGATACCGGTTTCCGGATTACGAGAAAATCTGGTGGCGGGTGGCGTGATATTCTGCGGTGACGCTGCGGGCCTCACGCATCCGATCACGGGCGCGGGGATTCCCCAGGCGGTCCTCTCCGGCTACTTGGCCGGTCGCGCGGCAGCCGAGGCGTTAAGAACTGACAGTAGTCAGTCATTGGTCGGATACGAGAACGAAATTCGAGCCATCTACAACGGCATTATCAACCACGCGCTCTCCAAGCGGGCCCTCATGATGCAGCATTGGAACGAATTGGATTTTGAGAGCATATGCGAGGAGACTTGGATCGGATTCAAAGGCTACAAAAAGCGGATTCGGAGCGCCAAAGAATGATGTGAAAGTTGCGTTGGAGAGCTGACGCGGGATCATTCGACGAGAAGTTGTGGCTGAAAGTTCTGAGGAGACCTAAAACGTGGCCGAAAAGAGATCCATCTCAGCCAGAGAGGTGATCGCGGACATCAGAGGCGGGATGACCGACGAACAACTGATGGTGAAGTACAGGCTCACTGACAAGGGACTCCAATTCGTTAAAGACAAGCTGCTTGTCCGGGGCCTCCTTACGGCAGCCGAACTCAAGAATGAATCAACTGGGACCCAAGCAGCTCCCCAATCCGATATGAAAGCTTTGGCACAAAAGATCGCCGAAGCCGCCAGGGCCGGATGGTCTGATAAAGAAATAACAACAGCGTTTAACTTTCCAGCCGACAAACTGCCCACCGTTTTCGCTACATTAATAGAATATAGTTACTTGACCCAGGAAGATTATGACCGGCGACAGTCGCGTCTTGAAGCAAGCAATGCCAGAAAGCCGGAAGGGAGACCGGCAACTCCCAATGCCGATGTACAAGTCGGCCACACACCATTTGCGGTCATTCGAGGCAGGACCTTGCTGGCAAGCATCCTGCTTGCAATCATTTCAACCTTCATTGTCAGCGGTATCCTTTCCATCGTGTGGGGAGTGAATCTGGAGTCGCCGCTGGCAAACGCCGCGTCTATGGTGCTCGGTGAGGTTTTCCTTTTGCTGTGCGGTGCGTACTTGCTATATCTGGCAAAGCTGTCGCCTACCGTGTTGTTTGGACCACAGCCACCCTGGTCGCTCCTGAGAAGCTCCATGCTCTTGGCATTTCCCCTTATCGGGCTAGCCATTGCAGGAACCTACATCCTGTACCTTCCTCTCTCCTATCTCATTCCCAAGTTCGTCAACTGGTGCCTCTTTTGTCGTCCTCCGATGATTATCCCGATGACGAATCTTGCGGAAGGCCTCGTAAATCTGTTGAGTTTCTTCGCCATAGTGTTGATCGCCCCCGTGGTTGAAGAATTCTTTTTTCGTGGCCTCTTATTGACCCGCTGGTCTCTCAAATGGAACGTGCCGCGTGGCATTATTGCATCATCCGCGGTTTTTGCCCTGTTGCACCCTGACAATATTATTGGGAGCTTTTTCATCGGCTACGTCATGTCTGTTCTGTACTTCCAAACGAGATCTCTCTTTGTCCCGATCAGCCTGCATATGGCATACAACGGCCTCATCTGGATATTGACAGGAATCGACGTACTTATGGGTCAACCGTACGCGCGAAACAATCTTACTGAATGGAAATCATTCTGGTGGGTCGGGATGTTGCTTGCTGTCATCGTCATACCATGGGCAATTTGGTACACAAGACGCAATTACCCGAAAACGGAGTGGCGTGTACCATGCCTGAGCCGAGAAGGAGCTGTCTAGATTCACATTTTTCGGGCAGTAGTACTTGAAGGTGAGCTCATATGAAAAATGACAGGTACCACGAAATCAATGATCAGGAACTCTCATCTCTTCTTGAGCTTGCGTGGTCCGAGTCGAGAGCTAGGCATGGCTGGAGCTTGACAGCTTATCTACCCGGCATGTTCGTGGTGGATGGACGAAGAGGCAAATACAGGGCAGTCTCCATAACCGGCGACAAGTGCGATCTGGATTGTGGGCACTGCAAGGGAACACTGCTGAAATCCATGGAACATGCCCTGGATCCGAGTGATTTGAAGCGCCTTGCGCAAGCCGCTGTGGCCCGTGGGGACCACGGCATTCTCGTGACCGGCGGATGTGATCAGGAAGGCAGACTACCTTGGGAGCAATTCATTCCCACGATTCGAGAACTCAAGGCCCAAACCGATCTGAAAATAACAGTCCACTCCGGCCAGCTCGACGTCCGGACCGCTCGCGCGTTGAAAGAAGCAGGCGTAGATCAGGCCCTGCTGGACGTATTAGGCGACGACGATACCGCCAGGGATGTGTGCCATCTTCCCCACGGCTCCGCCTCGATACGCCGAACATTGGATTCCCTCAACGAGGCCGGCCTTGAGGTCGTTCCTCATATAATATTCGGGATCCATTACGGCCGGCAGCATGGAGAGACGGCCGCATTGGAAATGCTAAAGCAATACCCGTTGAACAAGTATGTGGTAGTAGTCATCGTGCCCACAAGAGGCACTGAAATGGCAGGAATCGAGCCTCCGCCTCCGGAGCAGGTAGCCTCATTCATTGCACTGGCACGGCTGGAGATCCCAGGAGCTAAAGCATCTCTGGGTTGCGCCCGTCCTAGAGGCCCCTACAGAAAGAAGTTGGATGTGTTAGCCGTGAAGGCCGGGATCAATTCTATCGCGCTGCCTTCAACCGAAGCGCTGGAGGAAGCGAAAAACAAGGGACTCGAAATCACGTACGAGGAAACTTGCTGTTCTCTCGGATAAGTTAGACTTCCCCCGAGTTGTGCGTCCGCGCTACCTGAGACCGTCCTCTTTTTTCGCCTGGTCTTTCAGAAGTCCGCCCACCCTCGGCAGTGGTCTTCCCGAATCGGTGACTACCAGGGCTACGACGATCTCATCCCCGCGAGGAGCGTCCTGAACGCGGACCGGCATAGCATCGAAGTGAGTGCGCACAAAAGCCGCGTCCTTGTAGTGCACCGGAACGTCTATCTCGGTCCCGGGACCACCTATCTTTTTGGCCGACGGTATGATGGCTTTGCCTCCGCCGAGCGCCTCCCTGAACGGACCACCCAGTTTTGGGTGCAAGATTGCCGCGGCATGTTCCAACTCGCCCATCGGCCCGACTATCGCCCCTTTTCCATAGCTCTCTGCCCTCTCCGGAGGAATGCCCAATGCCTCCAGCGCCATTTTGCCGAGAATGCCTCCCAATTCTTCGCCCACATTGATCAACTCTTCAAGATTTTCCTCATACCGGCCGGCAAACGGATTCTTTATAACTGCAACTGCCGCGGCCCTTCTTGCATGAGGGTTCACAGTTTTTCCCATTTCCATGCAGGTTTCCTCAACAATTCTGACGAACTTACGTATCTCCATGCCACCCTCCCTTGCTAATTTCCGTTTTATGCCTCTGCGTTAAAAGGCTCCAGCAGGGCTGATATGCTTTCGGTGCATCGCATTCGGGACTTTACAGTGACACAAGCCCCCTTAATCAAGCCGCGCTTAACCAGCTCTTCGGCCCGCGCAATCCCTTGTTCCAAAGCAAGTTCTATCTCGCTGCAAGCTAATGCGCCCACTCTCGTTGTAACTTCGACTCCCTTCAAGTCCGTGTCCGGGTCCACGGCATCCGCTAAGCGGCGGTGGACGGCCGGACTCTTGACATACGTCGCGTTGGCCACGGCCGTGGCAGCCGCGTCCGCGATGTCGGAACGGTGGGCAAATACCGTAGCGGCGGAAGCGATACCCCTTGTGAAGCTACGGCCACCCAGGCCGCTGGTGCAAACACCGCCCACGGCCATCTCTGGTGTTAGAATTATCCGATGACTGATACGGGGCCGGTTGACGTCAGGACGTATACCCACCGAAACCTTTTCCTCTTCTTCCATACGAAGCGCCACATCCCCGCCGTTGTTAACCACCACGCGGGTCAACCCCGAGTTTGACAGAAAATCCGCAGTCGCGTCCGCAATAGTGCCGGCTACAGCGGCCATCGGCGTAAGGTCGCCATCCCCAATCATAGAGACTGCGGCCCACATTGTGTGAACGAGCAAACCTTCCGGAGGCGCTGAAAGACTATTTGCAGGCGCCCGGACACTATCCCTATGATACGCTATCTCTTCAAGAAACTTTATTGCCGATTCAGCGGCCTGCCGGCATGTTTCCGGCCGTCGCGTCCCGTGAAAAGATCCGTCGATAAACATGCGCATGGGGCCGCATTCCACCATGACCACTTGATCGTCCAGCGTAAGAATCTGGCTCTCCATAGTCCCGGTTTCTCATTCCTTCACGTGAAACGGCTTCATGGCTTCTTCGTGTCCGCCCATCTCCAGGTAGTCTTCTACAGTCATGGTGTACTCTATGGGACAGACCGTGGCCGGGGTCGGGACCCACGTAAATGCTCCGGGCATGACTTTTTCTACATCCACCATGAAGTTTATGCCGCCTCCCGGCAAGACGAAGGTAGCAGCCCCGCCAACGGTAAGTTTGGCCTTCATTGAATGCACTGCGCGGGTAAGCTTTATGGGATAACGTGTGACACCCGCGCGAGCGCTGCCGCCGCTGCCACCACAGTAAACAGCCGAGACCCTGGACTCCTGGCATGTGTCGGCCAATTCTGCAATCGCTTTGCGCGCCGGATGTGTCATTTCGATTTGTTCGAGATCGCCGTTTCCCGTCACCCGAAACATAACGGCTTTCCGGCCGGTGGTTTCGGTGATCATGATTTTCATGCCTGGTCTGGCCGTTTTCATGTCTATGGATTCAATAATGTCCCTGGGGTCGACAATAGAAGTCCCGCCCCAACCATTGCCATGGTCCCCAAAATACCTACCCGGCGTACTCCTCTTGAATCGCAGACGCACCCCGCTGGGATGGACTCCCACGTAAAGACCGGCTGCATGCTCGCTCATGAGCCCAGTCAGGTGCGAGTCCAAGACAATCACCTCATCGGCCACTTCTCTGAACAACCCGGCAAACAACCCCAACGTCGCGCTTCCACAGCCCACGCGCATGACGTCATCGGTCGTTCCGTCTATTACCGGTCGTTTCCCTACTTGAAGCTCCAGACGGCTTCCGCCTTCGACGCGCAGTCTGACGTTCTTCCGGTTAGCCAGGTCAGAAATGAGTCTTGCCACGCTCAGCCCGTCAGGCCCTGTGAGTAAGTTCACCCCGCCTAGGGACAGCATCTTGGAACCATATTCTTCGGTTGATAGATGTCCCACTCTCTTCTTGCGGTATATGATCGGCGCGCCCTCTTGGCCGATGTTCGAGTCCGTATCGATCTTAATTTTTATGCCTGAATAACTCAGAGGCGCCTCAGTGACTACGGTAACAACATCTATCCCGTCGACCTTCGAATGAACAATGTGAGGAGCAGGCTTGCAATCAGGATAGGTGGTCCCTGCGCCTATGCCTGTAATAAGCGGCTGACGAATTGCCGGTTGCCAATCGGGACCGACGAGGTGCTTAACCTCGTCGTAGGTCTTCAGAGAGATCGTTCGCTCCAGAAAGCCGTCGCGGTTCATAAATCGTTGACATGCGCCCGTGTATCCTTCTTTGATACGGCATCTTACCGGGCACGCTTCACAGGTCACAGCGCCCGGAACAGGCGCATCTTCGGAAAACAGTGCTTCCTCGGGGCAAACTCTCAGGCATGCCTTGCATTCGGAGCAGGTGTCTCCGATAACAGCCTTTTTTTCGACGAGTTTTATCGCACCTTGCGGGCAATCCAGGACGCAGGTCCCACAACCCTTGCATTTTTCAAGAGTAACTTGCATTTGTTATCCAACCTGGATCTACGTTAAGCCTATTCCGGCAATGAATTGCCGGTCTACTGTCAAGCGTCCCTTCACCACGTCCGCTATTTGAGCCCATTGAGGCGATTGAAAGTAGACCGGTGCTTTAGCGCCGGGCGACCTTCTTGCTAACCGATTTTCGCCTTTCTCACAGCCGGTGGAGTGTTTCTGCTCACTGTCACCTGGACCTTGCCGTCGATCATCACCATTGAGATTCCCGGAACATCCCCTGCTTCGATGGCCTGAAGAGCATCTTTTCCCACGGACCCCATAGGGGTATCCATAGCGACAAGGTCCGCGGGCAATCCCTCTCGTACAAAACCTGTTTCCAGGCGGAAAGCCTTAGCCGTGTTGCCCGTGGCCATGCAGAGGGCCTGCTCGGCTTTCACATCAGTCAAAGAAGCAGCCATACAAATTACTCGAAGAATCCCAAGCGGCACCACGCCTGTGCCCGAAGGGGCATCATTGCCAATGATGAACCGCGACAGCGCATCGTGCTCCAGACCAATCCTCAACGCCTCGATCATGGCTTTGGGGTTACCGCAATGCACCAGTTCCAAAGTGTAGGAGGTGTCCCGGACCAGCTTCATTATTTCTTCGGGCGAAACGGCTGTCGGCCCTCCGTTGACATGAGATGCGATATGCGGATCAACTGCCATGACCTGCTCAGCCGTAACCGTATCGCTGCCGGGTATCGAAGTGCCTCCGGTATGCATCATGACTGTCATGCCGTATTTTTTGGCCCATTTAACCATTGGGACCGCGTCCTCGGCGAATTTTACCGAGCCAAGACCGATCTCACCCACCACTTTGACGCCTTCGCGGGCCATTTCCGCAAAATCCTGTTCGGTCAAACCCTTTTCCAATATTACCGATCCGCCGATGACTTTCGCTCCGCCCGGCCTGAAATTTGCGTAACTCTTGGCCGCCAGGATAGCCAAAGCTTTGGTGCCTGCCGGATCCTTGGGCCTGCCAGGCAGGTGCACTTCGCCGGCTGAAATAAAAGTAGTCACTCCGCCGTGTACTTCGCTGTCCAAGTATCCCAACTGGTTCTGCCGCGGAGTGTAGTCGCCCAGTACTACGTGACAATGGGAATCGATCAGTCCGGGTGTGATGGTGCTCCCGGCCGCATCGACAACGGTATCCGCTGCTGCTGCCCCCAGGTCCGATGCTTTTCCAACCTTTTGGATCTTGCCGTCAGCAACTAATATAGCGTCGGCGTTCAAAATCGGTTTGCTTATGTCCCCGCTCACCAACGTTCCTATATTCTTGATCAAGATTCCCGGCATAGCGCCTCCTTGCTATGATTTTTTGGCTGTCAATCCGACTTTCAGTACTCGCTCCAGATTTGCAGGAAGATCATATATCCGCGTGCCCAGCGCATCGGCGATGGCGTTTAACACAGCCGGAGCAGTCGGGATAAGCGCCGGCTCTCCAACGCCTTTGGCCCCGTAAGGCCCCGTAGGCTCCGGGTCCTCCACTATAATCGGAACAACCTCAGGCATGTCCGCGATAGACGGGATATGGTAGTCCTTCATGGATTCAGTCTTACCCGGAACATATTCTTCCATGAGCGCAAACCCCAGCCCCATTGCCACTCCGCTGTAGATCTGACCGCGCACATTGGACGGATTGATGGCCTTCCCAACATCGTGTGCGGCCACTACTCTCAGGACTCGGACTTCGCCGGTGTATATGTCAACCTCAACTTCGGCCGTGTGCGTGGCGAAAGCATAGGTCGAGTAAGGAATTCCCTGCCCAGTTTCAGGGTCCAGCGTAGAAGTCTCCGGATTGAAGTACCCTTGCCATTTCAACGGCATATTTAACCGATGGGCGCGGCGTGCCACTTCCTTAAATGAGACAGTTTTCTCCGGATGAGACCTAGAGCGAACGTTTCCTGCCTCGAGCACAAGTTCATTACGATCCGTCTTCAGGATCATGGCCGATTCCGTGAGCACCACGTCTCTCAGTTTTCCGGCCGCTTCGAGCACTGCATTCCCTGAAATATAGGTTTGCCGGCTGGCGGAGGTCGCTCCAGCGGAAGTCGTGAGGCCGGTGTCAGCTACAACCAAACGGATGTCTTCAGGCCTGAGTCCCAATTCTTCTGCGGCAATCTGTAACAACACGGTCGAGGAACCCTGTCCTATATCAGCCGCGCCGGTGAATAACGTGACTTGTCCTTGATCGTCCAGTTCGATCTCCGCGGTTGAAGGATTTTGCATTCCGGTGTTGCCGATGCCGTACCCCATGGAAGCCAATCCAACTCCACGCCGAATGTGAGGGGGATAAATTTTTCTCTCTTGTTGAACAGTCTGCTGATAATACGGCTCAACAGCCTCCAATGTGGCACGAATACCTACACTTGCTCTTAATTCTTGGCCTGTTGAGGTTACCGAACCGGTGCGATAACAGTTCCTCAGGCGTATTTCCATTGGACTCATCCCGAGTTCTTTAGCCAACAGGTCCATCTGGGATTCGTGAGCAAACGCCATCTGAGGAACGCCGAACCCCCTCATCGCCCCCGATATTGAGTTATTGGTATAAGCGAACACCGCTTCAACATAAGCATTGGGCACATCGTAAGGTCCGGTGGCATGAGTCGCCGCCCGCGCAAGGACAGCAGGTCCGTATGACGTATAGGCCCCTGTGTCCGCCGAAATCCGTACATCGACAGCAATGAGTCTTCCATCCCTGGTCGCCGCGCTTTTATAATGAATTTTGAGGGGATGGCGCTTGGTAGTGCACAGGTACGCCTCCTCTCTTGTATAGACCATCCGGGCCGGCCTTTTCAAAAGATATGCGGCTAACCCTACAAAACCTTGAACATTAAGATCGAGTTTCGAGCCAAAGCCGCCTCCGGTCGCTGCCTGAATAACGCGCACGCGGTCCTCTTCAAGTCCCAGGAGATCTGCCACATCCTTACGGTCGTAGTGCGGATTTTGTGTGGACGCATAAATGACGAGGACGCCTGAGCTGTCCAAATAAGCGACGCCTGCATCGGGTTCGAGATAAGTATGTTCTATATGAGGAGTGGTATAGGTCCTCTCCACAATTACATCCGCTTCTTTGAAAGCGGCTTCGGGGCTCCCGCGTTTCGTCACTCGCCTGCCCAAAAGATTGCCGCCCTCATGAATCTCGATCGCGCCCGGCCGCAATGCCTCTTCCGGGTCAAAAATCGCAGGAAGGTCTTCGTAGCATATACGAATCGCTCGAAGCGCCTCCTCCGCGGCGTTCAGGTCCTCAGCGGCAACCAGCGCAATGGGATCGCCCACACAACGGACTTTATCTTCCGCCAGCAATTGCTGGTCCTTTATGATGATTCCGAGCCGATTTTTTCCCGGTATGTCCGACTGCGTGAACACTGCTAAGCATCCCGGCACGCGAAGGGCATCGGCTATGTCCAGTTCGAGAATTCGGGCATGGGGACGATCACTTCGTAGTGCCAGCAGAGTGACAGCGTCTTCGACGTCGATATCCGCGGCAAAGAGCGGAAGTCCGACGAGCTTTTCGCGCGCTCCGATCCTCTGCTCGCTTTTGCCGACGGTTGCTAAGGTCTCGTCACGCATGCTGTTTTTCTTCCAGAAGTATTTCCGTAAGTGCCTTCATGACAAGGCCTTCCACGGCCGGCCTTTTGTATTCGGTCGTGGGCCGTACACCACTGAGGTGGACCATCTCGGAAGAGACTTTTTTCGCTGCCTCCCATATAAGTTCGCGATCGGGAACCCTGCCTTTCAGGATTTCTTCGGCACCGGTCATTCTAGCGGGTTGAGGTAAAATCGAACCCACACAAAGTCTCAGATCGCCAACAACCCCATTTGGATCAATTATAGCAAGAGCCGCAGCGTTTGCTCTGGCTATGGCAAGCGTCCTGCGGCGGGCAATACGCTGGAAGCTCCATTTGTATTTTTTCGTCCGGGCCGGGTCGATAATGAATCGCACAATAAGCTCATCCGGCCTTAGATTTGTGCGATAAGGCGCTGTGATAATTTCTTCCACAAGCGGGGTTCGTTCAGAGGACGAACTCTGAATGTGCACCCGGGCCTGTAGAACGACCAGAGGCGGTACGCCATCCGCGGCCGGGGAAGCGTTGGCCACGTTGCCACCCACGGTCCCGACGTTACGAATCTGGAGACTCCCAACATACCGGGCCGCTCGTGCCAGAACAGGAGCACATTCCAACACTTCCTGTGAGTTAGAAATTTCAGTGAATGTGGCCGCTGCGCCCACCGTTAAAACTTCATCATTTTTTCTTATGGCACGTAACTCATCCAGTCGTGAGACGTCCATCACGAACCGGCTGGTTGTCTCGCCATTTCTGACCGCGATCATCAGGTCCGTCCCACCCGCCAGCACGGAAGTCTCATGGCCGTAACTTTCAAGAAACTCCAGAGCTTCGACAAGGGATTGCGGTCGAAAATATTGGAACCTGGATCTCATTTTTCAGGCTTTGTTGACTTCGCGTTTGCCACCGCCTCAGCGGCAGACTCTACGGCCTCTACTATTTGAACGTAGCCGGTGCAACGGCACAGATTTCCGGACAGCGCTTCCACTATATCTTCCGGGGTCGGTCTAGGATTGCGTTCCAGGAGCGCTTTGGCCGACATGAGCATCCCCGGCGTACAAAAACCACACTGAACCGCTCCGTCGGACAAGAAAGCCTCTTGTAACGGATGAAGCGATTTCTCGTTTTTCAATCCTTCCACAGTCTGTATCTCTCGGCCATTCAACTGAGGCGCGAACATAAGACAGGAATCCACCGCCTGACCGTCGACCAAGATAGTGCACGCGCCACATTCGCCAATGCCGCAACCCTCCTTTGTGCCTTTAAAGCCCAATCGGTCCCTTAGAACGGTGAGGGCACTGCTCCAGGGCTCTACTTCCAGCTCTACGGGCTCGCCGTTGAGCATAAAGGAGATCTTCACGCGCGATGAGAATTCCTGACCGTCGGTTTGAGACATCGACAATCCCTATTCACAGAGCCAGATATGATTTTCTTATGTGATCGTTGTTCATAAGTTCCGGACCCGAGCCTTCCATCACTACACGGCCGTTCTCCAATACGTAGGCCCGATTGGACAGCTCCAGCGAGAAGTGAACGTTTTGTTCGACAAGCAGCACAGTAAGGCCCGCAGCGGCTATGTTTTCCACGGCTTGAAAGACTGAATTGACGAGCATCGGGGCAAGGCCCAGCGATGG
>DATJPW010000215.1:0-3847 GCA_035506215.1 Desulfomonilaceae bacterium
GTTTGTTGATTCCGGCCACCTTTTGCGTTTACTTGATTTTGGCATTCGGCTTAGACCTTAATGGAAAGATGGCCAGCGTCGTCGGACGCGATCCTACTCTTACGGATAGAACTCTCATCTGGCACGTTGTGCTTAGCGAGCATACTAATCCTGTCTTTGGCACCGGCTACGAGAGCTTCTGGCTGGGCTCCCGGCTAGATAGAATTTGGGCGCAGGTGGGCCCCGTGAACGAAGCACATAATGGCTACCTTGAAGCCTATTTGAATCTCGGCGGCATCGGCCTCATACTTCTTCTTGCATTTCTCTTGGCGAGTTATGGGACGATCTTTTCGACGTTCAAGACGTCGGCCCCGCTTGCCAGATTCAACCTGGTAGTCTGGGCAACAGTCCTGTTCTATAACGTCACAGAGGCTGCTTTCAGGAGTGGTCTTATGTGGCTGATGCTTCTTCTGGGTGGCCTCTTCATCCCCGCAAGAAGTCAAGACCATTCACACGTTCTCAATCCAATTGCCGAAAGAAGACGCCAGAAACGTCAGGCGCCTCGTACAGATCATCTGCGAAGCGTGCCACAAGGCAAGGAAATCCTGCAGCGCGGGAAAAGGATAAAGTCGGGTATCGGACCTGCGGACATATTAAGAGAGAATACATGAATACCAATCGAGCTGACATCCGCGTCAAAGGGAAGTCCGTCGTCGTTCGGTCGACGGAAATAGACGATAGAACAGTAATCATTTCTGGTAGATGGCTTAAGAAGTCAGTAATTAAGGATGAAGACTTAATAGAGGGGGAAACATTCACAAACTTAGAATCGTTTCTGTCCCGGTTGAAGGTGTCTGGCCTGAATGCTGATATCCTTTCATTTTCACAAAGGCTACCGGACACCCGGCCGAAGCACAATTATCATATTGTATGGGATAACTTAGCCGTCATTCCAATCACGAGTTTTTCTGATTGGTGGGAGAATCTCGTTGAGTCGAGTGTCCGAAGGGCGGTAAGAAGGTCGTCCAAGCTGGGACTTGTTGTTAAGCAAGTGCAAATTGATGACGAGTTTATCAGTGGAATTGTCAGCATCAACGACGAAACCCCAATTAGACAGGGTAAACCGTTCTGGCACTTCAAAAAAAGCTTTGAAGCAGTGAAAGCAGAAAACTCAACATATGCAGACCGAAATATTTTTTTCGGCGCTTACTTCGAGAATGAGCTTGTCGGATACATCCGATTGACGCGCGTGGGAAGCGTTTGGAGCATTATTCAGATTCTTGGCAAAGTGAAGCACTTCGACAAAAGACCACTAAACGCCCTGATCGCCAAAGCCGTCGAATGTTGCGAACAAACCGGGGCTTCCCATCTGCTGTATTGTAACTACGTTTATAATGACCCCAAAAGTTCACTAACGGAATTTAAGCGTCGAAACGGTTTCAGGCAGGTGCTTGTTCCGCGTTATTTTGTACCGCTCACCTATAAAGGAAAAGTGGCCCTCAAATTAGGAATCTATGATGGTTTCGTGAAGCTGATTCCCAAACCTGTAGTCGCCAAATTGTTAAGAATTAGAAGTTTGTGGTACGAACGCAAATTAAGAACCCACACCGAAGTTGCGCAGGAGTCATAGTGCCAGGGGTTATAGGTATCATAAGTCGCAGACCCCGCGAAGAATCGGAGCAAGAGCTCCGTCAAATGATCGAGGCCATGTATCACGAGGAGTTCTATGTGGCTGGCACTTGGATCGAGGAGTCGTTGGGAATTTATGTTGGCTGGGTCGCCCGGAAAGGCTCTTTTTCGGACGGGATGCCCCTTCGCAACGAACGCGGCGACGTGGTCCTTGTTTTCGCTGGAGAGGAATTTCCTGAACCGGCGACCAAACCCGGATTGAAGCGGTGCGGCCATGAATTTGATGAGGGTGGGTCCGCGTATCTCGTGCACGTATACGAACAGGATCCACTCTTCCCCGCAAATCTGAACGGTCGTTTTCATGGTCTCCTGATCGATCTCCGCCAGGGAACAGCGTTGCTTTTTAACGATCGCTACGGCATGGAGCGTCTCTACTACCACCAGTCGAGAGAATCTTTCTACTTCGCCGCGGAAGCGAAAGCTATTCTCGCGGTGCGGCCAGAACTCCGTCGTTTGGATTCCAGGGGTCTCGGCGAACTCATTTCCTGTGGTGCCGTTTTGGATAACCGCTCGAGCTTTACCGGCATAGAGATCCTCCCGCCGGGATCTACATGGACCATTCAGAACGCACTCCTTGAAAAAAAGTGCTTTTACTTCAGTCCGCAACAGTGGGAGGAACAGGAAACGCTGGACACAGGGTCTTTTTACAAGGAGTTCTGCCAAGCCTTTACCCGGAATCTTCCTCGATATTTTGCCAGTCAAGAACGCGTTGCGATGTCCCTAACCGGTGGACTGGACACAAGAATGATTATGGCCTGGCAGAAAGCCCCGCCCGAGGCACTTTTGTGTTACACCTTTGGGAGCATGTTCCGCGAGAATCACGATGTTCGAGTGGCGCGCCGCGTAGCTCAAGCATGCGGGCAACCTTTTCAGGTGATCGAGGTTGGTCAGGAATTTCTCTCTCTCTTTGCGCACTATGCCGAAAAGGCCGTCTATATCAGCGATGGATGCGTCGACGTCAGCCGCTCTCCGGACGTCTATGTCAACGAGAAGGCTCGCCGGATTGCACCGGTTCGGATGACGGGGAATTACGGAGGAGAACTGCTCCGGCGTATCCGCACTTTTAAGCCGGTAGAGCCGATTCCCGGTCTATTCTCGCCCGAAATTCTTCCCTACATCCGAGAGGCCAAAGAGACCTTTTTTGACGTGGCTAATGGGCATCCGGTATCCTTCGCCGTTTTCAAGCAGTGCCCCTGGAACCACTATGGCGTTCTCGCGGTTGAGCAGTCCCGACTCGCCCTGCGGTCTCCTTTCTTGGACAATGATGTGGTCAAAACAGTGTTTCGCGCTCCAGCGAGCGCTCTTAACAGCAATCAGGTTTCGCTTCGACTGATTTCCGAGGGCAGCCGCGAACTGGCTGGAATTCCCACCGATCGAGGTCTCGGAAGCAGATCGGAACGCCCTTTGGAATCGATTCGCCGGGCTTTCTTGGAGTTTCAGTTCAAGGCCGAATACGCCTACGACATGGGTATGCCCCAGTGGGTGGCCAGGATAGACCAAGCCTTTTCGGCATTTCATCTTGAACGCCTCTTTTTAGGTAGGCACAAGGTCTTTCATTTTCGAGTTTGGTATCGGGATGCTCTTGCCGGTTACCTAAAGGAAATGTTGCTTGACCCGCGCAGTCTCTATAGGCCGTATGTCGAACGAAAAAGCCTAGAAGCCGTCGTACGCGGTCACCTCAAGGGAGATAGGAACTTCACCACTGAGATCCACAAACTACTGACTCTTGAAATCCTCCACCGTCTCTTCCTGGATAAACCAGAGACAAATGTCCTCAGGGGACGCTGCAAAGTTCCTTTAGGCGCAACTGCAGTTCATTGAACTGTAGCAGCGAGGTTCGTAGGTGGCCCAACGGACGTACTCTGACCCGCAACGAGCGGGTGCGGATAGGTGTAGGGCGTCCAGTTCCAATGGTTGCTCGTATAGTAGTCGCGGCTAGCTTGGATGAAGTTGCTTGGATTGGAACAGTCATACGTTCCCCCGCCGGTCCCGCCCTGTCCGGCAACAGATATACCTATTCCTGCACCAGAATTGCCGAAGATGAGAACCGGGTGAGTCGGCGGATCCTCCGGTTCGGACGAAGTGACTGCTGCTTGGCCCACCTGGTATGGAACAGGATAAGTCGTGAAGCCGGACTGATTGCAGCCAACAGTCAGAAGTATGTTTGGCTTTCCGCCGT
>DATJPW010000216.1:0-11185 GCA_035506215.1 Desulfomonilaceae bacterium
CACGTTGGGGGACGTCATAGGGGCCTTTAAATCAATTACGGCGGACGAATACATTGACGAGGTCAAGAGGAATGACTGGCCGCCGTTTTCGGGCCGGGTTTGGCAACGCAATTATTACGAACATGTCATCCGTAATGATACGGCTCTGGACTCGATCCGAGATTATATAGAGGCGAACCCCTCGCTGTGGGCGAATGACCCTGAAAATCCCGAGCGCAACCGATAGGAAGATGCCTAACGATGACCGGCGACAAGATCCTGGCGAAACTGGAAGAAGATTATCAAACTATCAGAGGTTGGAGGTAACGCTTTTCAGGCACTGGCTTAGGCAGTATTAGTCACGGCCTTCTTTTCGAGGATGTCCATGCTGGTCTTGTCGCCCATGGCTATGAGCGTGTCGTTATCCTCGATCACCGTATCAGGTCCCGGATTGAACACCATGCGGCCATCCTGCTTCTTCACGGCAATTATAATGAGGTTCAGCTCTCTTCGAATGTCGGTGTCTACAAGTTTCTTGCCGCTGTATTCGGAATTCTCCGCAACCTGCACTTCCTCCAGCTCGATGTCGAATTCTCTCTGATCCATGGCCACTTCGAGGAAGCTCATCACCGCTGGTTTGATTATTCCCATCACCAGGCGCATCCCGCCGATCCTGTACGGACTGATTACTCTTGTTGCACCGGCCCGCAGCAATTTCTTTTCCGCTGATTCTTCGCCGGCTCTGGCAATTATTTCGATGCCGGGATTAAGTTCTCTCGCGGTCAACACCACGTAAACGTTGTCCGCGTCGGTCTGCACCACTGATACCAGACCCCGGGCCCTCTGTATGCCTGCGTGCAAGAGAGTGCTTTCCTCGGTGGCATCGCCCGGAGACAAGAAGAAACCATCTTCCAGAACTCGGTCCTGTTGCTCCGTGCGATTCTCCACGACGACAAACGGTATGCCGCGCGTGTTCAACTGGTGGCATATAAAAGATCCCATTCTGCCATATCCACAGATAATGAAATGATCTTTGATCTTTTCAATAGCCTTCATGTGACGCCGCCTCATAAGAATCTGCTTAAGTTCGCCCTCAATTATCATTCTGGTGCCGGTCACGAATGCGTAAGCGACCATTCCTATCCCGGAGAAGATGATGGCGAGAGTGAAAAGCCTACCGGTATCACTTAAGTCCCTGACTTCCTTAAATCCGATGGTCGTGATTGTTATCACGGTCATATAGAAGCCTTCCAGATACGTCCATCCTTCCATAAAGTGATACCCGAACGTTCCCACCACGATGATGATTCCGATACCTATAAAGGCATATATTAATGCGACAAGATGGCTCAATGTCGAACTCCGGCTCGACTAAGATATTGTGTCTTCATGAGAAACTAATTACAGACGTGGTCGCCACCCGGTCCTGCAATAACCGTCAAGCTATTCCAGGACGTAGATGCCATCAAGGTGCCGGAAGCGCTCGTCGCAATCAAGACCGTACCCGACGAGGAAGCCCTCTTCCACCCGAAATCCGCAGTAGTCAAGCTCCACATGCCTCTCTCTTCTTGCGATTTTATCAATCAACGCCGCTATCTCCAGAGACCGCGGTGATTCCTTCTCAAGCCGTTTCCGGTACTCACTGAGCGTGAGCCCGGTGTCCACTATATCATCGACCAGAATGACATTGCGGTCTTTCACGGGCAGGCGAATATCCATGACTATGTCGAGCTTTCCACTGGAGACCGTGTCGTTCCCATAAGAGGAAATCCGCACGAAGTCCAAGCAGCACGGGACCGTAACGTGCCTGACGAGATCGGCCAAGAACATAAAAGACCCCTTCAATACGCCTATGAAAAGGAGGTTTCCTTCCGGGTACTTGGCCGAGATCTCCGCACCCAGCTCTTTGACTCTCACTGCTATGGCATCAGAATCAAAAAGTATTCTCTTTTCAAATTGCTTCATCCCGCACTCCTTCCAGCATTTTCCAGGGACCATTGTCTGAACCGCGAGCGACAGATCACCACCGACTTTTTGCCGAAATGTTCAAATCGTCTGTAAGCCCTGCTGATAGAAGAGTTTCAGCCCGCGCGGCTATCATTGCCGCGTTGTCAGTGCACAATTGCATCGAAGGAAATACCGGCTCGATGCCCTGTCGCTGACCCTCTTCCATCATTTTTTCCCTCAGGGCACCATTTGCGGCCACGCCTCCACAAACCACCAGTTTTTCCGAATCGTATCGTTGCGCCGCACGAAATCCCTTCACGACCAGCACATCAATTACGGCTTCCTGAAAAGCTGCTGCGATTTGCAGAATCTCAGACTGTGCGTCGGCCTTCTTTTCGGGCTGCATTATCGGGTGGAAGCTCCCTGGAATGTCAGTTCTCCGCGATGTGCCAAACGTTTCTTCCACTCGACGTAGGACCGCCGTCTTAAGCCCGGAAAATGAAAAATCGGGTTCGTCGTTTTCCATCAAAGCCCTGGGGAATCGCAGACCTCCGGGATCTATCCCTCTGACAAGCTTTTCGATTATGGGACCACCAGGATAGCCTAATCCCAGTAATTTGGCCACCTTGTCAAAGGCCTCGCCTGCCGCATCGTCCCGAGTTTTCCCCACAAGATCAATCTCATGAGGACCATTTACGCGATAGATGCTCGTGTGGCCTCCTGAGACCACAAGCCCTACGAAGGGATAGCCGATATCGGCACGTTCCAGAAATGCAGCGAATAGGTGGCCGTGCACGTGATGGACCCCACAGAATGGCAGGTCCAAGGCCAGCGCCATTCCTTTGGCAGCGCCGATTCCCACGATCAGGGACCCGATCAGGCCGGGACCCCTTGTTACGCCTATCCCTTCGATCTCCGAAGGCTTTAGACCGGCTAAGTCGAGCGCTCGTTCTATGACAATCGATATTGCCTCAACGTGCTTCCTGGACGCAAGTTCCGGGACGACCCCACCGAATTCTTTGTGCACCTCGATCTGAGAAACCACAACGTCAGAAAGTATCTTGGACCCGTCCTTCACCACAGCCGCGGCTGTTTCGTCACAGGAGGTTTCAATCCCCAAAACCAGCATTATGCTTCACCCATCGCGGCCCTGATTTCCTGCACTCTTTGCTGCAGGACCTCCCTTGATACCCCCCTGTATCGTTCCGGAAGCAATTCTCGCGATGTGCATTCAAGTACGGCGAGCAGTTCCTGGTACTCTCTTTGGCGGGCCACGTCTGATGGGATGAAATCTTTCACTTCTTCGAGCGCCATTTCCGGGGTCAACTTGCCTTCCACAAGTCGGCGGCGTTTGAGTTCGGTGGTGAGATGGTCGAAGTCGGAGGGATAATGGTCACTGGTAAGTCTGAAGAATTCCGCCTGTTGTTCCGGCGAAAACGACTCCAGCCCCATGCCGGATCGTGATAGAACGTGCTTCAACAGAGCTTCCTTTTCAGCGCCTTCGTAAGAAAAAACCGGTAGATGCTCGCCCGCGCGACCGGACCTTTTGATGTCCGGTTCCAGCCTGTCCGGCCGAGCTGTTATGATGATCCATACTATCTTCCCGCGATTTTCGTCCTCGGACATCATTTTCAGAATGTTACCGAACAATCTTCGGTCAACTTCGTGTGTCTGTGCGCTCCGTCCGCCTATTTCAGTGTCCGCCTCGTCGTAAATGACCATTACGCTCCCCATGGCTTCGAGCACGGAGCGGATTCGCTCCCAGTTCCGTTCTGTTTGCCCCACATACGGCCCTCGAATGTTCTTGAGGACAACTGCAACCCATCCGCATTCTTTGGCAAATGCTTTGTAGATGAAGGTCTTACCCACGCCGTTGGCGCCGGGGACCAGAATGCCCACCGGCATGAGTTCCGGGTCATCACCTCTCAAGCACGCTTTGAGTTCGTTCAGCTTCTTGATAAGCTGCTCCGCGCCGATAACTTTTTCAAAACCGTAACTCAGATTTGGAAATTCGATGTGGCCTTCCAGTTCTTTTTCGATGATCTCTTTGGTTTTGATGAAGATCAGCTCGGGGGTTATGCGTTGACCTTTGTACCGGGCCTGCTGAAAAATCTGACGTATCGATAGGAGTGTTAAGCCGGCGGAACTGTAAGCAATTTGATGCACCGGAATCGAGGTGTCAACCTTTTCGGTAGCCATGAGATACTCAATATAATGCTTTCTTTGAGCATCGGTGGGCCGGTCAATCTTGATGGCCGCACAGTAGGGCAAATCCACTATGCGCTCATTAATCCCGCTCATGGTCTCACCTATCAGCAACACGATATCGGAAGATGAAACGAAAGAGCTATCCGAAAACCAATTCTCCAGGACTATGACCTTAAGGCGGTCCGAGTCCAGGATCACCTCGCCTTTGGCCGTGGGAGCCACGGCTTCGCCATATTTGATTATAATGGCGAAATCTTTCCTCATTGTCTTGCCCGGAGTGCCTTCAACCGGGACATTGATATTTATTCGAGTGAATTCCCGCAGTGCTTCCAAAGCGGTGACGATGTCAGTTCTCGACGCGGACAATATTCGACTCATGCGGTCCTCTCCTATTTCACGGCCGATCAGTCGTCTGTCCGACGCATTCAGAAAATTTATCCCCGAAGCGGGATCATAGGTTATGACGATCCTGGGAGCGGTGGGTTTATCCGGCTTTATAAGGGCTTCAACGAAAAAATCCACCAGTGGGACGTAACGGTCGCGGGCAACAGGATAGACGTCCTTCGTATTGCCGTAGATCAGAAAAACATTAGATTGCGCTGATACGTACTTCTCAATTATTTTTTCTGCAAATTCAGGCGGTTTCCCATCATTTTCGGTCATGGTGCCTCAGCGCCATCGATTCTTCCGCACTCATCCAAGATCTCTTTCCTTATCAGTGACTGCTTTGGAGGCGGCACGTGTCTCGAGCAGCTGATCAAAGCGAGCTTTAGCCTCTTTTTCAGCTCCTATCCTCTCGTAAGTCTCATCGTGGCCCTGTGTGGTAGCGCCCCTCATCTCGGCTGCGATTTTCATTTGCGCTCGCATGTTGGCGACCTTTTCCCTGATCGCCACGATGGACTCGTCCACAGCGGTCTCGCCCAGCCCTCTCAAACGGTCTTCCAACGCGAGCACCTGTTGGGTCGAGATGAACTCGGCTATCATTTCGCCTTGCTCTTTTTTCAGGCGTTGGATCTCTTCAGTGAATGAGCGCAATTTAGTCTTGTATTCCTCTACTCTTTTGCCTTGAGCCTCAAGCTCGTGCGTCAATCGCGCCTGCGCTTCGCCTATTTCTTTGATTCGCGTCAGATAACGTGCGCCGGCTTCTCTATGAACCTCGTTATTCGGCTCAGCCTCGGCGGAAACCAATGCCCCTTCGAGTCTTTTTTGCAAATCCGCGTCTTCTCGGTCCAGGTCTGTCAGGTTCATTTCGGTTTTCTCTCGCTGGCTGACCAGCATTGCCACAGCTTTTTCCATGTCTTTGTAGCGGCGTTTCGCATCATCAATAGCCGAGGCATAAGTAGCTTGTATCGCTTGAGGACTGGATGAAACCACATCATCCCCGGCCCTGATAAAAAAGCCCCTGATCATGGCCCAGAGCTTTCCGAAATAACTCATCTTACCTCTCCTTTGCCCGCTAAAGATGGTTCAGGAGCGACCCTTCCCTACACTGACCGTAATTCTATATGACAAAAAGCATGTCAGGCAAGCTCAAATTATGGAAGCAATCGTTCAGTTGTCGTGGCGAAAGGTTGTCATCGCGAACGAAACGGTAGTGGCGCATGGCATACGCCCAAATGAGGGCGGACGCCGTCCGCACCTACGGTGCGGCGTTAGCAATGGGACCGGCATCTTGCCAGTCACTTTCCAGCAGACAGGCGGGATGCCTGTCCCACCATACGGTCATCGCAATAACGGAGAACCGGTGACTGCACCGCGTAACTGAACACTTGCCTGGGTCCGGAGTATCAGGATTTGTGCCAAATGCTGAGAAACCACTGTTCAACATCCGCCCAGCTTTCGAAACGTTCGGTGGCATCGACGCCGGCGCGCCGATTCCAGGGGCGAAGCATCAGGCCCACTCCAAAGCCGGCCTCAAGATAATCTTTGAGATAGCGAACGTCGTCTTCCACAATAAAATCCACCGAACTTTCGACAAGATAGTCTCGTTTATCCCGTTTCCCACCGCTCACGATCATCTCCGGCATAGTAGGGTTCCACGGAAGCGCTTCCAACTGCCGTTGAGCGGTTTCAGGATTTGCACGGCCCGTTATGAACAAGAGTGGTTCTCCAGTGATCCGGTGTATCCGAGACAGTACGTCTACCGCCCCCCCATACGGTTCAACCCCCGTGCGCGTATACATGTGGTGCACTGCTTCGCGCAATGTTTCCAAATCCAGGCCTATAGGTTCAAGTTCCCACATGGTCAGCCTATCAGCGCGGAGGTCTCGACCTTCTTTTTTGTTAATATAGTCAAGAATTATCTCGATGGACCTTAAGACTACCCCATCTACATCAAAGGCTATCTTCATTCCGCAAAACACTCCCTATTCTTTGTCGCGCATCATAGCACGAAAGCTTGAGGCACCGCGATCTGTTATTCCGCCTTTTGTCTTGTAAAGTAATTCGATGTTGGTTCCGTTACGAATCGATGTAGAATCCTTAACACAATTACTTCGTTTCATGCCTCGCGATGACAGACGACCGGTCACCCATGGAGATGGTAGAAGAAGCTCAAGTCTCAAGTTGATATTACTCGCGCACATCCGAATACTATATAATTTGCTCATCAATGGCGTCGGATCGAGGCCGGTAATGGTTCGTGACATAGTTGGGTTGGGGATTGTAGCCCTAGTTTATCTGTGCTTTATCATCGTGATTTTTGCGCCCACAATTTATGCTGCCTGGCTGTATTTGGTCACTAGGAAATTCACAACCAAACGCAAAGGCATGGCCAGGCTGCTCTTGTACACATTTGTCATAAATGCAATCATAGCCTATTTTCTTGCCCACCTGGCCTTCAATTATTTTCTTGGAACTAAGACTGAGGAAAGAGAGAGTTCGGTTACGGCGACCATGCAGAGCGCAGTGGCTTCGCAAAAGAATTTTTTTGCGTCACATGGCCGATACTACAATGTCGGCCCGGTACGGGGACCGTACCAAAACGAATACGGACTCAATGTGGAAAAAGATGTAATCCTGTTCATTACGCCAACGTGGGACAAACAATTGCAACGAGACAACTTCCAGGCGTACGCGGTTCATGTCTGGGGCAAGACCCCCCTAGAGAGCACCAACGACGGGAAGCTCAAGAAACTCCCGGCTGATTCCGAGGAGTCCATCCAGATCAGGTCGAAGCTCCTGAACAGCGTCAAGTAGACAAGTTGAACGTTTGGATCGAATTCAGTATAATTCGTTCTCCTTTCTGAGGCATCTTCAAGAACCCGGCAAGACGCGTGACGTAAATGAGGCAGTTCCTGGAAAAACACTTGCGGATATACGTCCATGAGTCCTCTCGATTCATCTGGATTACCGCTATATTTTTTGTCATCTTCTTTGTTACGGCCATCTTCAGAAACTACGTGGACGCCGCTTTTTTAAAGCGTTACGGCCCTCAATACATTCCCTGGATGTTGGTGATAAACGGGATACTCACGTTCGCGGTCATGGGGATCGTTGACAGGCTGGGCAGGCGATTAACTGATTATATGCTGCTCTGCATTTTTTTGTTTGGATATGCAGGCTCCACAATTGCACTCTTTTTCGTGATCAAGGCCGGATTTTCCATTGCATATCCGATACTCTATCAGCTTCTCTACCTTCTGGACACGATTCTGCTCGTTTACTTATGGAATATGGCCGGGGACCTTTTCGACACGAGGCAGGGAAAAAGGATTTTCCCCCTGATCACGGCAGGGCAGGTCCTTGGAACGACGATAGGCAGCTTTCTCACAAGCCCATTCACGAGAAGCTTCGGAGAAGACCCTGCTCTGCTTCTTTTCGGGGCTGTGTCTCTAGGAACAGCAGTATTCATAGCCCGAACGTCGTCGGGTTTGCTCGGTAAAGAATCTTCGCGTGGGGCTGCCGGTGGTGTCGTGAGCCGGATCGTGCGGATCACTGAAGTGCCGGGCCTGATGAAGCAGTATCCCATCGTTCGATACCTTGTTATTACCGGCCTGATTCCAAACGTGCTCTTGCCCATATTCCTCTACCAATTTAACGTCATCGCAAACCACACCTTTGCCTCTGAGCAGTCCCTGATATCGTTCCTCGGCGTGTTTCGCGGTTTTACCACTTTGTCAACGTTCGTTCTGCTTTTCTTTATGGGACGGCTCTATTCCTCAATGGGTCTTACCAATGCGTCGCTGGTGCATCCTGTTAATTTCGCGGTCCTTTTTGCATCGCTATCAGCCTTCTTCAATATCTATGTGGCTTCCTACGGCCAGTTCACTGTGATCCTTATACAGAGGGCTATATCCGGGCCCGTGACTAAAGTGCTTTACAACATAATACCAGCGGACCTTATAGCGTGGAGCAGGACTTTTATTCGAGGGACTGTTGTAAAGGTCGGTATGCTTGCCGGCTCCTTGCTCATGATAGCCGTCAAGCCTGTGATGGATGCCAAGAGCCTTTCGTACATAGCCCTGGGGCTATCAATCTACTGGATCCTCGAGACTCTCTTCCTGAGGAAACACTACCGTCGGATACTCAAGCAGGTCATAGTCGAAAAGCAGATCGATTTCGATCAGATAGAAGCTGTCCGGGCCTTCGACAGCGGTGGAGCGGCCATGGAAGCCGGGCCGGTTGCTGTGGAAGACAGGGTGGATGCCGCGGCGCTTCCGGAGACGCGCAAGGGCCCCGCCATGGCCGCCGATGTCGCGCTTAGGTTGCTGGATGACCAAAACCCGATGACAAGAGCCGATGCCGCCGCGGCGCTGGCAGGGACCGACGACGTTCGAGCTGTCAGGAAGCTGATTCTACGCCTGGCAGACCCCGATGACGAAGTCAGAAAGGCTGCAATAGAAGCTCTGATGAGCTACAAAGAAGATATTCTTCCTTTCCTCGAGGTTTCACTCGCACAGGCGGACCACTTGGCCAAACGGTCGATCCTTGAGGTGATCAGACTCGCGGGTCTCAAAGAATTCGAATTAGTACCATTTGTGGGAAAAGAATTGGAGCAGGCCTACGGGAACCTCGCGGCCCTGCGAGGACTTGAGTCGCTGAACAAATCGATAAGCGTCCAAATGCTGAGGCAGCGACTAGTCGAGTTGAACGAAGAGACACTCAGCCTCATCTTCTATGCCCTTTGGGTATATTACGCGGATATGAGACTCCTCTATCAGGCTCTAAAGTCCGAAAGCGCATCTATCGCGGTGGAAATGGTTGAGACTTCCGTGCAAAAGGACATAGCGCCCTATTTGATACCACTTATCGACGACATACCGCTCGCGGAAAAAATAAACCAGGGGAAAAAGCTTTTCCCGCTCATGCGAAGCGAGACTGTGGAACGAGTACTGACTCATTTGGCTGATTCCCACGACCCTGTTATAAGGATGCTCGCATTGTTCGTGATAGGACAGGAATCCCCTCGCCAGATCTTTATCCCAATAATTGAACGACGTCTGGAGGATGAGTCTCCATCCGTCCGAGAATTAGCTGAATACGCTATGAAGCGCACCATGAATGAGGTGGCCGCCATGCCGAATGTCATCGAAAAACTCAGCATGCTGAGAGACTTTTCCATTTTTGAAGGGATGGGGATTAGAGAACTCCACGCGATCGCTTCGGTCGTTACAATCGAGCATTACGAGCCCGGAACCATCATCATAAAGGAAGGGGAACAGAACTCTTCTATCTATCTGGTTGTCAATGGTGACGTGACTATATACGACAAGTACGAGACCCCCGAACAAAGGGAAAAGATAACTTTGGGACATGGTTCATTTCTGGGCGAACTCAGCCTCTTTACCCAAAAGCCCCCCAACGCGACATGCGTGGCAGCCACGGATGTCGAGGCTTACGTGCTCCGTCACGCCCAATTTCAGGAGATCATGAGGGTGTATCCTCAGATCGGCATTAATTTGTGCCGCTTCTTCACCTTAAAATTGAGGCAGTTGGCGTACTAGATCCGACCTCAATACCTATGAGATCCATTAAGAGCTATCGGAGCGGCTTTTTTTGCCCGAGTTCCGCGCGCGACCTCTCCAACAACTTTCGATGCCCTTGAGATTTTGCCATCCACTGAAATGTTATTCAATCCGCGGTTTGGTCCTCAAACGGACCATGATAGCTGTGAGCGCGGATGGGGTCATGCCGGGCACTCGGGACGCATGTCCCAGCGACCGAGGCTTAATCGTTTTCAATCTTTCCGTGAGCTCTCTTGATAGACCTTGGATCCCTTCGTAATCAAGGTCTTCGGACAGGAGTACCTGCTCCATTTTTTGGAATTGATTCGCTTCACGCTTCTGACGCTCTATATAACCGTCATATTTCAGTCGGATCTCCATCTGTCGGATCAGGTCGGGGGCCAGATCTGAGGATAATAGCCCAAGCATTACCAGATCCTGCCCGGTGATTTCCGGTCTTTTCAGAAACTTGGAGCCACTCATCGTCTCCCGAATCTCTGATCCACCACGAGAAACCACCAGAGCGTTGATTTCGTCCGAGGGTCGGATCCTGACATCGTCAAGCAGTTGGATGTTTTTTTCGAGATCACGCGACCGGATTTCATGCGCTTCGATGACATGTCCGGGTATCAGCCCCAGCTCATGTCCCCTACGCAGGAGTCGCTCCGCAGCATTGTCTTCTCGCAGCAGCAGCCTATACTCGGCCCTGGAAGTAAACATGCGATACGGCTCTCTCACGCCCCTTGTCACAAGGTCATCTACCATTACCGCCATGTACGATTCAGACCTGTCGAGAATGAAGGCTTGCCTGCCCATTAACGCCAGAGCGGCGTTAATCCCTGCCCAGAGCCCTTGAGCCGCGGCCTCTTCATAACCGGAAGTGCCGTTTATTTGTCCGGCCAAGTATAGGCCCTTGATCGCTTTGGTCTCCAGAGTACTCTTGAGCGATGTCGGATCAATGAAATCGTATTCAATAGCGTAAGCCGGCCTCACGATCTCCGCGTTTTCAAGACCTGGGACAGACCGCACCAGTTCAATTTGGATTTCCGGGGGAAGCGAATTGCCCAGGCCCTTAACATAGACCTCGGAAGTATAAAGCCCTTCCG
>DATJPW010000217.1:0-24935 GCA_035506215.1 Desulfomonilaceae bacterium
GGCTGCGATTATAAGCGCTGGCCGCCTGTAATGCCTCTTCAGCCCGCTTGCGGTCGCTGACGTCACGGGCTGCTGCAAAAACGCCGATGATCTCGCCGGATTCGTCCCGGTACACGGATGCGTTGTACATAACCGGGGTCAATCGACCGCCTTGATGACGAATCTCCAATTCATAGTCCTTCACCAAACCATCTCGAAAAACCTGTTGGTATCCGGCCCTGGCCTTCTCCGGATCGGTAAAATAGTCAGCGAAATCGGTCCCTATTAGTTCGCTTCGTGAATAACCGGTTACCCGCTCGGTCCCCCTGTTGACGTCGGTAACCTTTCCTTCTGCGCTAATTGTAACCAGAGGGTCCAAGCTGGCCTCAATCAGACTGCGGTTATACGCGCTGGCCGTCTGCAACGCCTTTTCAGCACGCTTACTTTCGGTGATATCCCGAGCAGCCGCAAAAAGACCGATAATTTCGCCTGATTCGTCACGATATACGGATGCGTTGTACATGACTGGGGTCAACTGTCCATTCCGGTGTCTGATCTCAAGCTCGTAATCCCTCACCGACCCTTCTCTGAAAGCCTGTTGATATCCGGACCGAGCCTTGTCAGGATCCGTGAAATAGTCGGCGAAGTCAGTGCCAATGAGTTCATCTCGTGAATGACCCGTTACCCGCTCAGTAGCGGTATTGACATCAGTGATCTTTCCTTCCGCGCTGATGGTCACCAACGGGTCCAGACTCGCCTCTATCAGGCTACGGCTATATGCGCCAGCCCTTTGCAGTGCCTCTTCGGCAAGTTTGCGGTCACTAATATCTCGTGCAACGGTAGAGGCCCCCAAAATCTCGCCGGACTGATTCTTGATCGGCGAGACGGTCACGGACACATGAATCTTCCGACCTTCTTTGTTCATTCGCATGGTCTCGTAATGCTCGACCGGTTCGCCCCTTTTAACCATCTCAAGGATCTTCGGTATTTCATCGTGGCGATCCGGCGGCACCACGATTAGAATGGACTGACCAATTGCTTGCTGAGCGGTGATTCCGTACATCTTCTCAGCCGCGGCATTCCAGCTGAGGATAGTGCCGTCCAGCGTCTTTCCGATAATTGCATCGTCCGAGTATTCAACTATTGAGGCTAATAGAGAGCGTTCCACCAGACCAATTGTCGCGTTATGGATCGCGTCGGGACGTCGTTTCTTCGCCATTGATCATCTCTCCGATGCTCAAAAGAATTCTACGCAGTCGCGCCCTGCATGCCGGTCAATGTTGCGGAAGAATCCTGGTTCATGGCGGAGCGCGTCCCACATATCCGCTTTGTTCGGAATAATAGGCTTTTCAAAAAAACCTTTCACGGATCCACTTCTTAATTTTGTCAGCTTTTGTGGAGTGTTATGAACCAAACAGAGTCTTGCTACCCCCCCGACTGTTGCTGCGATGAGTCCTTGTGACCGAAACGACGATCAGCTCGTTTTCACGAGCTAATTGCTTGAAGTCGAACTACATCCACTCTCCCCCTGTGAACAAGATTCACGGCCGGTCATTGAGCGTACCAGCTTGCAATTACCTTGTCAATTTTCTGACAACATGACCATTGGTCCGTATCTGTCAAGCTGTCAAGGATTTTCAGGATTCTCAGGATGCGCGACTAGAGCGCTATTCACTTGACCGCTGGAAGCTCGGTCGGTAGTTTTGGCTTGAGGAAAGGAGAGATAGATGGACAGGAAACGTGTCGGCATAGTTCTTTTTGACAATGTCGAAGTCCTCGATTTCTGCGGCCCGTTCGAGGTTTTTACGGCAACTCGCCTTAACGAAGAGAAACGACTGGAAGAACCCTCGCCTTTTGAAGTGGTGTTGGTGGCTGAGCGGTCTGATCCTGTTACCACGACAGGCAATATGAAAGTTGTTCCTCACTATACATACGAGAACTGCCCTCGCCTTGACGTTCTCGTTGTGCCTGGCGGTTGGGGCACACGCAAGGAGTTGAATAACCCGATCATGCTCGATTGGCTGCGCACTCGTGCTGCCGAAGTTGAAACTCTGACCTCGGTTTGCACCGGCTCGATGCTCCTCGGGTTTGCCGGTCTGCTGGACGGGCTTCATGCCACAACCCACTGGCGGTCGCTAGATTGGATGCGTGATTCGTTTCCGTCAGTGGCGGTTGAGTATGACAAACATGTCGTCGAGGATGGCTCTGTGCTTACTTCCGCAGGCATTTCCGCGGGTATTGACATGGCGCTAAAGGTGGTGGCTCGTTATTGCGGAGAAGCTGTCGCACGAGCCACGGCCAGGCACATGGAATACCCGTACCCGGATAGTAATGCACGCAGAATTGAACTCCGATGAGTTTTGCAGACGACAGGCCACAACTTGGATCACTGGTCTTAATAATCTGTTCAGGTTGCGGCACGGCCGGTCATCACGTTCTGTGGGGTTACACTGCTCATCAATCTTGTGGATCGTCGGTCGGCTCAGCCTGGTCATGTACCCCGACGCCGCAAATCTCCCGTAGCAACTCATTGGTTGCTTTGAAAAGACCGTTTCGTTTCGGCTTTTGGGATGTCCAGAGCATCACGACTGCATCTCCCTTGCCCGATACGAAAGTCATAATACTGTGAGAACCCTGGGTAGCGCCATTCTTGCTGACAATGGAATCGTGGCCGGTCTTCTTTTCGAACCAACCAGGGGTGCCGGATAGATTCGGGTTAATGCGAGTCACCATTTGCTCGTATGTTGCGGGCTTCAGCAATTTACCAGTTTGTATGGCGTGGTAGAATTTCAGGAGATCCGAAAGGGTGCTTTGAAGATGGCCCGACGGAATGCCGTAACGGGCCGCAATTCGATGTTGGATCGGCTGCGGCCCAAACCTGGACGGTCTGTAGCCTATCGCGGAATCCCGGCTGACAATGTTCAGTCCCGTATGATTCATTCCTAACGGATTGAATACCGCGCGCCTCATGTAGTTCAGGTAATTCATCCCGGTGACTGCTTCGATAATCTTGCCCGCGACGGCAAAATTGAAATTGTTGTATTCCTGCTTTGTCTCGGGCGCAAAACTCAAAGGTGTGGCATCAGCGGACCTCAGCATGGCACGGAATGTCGGAAGTTTTTTGTCCAGTTGAGGAATGCCGCTCTGATGGGCCATGAATTGTGCTACGGTTATTGGCTGCCAAATCCTCGGCAACCCTCTTAGATAGTTGCTCGCGGGCGTATCCAAGTTGACTTTGCCTTGTTCCACGAGCAGCATAATGCCGACAGCCGTGATGGCCTTGGACAGCGACCCGATGTAATAAACGGTGTTCTCGTCCGGCGTCCGGCCCGATTCGAAAGACCTGACGCCATACCCTTTGTTGACTACGACCTGACCGTTCTTTACGACCCCCAGCACCAAACTCGGCAACTGTTTTTCATTCATCGCCGGTTTAATGATACGATCAGCGATAGCCTCCACACGCTCATTGCCAAGTCGGTGCTCTCCCCTCTCTTCTTTTCCTTGTGCCGACTCGGCTGCGAGCAATAGAAAGAGAAGCATCCCGACCAGTAGCAGAGCCGGAATTGCCCGGCTGCTTGGATGGAAGCGTGGCCGTGAATGAGAGATCATCTCAAGACATTTCATGATCATTACCACGCTTCTTTAGGTTGATTGATTCATATTTTGGCTTACTATTTCAATGTGTTATGCAAAAAGCGATCTCAATTCTCGAATTGAGAATAAAATTGCCCTACGAGCCTAAAATCAAAAGACATAATTATTGTGCTCAAAAAATTAGACCTTGATGTCCTTGATGTTCAGTTTATCAAGATCCAAACGGCCCAGACCCCTTTCCGCGGCCAGATTTATGTGCTTGACCTGCTTGGGTTCAAATTTTCTGCCGTACCAGGTCCCAAGAGCGACCATTTCCGCGTCCGCGGAAACCATATCAGTAGATGCGATAACAAGGTTCAGCGGGATCACTTCTCCGGGGCCGCCCGGACCGCCGCTTCCCAGGATACGAGTGCCGTCTATGACCACCAGGTTCGGTTTCAAAATCGTTACCATATCGACAATGGATTCATCCAAGCCCCGCGAATGAAAGGGGCGTCTGTCGAAAACCAGTCCCATCATTCCCTTCATTGAGAGGCTTACGCCCGAGGATGAGTGGGTCTTGCCGACAGGTACGGCGATCAACACGTCAGAGTCCAGAACTTCCGACGCGACGCCCATCGTCTTGATCAATTTACCTTGTGGCACGTTCACGTCACGAAACAGCCTCCGGTCAGTCACCACGTTCACGCTGGTCTTTGAAACGGTGCTACAGGTCTCGGGTATTTTGGACAAGTTCAGGCAGTCCTGCGGATGATTCAGAACGTTGTCCAGAATGGATACCCTGGAAGCGCCTGCTTCCACGCACATTCTCGCCACTTCCATCACCACTTCCGGATGCGTATTCGCTGACGTCGCCGGGCCGCTTGCGAAACTCATATTGGGTTTGATCACCACCTTGTTGCCCGGTTTTACAAAGCGTTTCATTCCACCGAGGGCTTCGACTGCGCTCTTCGTGATGGCCGACGGGCTACGACCATGGCTTACTACAACATCCGGATAAGCCTGGGCCCATGCGTAATTTCGATCAAGAACAAGACCGGGACCAACCATTGCCGTCGCTGCAGCGGCCAAGCCTGTCTTGAGGAATTCCCTTCTGTTCGATTTTGGAGCCATAAATTACCTCCTTGTTGTTCGTGTTACGTATCCAATTATGTTGCCAAGGGCGCATCCTTTAACAAATAGGCAACTCTCGTGTCTGGCTGCCTGATCGCAACATCTGTGACAGTACAATAATCGTCTACGGTCGCGAAGACAAGTCGAGGGTATTTGGTGGGTCGATTTGAATTTCGAATTGGGGTGGGATTAGCCTGTCGTCAAAAGGGCCAAGTTGAAGAGGGCATAGGCGTTAAAAAATGATTCCCTTAATGGATGTCAAAGACCTCTCTGCCTTCCCTCCCGCCCACAGTAGGACCGGCATCTTGCCGGTCCAGGCGAATGACCGGCAGGGTGCCGATCCTACCAAGGCCCCCTCTCCCAACCCTCTCCCACGAGGGGAGAGGGTTTAAAATTCCCCTCCCTTGATGGGAGGGGACAAAAGGGGGAGGTGAAATATAGTCAAAATTGATATTTCGCATACGTTATTTTTCACCGATATGTACCCTAAGAGAGGGTTTACGGCGAGGGGGCTCTCGGGGACAGGGCTTATTCCTTTGTTCCATGGGCCTTTAACAACTCCACGACCTGGCTATGGCTTTGTTCGGCAGCCAGCTTCATGGCTGTTTGCCCTCTTTCATTTTTTGCATTCGGGTCCGCCCCTTTTTGCAGGAGCAACTTGACAACGTCGAAGTGACCGGTCCAAGACGGCAACATCAGAGCAGTCCAGCCATTCTTATTCTTTGCATTGACATTGGCCCCTTTTTCCAAGAGCAGTCTCACGACTTCAAGGCCTCCTCGTCCGGAAGCAGCCAGCAGAGCTGTATCGCCATTCTTGTTTGTTGCATTAACATCCGCTCCCTTTTCCACGAGCAGACCCACAACTTCGAGGCGGCCTCGGAAGGAGGCCTGCATAAGGACCGTCCGGTCGCTCTGATCCTTCGCGTTCGGGTCCGCTCCCTCTCTGAGGAGATCTTGGACTTCTTCCAAGTCGCCCCGAACCGCGGCGCTCAGTAATGCTTCATTCTTGTCTTCGGCGCCGGCAATGCCTGCCATGATGACCAGCAACAAGACGGCAGCGGCAATTAGCGGTCTGTTTGGACCTTCAATGATATCAATCTTTAGCGTCCACATATCAGATGCTCTCCTGTTAAAGTTTGCCCCTTGGTTAAGCGCTATTCATTAAACATTACTTGCCGCACATCTGCATCAGTTCTTCCCGTAAGGTTTCGGAACCGCCTTTCGTTCGCGACAGGTCCAGCTTACCACCCAACGCCCTATTCAACTGACCTTGTGAGAGCGTCGCCAGTCCGAAGACCAGGGCCTTCTGTCTGACCTGATTGATCCCTTTTTGATCTTGTAAGGGTTTGAGGACATCTTCCAGCGTCTGCATGGCCTCGTGAATCTGAGTTTTGGCAGCGTCGGCGTCGAGGCCCTTGGCTCCATCCACTTTTTCAATGTAGTTTTCCAGGGCCGCACAGACGTCCCCCGTGAGTGGCCCCCCGGTATACGTTTCCTCTATGGAAGGGATCGCGGAATCCCCGCCCGTCGCGTACATTTTGAGTGCGGCGACCAGAACTATAACTATTACGATTGCCACCGGAATCAGTACCGCGGCCACGGCCTTGCCTGTGGTAGTCTTGTGGACTTCTCTGAGCCCGATGGCGGTCAAGACAAACGCCCAGAGGCTGGCAACAGTCCCCACGAAAGGTATGGCGTTGAATACGCCGGTGACAGATGAGTATGCAACAACACGAAACGTAGCCTGGTAGCCCTCGGTGACTCCCTTCACCAGGTAAAGGCATCCATGCAATATGCCGCTCCAGACGAATAGGCCAATCGGGATAACTATCCACGCGACGATGAATACAACGCCGATGCTTATGACCAAACCGATCAACCCAATCCTACCGCCCGCGAACAACCGGCTCCACAGATACGCGACCACGACGCCCACAACCAGTGTTACAACACCGAAGAGAATCGGGTTCAAGTACCCGTCACGAGTAGGAAGCTTTGAAAAGAATGCGGTAGGAGTGAGCAGGCATTTCGTCGCTGTCTGAAAGTACGCGCTTGCGGTCCCATAGCTTTCTCTATCTTCCCAGGGACAGTCCTTTTCTTCTTCACCGGCCTCTTCGGCGAATGGACTTTCCTGGAGCGGCATTCCAGCGACAGGCCGACCCATTCCTACCGGAGATGAGGTGGGTTCCAGCCGCTGCCCGCAGTGCACACATCTGATTGCGGATTTTTTAATCTGTTGGGAACAGAACGGACAGAGCTTCGTTCCTCCGGTCTCAGCCGGTGAAACCTGTTCGGGCTGCAGATAGCGGAGTTCGACGAGCTTGTGTTTGATCTCAGTCAGCTTGCCGGGGCTCAGTTCATAGCGCCGCATGATCTCGCTATCGTGGAGGCCGCTCTTTATGTCGTCGGCAATCTCTTTGAACTGCCCTGAATGTCCCTGATCGTCAGGGACTGCGCCTTCGGGAACTTGACTTCGAGACGGTCCGGATTCTGCACCCGCATCTCCGCCTTCAGTGACTGTCCGCTGACGAAGAAACGACGCGTCGAGATGCCCGGCTTGGACCAGTTGTTTGAACAGGCTTTGCAGACTCCTGGGGCTGAGATCATGTTTTGCCATCAGTTCGGCGTCATTCATGCCCGACCTAATATCGTCCACCAATTGCCTGGCGCTTATTTTTCGTTTGCTCATGTGATGCCCCGGCGAAATCGAGCTACAGCACTCGCTGCTACCGACTTCGAGTGTGATCGGCCCCGACGATGGAATTATGAGGTAACCCAACTGCTTTTAGCAATAGAGAAATCCTTAAATATGTCCACCACGTGACATGTCGGTTTGCTTTTGGCTCGTCTGCATCAGGGACCATGGCGGATTGTGTTTGACTGTGAGACATGCAGTGGGCACGTTTAGGAACAGAATAAAATGGGTTTTTTCACCAGCGTGGCGCCGTTTGGCGCATTCGTGATGCGTCTTTACTGGCCGAAAGAAGAAGCTCTTAAAGGGCAAGGGAAGCCTCCGCAGGTAGTAGCGGCAGCCCGGTAGAGAACCTCAGAAGCCATTCGATTGTGTGCTTATTCCGGCATACTTCGTATCACTATTTGTGAAGCTGCATCCGGCAGCACTTTTTCAGATTTCATCCGCAACAAAAAATTGACGCTTAGTGTAGTGGAAAATGATACATTTATTTAGTGAGGTCGGGTCTGCATCGCAATGTGGCGATTGCTGTAATAACTTTATGAAAATGAGGTGTTACCATGGCGGGGGACAATCAAATGGTTGGGGTGGACTTTACCAATGTGTTGGGTGACCTGCAAAAGAACTGGGGCTGGTTTCTGGCTTTGGGCATTCTTTTCGTCATTCTCGGCTTCATCGGCCTGGGCATGATGGTCGCACTGACAATCGTCAGCGTGCTTTTTCTCGGCATCTTTTTGCTGATCGGCGCGGGAGCCCAGATCGTAGACGCATTCAAGTGCAAAGGGTGGAAAAGCGTGGTCTGGCACATACTAACCGCGGTACTTTACGCTATAGCCGGCCTGATAATCATCGTTGATCCTTTGGTTGCTTCAATTATTCTCACGTTTGTCCTGGGATTCGCGATATTGGTCGCGGGGATCATGAGAATTATCATCGCGTTTCACGTTCGAGGATTGAAAGGATGGGTTTGGCCAATCATAGGAGGCATTATTTCCATTCTACTGGGCATCTTGATCATAGCACAGTGGCCGCTTTCCGGACTTTGGATAATCGGTCTGTTTGTCGCCATCGAGATGATCGTGAGTGGCTGGTCCTATATTTTTGTCGCTCTTGGTGCAAGACACGCCGGAAAGACCACCTCGCCGCCCGCGCAAAGCTCCGAGGCGACTGCGGTGTAAAGATTAGACAAACGATGGCTTGGCTGCAAGTTATCTTTTTGTCATGGGTGGGTCGATTCGAATACGAAGGCCATGACTACCGAGAAATTTCATGATAAAGAAGGACGAAAAAACGTCTCAGGAGCCAGACTAGTGAACGAAACAGTTTTTATCGCTTCAGGTAACTATATGGTGCGGAGTCGCATTTGGGGAAGGGAGGATGAGTCCGGTCGCTTACTTGAATCGGTTCTAACCCCAGACCCTTGGCCTTATGCCATGTCCTATTCCGACATTTTTCCAACCGAGCTTATGTCCCCGAGAGACGAGGAAGAGGATGAAGACTGGGACGAAGACGAGGATTGGGACGACGAGGAAGAGGACGACGAGGATGAGGACGAGGACTGGGACGAAGACGAAGATGAGGATGAGGATGAGGATTGGGATGACGAGGATGAGGACGACGAGGACGAGGATTGGGACGAAGACGAAGATGAGGATGAGGACTAGGGACTATTGACCGAGCCCGATGCCTAACTCTCGTTTCCGGGCCCGGACATGCATACGCTGACGTAAAGTGGTTCTCGGAAATTTTGAATTAATCCGAATAATTGTGCAGGAAAGAATTCAGTAGTGCCCGGCGTCCCGGCTAAGCCGAACTAGTTGATTTGTATACGAAAAATGTTCCGGCACCGAGAAACCGCCTCAGTATTGCCCTGCCTACTCGAAAATCGAATGTATTCCATAAGATGTCAACCCGGCAGGGCTCGGCCCAGGAGTTGTGCAAGCTCAGACCTCACGGTATCAAGGCCCTGCAGATCGACACCGGTCCGGAATCCCGTGGATTCCAGCGCATCAACCGTCTGTTCTGTGGAAATGTTGCCCTTAGCTCCCGGAATGAAAGGGCAACCACCCAGTCCGCCGATTGACGTATCGAATCGGCGAACTCCTGATTCCAATGCGGCCCGGAGGTTCGCGAGACCCAATCCTCGTGTATCGTGCAAATGAACGGCCAATCGATCGACTGCCACCAAATTCCCCACTTGTTCGACAACTCTGGTGATCTCCTCAGGATCAGCCAGGCCGGGCGTGTCAGCGAGTCCGACCTCGACGGTCTCACTGGAGTCGAGTTCTTTAACTATTTGTAAAACCTTGTCAATTGGCACCGGTCCTTCATAGAAACATCCGAACGCGCACATCACGCCGGCCGTGACCCCTATACCGTTTTCCAGGGCAGTAGTTATCATCCGCGAGGCCTCTTTGAGGGCCTTTGTGACTGTACTCCCCGAATTCTTCAGGCTGTGCGTCTCGGACGCGGAGACGTAGATTTCTACATGTGGAATACCTTCAGCCAGAGCCAAATCAAGGCCTTTCAGGTTCAGTGCTAAAACGCTATACCGAGTGCCCGGTTTTTTTCTCAAGCGCCGCCACATCGTGCCCGTGGCAGCCATCTGAGGGACTCGACGAGGATTCACAAAGGAACCTATTTGAATGCGCGGCAAACCTGTGTCGGCAAGACGCTCTATCAGTTCGGCCCGAGCTTCGGAAGTGAGCGTCCGCGGCTCACTTTGCAGCCCGTCCCTGGGTCCCACTTCTTGCAGCCAAACTCGTCGTCCGTTTTCAATCTTATCTGTGGTTGCTGACTCTTCTTTAGCCATATTGGCGCTGGTTTCGTTTGCGGCGCGGCCTTAAATTGTTATGTTGCCTGTTATTTGGGAACCATTCTATCACGGACTGCACAGGAACAAAATTGTCGAATGAGACACTTCGGAAAGTCTGAACTGATCGGCCCTCAAAGATGTCGAGAAAAAACATTCGCATCAGATGCGGAACATAACGGGTTGACAAAGGTCGAGATAATAGATACAAGCCTGTGTTCAGCCCGGAGGTCCATGCATCGTGGACCTCCGTTTAGTTTTCTAATGGCTAAGGAGGATTTGATGGAAATTGTAGCAGATATTCCGGGTCCGGATGACTGTGTCTCGAGAATATTCGACTACAGCGGTCACAGATTCGAACCTGAACTCGCATGCGAGGTATGGGTAAATATACTCGAGCACAAATGGTACTTGTCGGAAAAGTTGGGGCGGGACGTCGGGATAAAGGTGGCATGCCTGGACTTCATTGAAAACACCGACCTCGTCCATGAGCAAACCATTGATGCGGAAAAGGTACATCTGCTCAAAGAGTTGGGCGCTCGGATGGTGGACCGCTCGGTGTGGGACACCATTTCCGACTCTCAACCTCCCAAACAGATCATCGACAGGCGCATCATACTGCCACTCACGGAAACTGAACTTGCACATAAGCACGGAGTGGTTCCTCCGGGAGCAATAATATTTTTCGGGCCACCGGGTACCGGAAAAACTCATTTTGTGAGGGCTATCGCGAGTGTCCTGCAATGGTGGTACATTGAGGTGAGCCCCAGCGATCTGATGCAAGATGGAGCGGACCGCGTCGGCATCAACCTGAAAAGATTGATGGAAAAGGCCCGTAGCCTGGATGAGGCTGTTTTGTTCGTAGATGAGTTCGAAGAAATCGCCGGGAGCCGCGACCAAGCCTCCCGTGTGGACAAGTCCATCACGAATGAATTCCTCAAGCAAGTCCCTCTCCTGAAGAGGAGCGGCAACAAAATCCTGCTTGTCTGTGCAACAAATTACATCGGGCAATTGGACACAGCATTGCTACGGCCCGGACGCTTTGATTGCATAATCCCTGTCGGAGTGCTCGATCTGCAATCCCGTAAGACGGTCTTCGAATACTACCTGAGCAAGACAAATCGAGGTGACGTGGATATTGACAAGGTCGTTTCAATGATCCCGCTCTTCACTCCGGCTGATATCGAATATCTCTTCCGGAAAGTGACTCAGGCAGTATTCGAACGAGAGTATATGCTGGGCGCAGACTATCGGGTCACTACAGACATCTTTCAGGATGTTATTCCTACAGTGCGCCCTACCTTAACGGACGAGATGATTCGGGAATTCCAACAGGATGAAATTGATTACAGTCGGTACTGATTCCTGGCTATGCGCGGTGGGGTGTTCACTCAAAGGAAGTACAACTCTGTACAAGATCGCCATGTCGGCAATAATAGCAGCGGTCGGCATGACGATCCCCTCACTGGACCCTGGGTGAGCACCTGCTGACACATGACATATACATTTTCTCACAAGCCTGAGTGAACCTGGGAACCCGTTGACCCTGTTGGTAGTCAATTAGGCACTGGTCTCTGGCGGTGTCACAAGAACCAGGGCAGCTCAGCCCCCGCATTCCCGGCCAAGGAGGCGTGATCTCTTGTGCCGGTCCCCCACCGCCGTCCATCTCCATGAAGGGAACGGCGAATGCCACTTTGGTAGTGGGGGTCGTCTGATGATCGCTAGAGTCCGCGACGGCCGCGTATTGCGCTGACAAGAAGACCAAAGCGCCGATAAGCGTGCACAACACAATAATTGGATAACGCCTCATTCGAGTAATCATCTCGAACCCCCTCTATTATAAATCTACCTATAGCTTGCTACTTGCTGAGACGATGGCAAGATGAGGTTTGAAAAAAAGACGAGGCCTACCCATCCGTCGAAAGAGAGAGAACCCATTCAGCACGTGCAGCATGCGGTAAGCGCAGTGATTCACATGGCTCGCGAACCGAACTCGAACCCCGCGGGTCGTAGTGGGATTACTGCGTCTCGCATGGGATCACGTCATGAGCGGTTCCCATATCAGGATGGTATTCTTGCCCCGATGCTTTGCCAAATAAAGGGCCTGATCTGCGAAGCGGATGAGTTCCTGCGCGTTGTCGGCATGCTCAGGAAAGCAGGCCACCCCAACGGACACCGTTAGACTGCCGGAGGGTACCAGATGTTCACCCTCAAAATGAGTGGCCTCGACTTCCCGCACTATGCGGTTACCCAATTCCACCGCATGCTCCTTGCCCGCGCCCGGAAAGATTATTGCGAATTCTTCGCCGCCATAGCGCGCGACAATGTCGTACGACCTGCACGCTGATTTGAATAGGCGCGCCATTCTTACCAGAGCTTCGTCGCCCTGCTGATGCCCGTTGCAGTCGTTGTAAGATTTGAAATCGTCGATATCTATCATCACCAGCACGAGCGGGATATTTTGATTGACTGATTTCTGTATCTCCGCTTTCAGCGCTTCATCGAAAAACCGGCGATTATACACTCCCGTAAGCGAGTCCACGTATGACAACTCACGGAATAATTCAAGTTCTATTGCACGACGCCTGAGTTCCCGATGCTCCACGGCCTTTTGGACTGCAACCTGGATCTGGTCCACCGTAAACGGTTTTATAAGGTAATCCAAAGCGCCGGCCTTCATGCATTCGACGGCATTTTCGATAGAGGCGTGACCTGTCACGACAATCACGTCGGTCCCGCTCTCCCCTGTTTTGAGCTTCTTTATTAGTGATAGACCGTCCAGGCCCGGCATCTTCATATCTGTGATTATGAGGTCATAAGGCACTCCCGAGTTCTTGTACAAGGCGTTTTCGCCGTCCGAACATGTGTCAACAACATATCCTGCCAGACGAATGGATTCGGCTACCAAGTCTCTCAGGACGAGGTCGTCGTCTACCACCAGTACTCGCGGTGTCTCGGGATCACAACCTGAAATGCTGGCTGTCATTCAGATTTTCCGACTAAAACATTATCGTCCACGTCGCGTGACGCGTTAAAGAGTTGCGGACCAATCCTGAACGTTTTGTATACATATAATTGACGTCTCGCAAGAGATTTTGTTCATTGCAAGGATTCATGTCTGTTGCAAAAATTTTCGTCATTTTCTCCACAACCCGTCCTTGGGCATGCGAAACGGGTTCCTACGGACAAATTTGTGTCTAATTTAGATTGTGATCTGCCTTTGTCCTAAAGTTACATGCAGGGGGCATCAAAGTGCCCTTTTCTGCAAGCGGTTGCAAAATCTCAATGGAAGAAAAGAACTATGCATTATTTTGTAGGGGTCCCGCGAGACGCGGGATGAACCACCCGAAATCAGGGTGCTTGTCGAAGCGCCCCTACTGTATCACATTTGTATTTAGAGGTTTTACAACCGCTTGTAAAAGGGAGATTCAGGAGGATTTTCAAGGCTGATTCCTCGGCTCCGGCCTCAGAATGCGTGTTGTAGAGCAGTCCTCGAAAGTTTTTGAAATGATTCGATACTTGTGCTGAAAAGAATTCAGTGGCGCCCGGCGCCCGCTCCGTGTCAACTGCTTGATTTATAAAGCAAAATGTGCCGACACGGACGCCGGCACCTACTAATTTCAAAGGGTCGCTTTTATATTACATCTTAGGCGCAGCCTGCTATCAGGTACCCATTTCCCAGGACGACAGATATTCTTTCTGCTCCGGAGTCAGCTCATCAATGCGTATTCCCATGGCATCAAGCTTCAGGCGGGCAATCTCTTTATCCAGAGATTGCGGCAGCCTATGCACCAGTTTCGAAAGGCCTTTGCCGTTTTTCACCAGAAATTCCGCGGCCAGGGCCTGGTTGGCGAAGCTCATGTCCATTACGGACGATGGATGCCCTTCCGCTGCTGCCAAATTGATCAGACGGCCTTCTCCCAGAAGGATAATCCGACGACCGTCCGGCATGGTAAATTCCTCGACGAAGTCTCTCATGGTCCTTCTGGAAACGGCCATCTGTTCCAAAGCGCCTATGTCTATTTCAACATTGAAGTGTCCTGAGTTGCAGACGATGGCCCCATCCTTCATCAAGTCAAAGTGCTCTTTTCGGATGACACTCTTGTCGCCTGTCACCGTGCAAAAGAAGTCGCCCAGAGGGGCCGCTTCTTTGAGCGGCATGACCACGTAACCATCCATAGCGGCTTCCAGAGCACGTAATGGGTCTACTTCCGTTATTATCACGCGAGCAGCCAGGCCCGACGCTCTCATTGCCAGCCCACGACCGCACCATCCGTAACCACTCACCACAAACCAGCTACCTGCCATCAGGCGGTTGGTACACCTCATGATGCCGTCGACAGTGCTCTGTCCCGTTCCGTATCGATTGTCAAAAAAGTGTTTTGTGTCGGAATCGTTCACGGCGATTACTGGAAACAGCAGAACTCCCTTATCTGCCATACTCCTGAGACGGATCACTCCTGTCGTGGTTTCTTCTGTGCCACCCAGGATGTTGGCGACCAAATCTCTTCGTTGCGAATGAATCGTGCTTACAAGGTCAGCGCCGTCATCCATGGTAATGGACGGCCCAGCGTCCAAGCATGCATTTATATGTTTATAATAAGTCTCAGTGTCCTCTCCTTTTATGGAGAACACATGGTATCCTTCATCCACGAGAGCGGCAGCTACGTCGTCCTGAGTGGAAAGAGGGTTGGAAGCGCACAGATAAACCTCGGCCCCACCTGCCGACAGAGTTCTCACCAGGGAGGCAGTCTCAGTGGTGACGTGAAGACATGCGGCCAGGACAGTTCCAGCCAAAGGCCGTTCTCGCTTGAATCGATCCTGTATCAGTCGAAGCACGGGCATGCTTCGTTCGGCCCATTCGATCCTCAATTTGCCGGCAGCGGCTAACGATTGGTCTTTAATATGATAATCCATCTCATCTCCTCAAAATAGTGCCTTGACTAAGGGGTTTTGTGCTCGAAAATGTGCTACAGGTCAGGAAGCCATACGTCTCAGGCCCGCAATTTCTCTAAGTTCGTCGGCCCTGTCCGTTTTCTCCCAGGTGAACTCTGGCTCCTCACGGCCGAAATGTCCATGTGCGGAAGTCATTTGGTAAATCGGCCTCAGTAGATCCAGATATTCGACAATGGCGGCAGGTTTGAAACTGAAGACCTGCGAGACTATGTCCGTGATCTTCTTATTCTCCAACTTACCCGTTCCGTAAGTGTAAATCATCATGGAAACGGGCTCGGGATAGCCAATGGCATATGCGACCTGAAGAAGGCATTTCTCTGCAAGCCCAGCGGCAACGATGTTTTTCGCCACGTGTCTTGCCATGTATGCACCGGAGCGATCCACTTTGCTCGGATCTTTTCCGGAAAATGCGCCACCGCCGTGTGCGCCGTAACCGCCGTAACTGTCCACTACTATTTTCCTGCCTGTCAATCCACAGTCTCCCAGCGGTCCTCCTACCACAAATCTGCCTGTGGCGTTTATCAGGAACCTGGTCTCTTTCACGAGCAGAGCCGAGGGTATCACTTTCTTTATGACTTCTTCGATGATTCCTTCCTTAAGCGTGTCGTAGGTGACGTCGGGATTATGTTGAGCAGCGATGACAACAGTGTCCACCTTGGTGGGCTTTCCATCTTCATATCCCACCGTTACCTGAGACTTACCGTCAGGTCTCAAGAATGGGAGGATCCCCTGTTTTCGAGCTGCGCTCAGGCGCTCGGTCAAACGATGAGCATATTGAATTGCCATAGGCATGAGCTCAGGCGTTTCGTCGCTGGCAAAGCCGAACATCAGTCCCTGATCTCCCGCTCCCTGTTCTTTGAACATTCCCTCCCCTTCGCTGACTCCAATGGAGATGTCCGGGGATTGCTTGTCCAAGGAGACCATTACAGCGCATGTTTCACAATCAAAACCCATTGACGCGTCCGTGTATCCAATAGACCTGACAGTCTCTCTTACTAGGTGAGGAATATCCACGATCGCTTTGGAGGTAATTTCTCCGGCTACCAGGGCCAGACCGGTAGTCACTAACGTTTCGCAGGCCACTCTGGACCTGGGATCTTGAGATATCATCGCGTCAAGAACCGCATCAGATATTCTATCCGCCATTTTATCAGGATGGCCCTCGGTAACGGACTCAGAAGAGAACAGATAGCTGCCCTTCCACATAAAAGCAGCCCTCCTTTCGAGATTGTTGTTGGCTTAGAACACGAAAACATATCTATAAACCATCTTTCCCCTTATCCGTCAAGCAAGAAAAGCACTGCGCCCCGAACCCCTCCGTTGCGGGCGGTGAAAGATTGTCATTGCCGGCGTACTGAAGCAATTTCCCGGTTTTCTTCGTTCCCAGGCTGGGGCCCGTGAACGAGGAGACAAACACCTCTGTACGGCGCGGTTCGCGAACCAGTAGGAATTAGGGCGTTTCCCGAGACGCCTCTAACATATTGAGGCCATTGCGGTAAGGTATTGCAACCAGTTGCAGCGTACAAACGAGAGCTGACGGCGGCAGTTACTTCTTCTTTAGCTTGCCGAATAAAGAGCGCACAGTGCTTACGGGAGACGATTTTTCCCGTTTCTTCGCGTCTTGGGCGAGAACCTCCTCTTCCTCATGAGGCTCTGTAGTTTCTTCTATAATTTCTTCAGCTTCCACCACCTCCATCACGTTTGTTGGTTGGACATATGCGTGCGCGGCCGACGTAGTTATTGGTGGATAGACCTCATCGTGCTTCGAAGTATAAACGGACTCCGCACCGCATGCAGGGCACTTATCAAATGGGCTAGGGGAAGGATGGCTGCAATTCTGGCAAATGTACAGGCTTGAAAGAAATTGCACTTCTTTTGCAAGGTCCCTCTGTACGGCTATTTCCTTCCGCTTGTCCAAATCGTCCCTTGTGAGCAGCTTCTTTTTGGCCAAGGTTGTGATGAGGTTTACAAAGCTACGTGCCGATAAGCCGTATCGCTCCATCAGCTCGCGGTCTTCCAAAGGGGAACGGAAATCGGCGAGGAATTTCTTCAGCGGGATCTTGCGGCGCAGATCTTCGTTATCGTTAGCCATGGAAAGACTCGCCCAATTATTGGTCGTTCAGTGAAATTGTCCTCAAACGCCTTAACAGAGTCGAGGTCATCGGCCAAACCAAAAACTCGGCAAATGATTTTCTGTCAACTTTGATTTACAGAGCCGGCGTCCCTCTTGACTTGAAGTTAACCGATTTGCCCTCGTGCAGGCAGGCATCCTAGAAGGACTTTGGGCTTGTCAACCCTGCTCCGAGGAAGAATTCACGGCTTTCTTCAAAACTGGCGAGTACTTCCATGTAACTACTCGGCGGGCGTCGAGGATCAGTTCCGCTCCGGTCTGAGGATTTCGTCCTCTCCGGGAATGCTTAGACTTCACGGTCCATTTTCCGAAACCTGAAATCATAACATCTTCCCCGGATATCAGTTTGGCTTTTATGATGTCCAGCAATTTTTCTATGATTTCGGTGGCTTCTCCCTTCATGAATCCGCAATCATCAGCGATCTTTTTTGCGATGTCGGCCTTTGTAAGAGTCATTGATGCCCTCCCAAATAAAACGAAACAACAAAAACATAATACTCGATTTTTTATAACAACCGATAGGGTAAAATGCAAGAAATTTCTCAAGCTTCCGTCAGACAGGGCCGGTCAGCCCTTATGATGGGCGTTCTGTCGGATTATTGCATCCGAAGGGCTCGCGCGGAAATTACTCTCCGGAATTATTAAGGAGTTTATTCAATATGGCAGAATGTCCCTTTAAGAAGGGCGAGGCGCGCCGTGCGCCTGACGATACTTCAGTGACTGACGAATTAGGCGGCCGGCATAACCTTGACGCCTGAGAGCATCCCGGATCATCTTGCCGATATCGGGTGGTCTGTACATAAATCGTATACCGGTGCTGAGCCCGAACCGGTTGGCAGCACGAAAATACCGCCAATAAGGTCTCGGAAGTCTCAACAGCCCAAAAACCGTGGCTGCAATTCTCGAAAAGGCCAGCACTCGCTCATCGAAGCCTAAATAAATTTCCGGGCAGCGAGAGGCCGCCTCATTCATTTGTTCCACGGCACGATCCAGATCCAATTCCTCGGACAGGTACCATAATGTCTCCAGTGGGTCCGTCCGATCGTTCACAAAGCCTTCGGAAAGGGCTATCTCCCAAAGTTTGGTGCCCGGATAGATCCTGACTCCCGTGAAGAAATGAGCGACATGGGTCACAGGCCGGCCATTCTTCTGAAGATACCTGAGCGCAAAGTTCAGAGAATCCTGCAACGTGGAATTGGTTTCTCCCGGGCCGCCGATCATGAAAAACCACCAGGCGGCAAATGAGGTCTTATTTATGGCTTCCGCGGCCCGCACCACGTCCAGTCTTGAAAACCCTTTCCTATAGGAGGCCAGCATCTCGTTGGATGCGGATTCAGGGGTTATCATGAATGATCTGAAACCCGCCCTCCACATCAAATCAAGATAAGTTCCGTCCAAATTCCTGGGAAGCATACCCATAGCGGTAAAATGCGCTTTCCAGGGTCGACGGATGATTTCTTCCAATATCGCTATCGAGTGTTCCAACGGATCGTTGAAAACCGAATCGACGAACTCGAAGGTCTTCGGATTGTACTTGGAAAGCGCTTCCTCTATCTCGTCGGCAACGTCCGTGGGAGAGCGGAGTCGTATCTGATTACCTTCGATGGATTGATTGTATGTGCAATAAATACAGCGCTGCCTGCAGCCACGCTTGGACTGGATGTTATAACTGCTTCCGATTTCTTGATACGGCTGTATGTCTATCCAGCGCCCAAGGTCCGCGGGTCTGAAGTTGAACTCCGCGAGCCTTGGCGCCGTCAAATGGAATTCGCCGCCCAGCAACATGCCCACTCCTGGAACGTCTTTGGGGGATTCCCCCCTCTCGATGCAGCCCAGTAGTTGGACAAAACTCTCCTCCCCGTCTGATACCACAACATAGTCAGAGCCAAGTAGCCTCAAAACGTTGGCCGGCATTACACTGGCCCCGGTACCACCTATCACCAGCGGGACAGAGGTGAATTTCCTGATCAGATTTTTTATTTCGATGATTCCGGGCAGATAAGACACCGGATGAAGCATGTTGACATTATCGATATTTCTTACTGAGAGCCCTATGATCTCCGGCTGGAATGAGCTGAGTGCTCGTTCGACCGTTTTGCGAATATTCTTGGGCGCGAAACATAAATCAAGAGTTTGCACTTGATGTCCTGCGGCTTCAGTTGCCGCGGCAACGTAGCACAATCCCAATGGTGGGGCTGCAAGCAGATCGTCTTTTCGGTTGGTATTGACAAGTAATACTCGCAACCGGTTACCCCTTTTTTACGACGACATGGACGATAAGACAACTTTCGTTGCACATTTGTTCAGGTTCCGTCTTTGGCGATGAGAGCCATAGAGACCCACACACTCGCTTCCCTAAACGTTAAAACCGGGACACTAAGCTCTTGCAGTTCAGGCAACCGCTGCAACACCCTGTCCGTAAAGCGAGCTGCGCAGTCGTAACCCTCAAGTGATCTTTCCCCTGCAATAATTCGCACATCCAAAGGATCTATGAAATTAAAGCCACTACCGATACACTTAACCACTGCTTCCTTGCCTGTCCATAGGAATGCCGCGGATTCCGCGAGGTTTCCGTTTGTCAGCTCCTGAGCAAGGCAAAGTTCCTCCTGATGGAAAGCCCTGTGGAACGGGTAATCGTCGGAGAATTCCGTGCCAAGTGCCGTATCTATGCCGACGGATTTGCATGTCAAACATAGTGTGGCCCACATCGAGCCCCCTGCATGCGAAAAGGATACGGAAGGACCTGGTTTCCCGTCAACGTATAATTCAGGCTTTCCGAATTTGTCGTAAGAAATATCGACATTCCCCTTGAGCCGCGATAGATGATATGCGGCACTATTCTCGGCCGTACAGGCAAATTCCAGAAGGTCCGATACCAGTGATAGTTTCCGGCTTTTTCTGTTTGCCAGGTCATCTCGAGCGTCCATACGGCTGTGCGTATAGAGTACTCGCTGATCACGACATGATAAGATCAAAACCGGTGCGTTCATGAAAAGTTCAGCGCTTATGTTGGGAAAGGGTTCATTTCGAGAACCAGCGCATTGTCAAATCGTCTGTACACATGACAGTTCGTCCATTTTCATCAAGCCCGCTGGCTTCCCACGTAATTCCCTCTTCCGTTTGATGCTTCATCCGGGCCTCTAATGTGATCGGCTCGCCATCTTTGCATTTGCGCGCAAATAACATCTCGCCGATCCCATACGGTATCATGGATCGCTGCTCGTGAGGGTCTCTCATTACTATGTAGAAATTGACCATCTGCATGAGGGCCTCTAAAAGATATGGTGAGTACTGGTATCTGGTCTTTTTGGGCTCAGCGAAATCTTCTCTCTCTCCGTAAATCATTCGTCCACGGATTGCCTCCTGGGAGGTCCCTTCAAGGTCCGATATTACTCTGTACCTTCCGTTCAAGTCAGTGCGACTCCTGTACCACTCCAGCACTTCAGCATGATCCATCGGCCGGCTGTCTGGTTTGTCAGGTCCTAATGATCCGCTCGGAAAGTGCTCATAATCGCCGTTTCCGAGGATAACCTGTGCCTTATAGTTAGACGACATGCGGTCCGTAGTGCGGCCCGTCGGGGAAATTTCTCGAGTCGCCAGCGACAGTTCGCAGAGGACCTCGCTGTCTTCACTCCGGATTCGATGACAGAGAATCTCGGCGGTGCGCTCCACCCCAATGGGGCACTCTATGATGTCCAGGAATTGCACTTGCCGCACTCCCAACACCCTTAAATGCGGATACAATATCCTGGAAGCCTCCATGAAGGTCTCCAGAGCCATGATTGCCGACACCAGGGGATGTTTCATGAACTTGAACGGTTTGTGGTCGATTATCCATAGGTCTTTATCCTGGGAAAACGACCTCGTAGCCTCCAGTTCCCCCTGCTGCAAGTCAATGCGGTCCACTGACTCAATCATGGGAAAATCATCTTGTTTGAAGCTGAGCGAGGCAGCGTCAAGCAGCCCCGGTCGTGAACTCGGAACAGAGGTGTCGAGACTAACTGCGCTCAGGTCCGGGAGTGATCTCATAAACATCACCCAAACATCATCCTGTGGCGCGATGAAAAGTTCTCTACAAAATAGGGCCGCGAGCTCGTCGACATGGATGTAATCCGCGTTCATCCTTTTCATGAGGCTCCGAATTTCCTGATCTTCCGCCATGCCCGCCCCTTCGATGGGCGCCAGCATAAAGGCCTTAAAACGGATCGCCTCGTGCGTGCGCGCTAAATTGCTCATTAACGTAGACATGATCCTATTTCCGGCGGCATAGTTGACCTGTCCCGGATTACCCTGGATCGCGGCCGCGGAGGACAGACACGCGAAGAACTTCAAATTCGATTTATCAACAGCATGGAAGAGATTCCACGCGCCAAGGAATTTCACATTGACGACCGCAACGAAATCGTCCGGTGTCATTTGCTTGATAAAATTGTCTTTAAGGAACCCTGCTGCATGCACTACTCCGGAGATTCTTCCGTACTCCCTCTCGATCTTTTGTACTGCTTCCGCTGTGCGATTCGGGTCCGTGACGTCGCATGTCAAATATGACGCCTCAATACCTGCTGAGCGAAGGTTCTTGACATTACGCAGTATTTCCACGGCCCTGGCAACTTCCGCTTCGACTCCTGGCCCCCCCGGCCTCTGTACCCCGATCAATTGCCGGGCAGCCTCTTCCGAGTTTATTGGTTCTCCGAGTACCTGTTCGAAATCCAAATCAGGATCGATCACGGTCCGTCCCAGGAAAATCATTTTGCACGCAAAAGGGACCAAACTGCGCGCCAGAAAGGGAGTTATGCCGTACGCTCCCCCTGAAAATACGACGACGTCCTCACGGTCCAATTGCATTGTCTTTTGCTGTTCAAAAGTGGCTTGGGATACGACTCCGCCTACAGTCAGCACTGTGCCGTCGTGGAATATAGTTTCCAGCACCTTTCGGCTGCGATCCAAGGCGGCCCGCAGGGAGTCGCGCAGGGAAGTGTCAGCATCTATACGCACTGTTCGGAACTGAACAGATCCAAACTCGTGGGAGGCACTGAGGAACATTCCGAGCACACCTTGGGCCAGAAGTCGCCCCCAACCCGGTGAGCGGTCGCCCTTATGTACAAGAAATGCGAACTTTTTCGAGGAGGAATCAAGGAAAGTCTTCAGGAGAGCAAAAAAGCCCTTGAGAATACGCGAAATTTCGTCCATGTCCCCGGCCTTCTCTTCCAAGACCTCGTCTAGCACAAAGACTATTCCCGCGAGGGATTCAATTTCTCCCAACATGTGCGCGACCTGAGCGCTCCCTTCGTCCGTAAGCAAATCACCGCCTCCATCGCCCGGAGCAACTTGGCCGCCCATGAAGGACAAAGGAACGATGGTTGCGCCGTAGTCCCTTCTGAAAACGTCTCCAATTTGTTTGCGTAGGCCCGTGCCGCCCTCAGCCGAGATTATGACGACCGACTCACCCGGCTTCAGTTCCACCGGCTGAATGGTCCCTGATGGAGCCGGCACTTCTCTGAATACCATACGTTTTATGTTCGACCTTTCCGCGACCGCGTCGAGGACAGGTTGAGTCACCTCTTCAGGCTTGGCTAGTGAAGCTATTGCCGCGGCCTCTTTCCGGGACCCTTTCTCGACAAGTGCGGCGATACGCGTGGATATATCTCTGATGGTCCGAACATCCATGAATTCTTCGAGTTCGATCTTTATGGCAAACTGCGCTTCCACAGCGTCCATGATGACCGGAAGTCGGCTGGATCTTATGGAAAGGTCCTCTCGCAGGTCCATATCAGGCTCGATCTCATCGCGCTCATATCCGGTCGCATCCATGATGATCCGGATAACCGTCTCGGTGATGTCTCCCGCTTCGGCAGGTGCGGCTGCGGGAGCTGTTACCTGCGCGGTGGGAACAGAAACGGAGTGGGAAACGGCGGCAGCCGGCGTCGGCGCCTCCAAATGAGGCACCGCGGTGACAACGCCGCTTTGAACCTGACCTGTTACCCCGTCGAAAAGCAATCGGTCCAGGCTTTCTTCCGGGAAAGAGGGGTCATGCTCCCTCCTGATGGCTTGGAGTATTGCGGGCTTGAGGAATCGTCCGAAACTCTCTACTACAAACGCATTGATCTCCCGCTGGATAATGCTTTCCACCGGAGAAGCGACCTTCAGGGCAGAGGCTTGCGTGGGTCGTGCCGTCGGTTTCGAGGGTTCTGCGGATTTCACCGCCGGAAGCGAGACAAAAGCCGGTTTGTGATCGGTCTGGAGATGTCCCGCAACATAGAGCTGAGCGAGGGCCGTCCTGTACATCAGTGCCTCAGCGGAAGGCAGGCAGGTCTGTATGCACCCGGCCTCTTCAATCGTGTCCTGAATCATATTGCTTAGGATGTCCCGCGGCCCCACCTCCACGAATAACCTGACATTGTAATCATCCCAAAGAGTTCGAACATTCTGCATCCAATGGACCGGGGATTCCAGGTGGGCCATCACGATCCTTTTTATTTCTTGGGTATCCTCCGGGAAAGGCTGCATTGTTGTATTGGAAACAACCGGAATTTTGGGTGGATGGAATTGTATGCCCGCTATGAATTCATCAAGTTCGTCATGAATGCATCTCATGATGGGAGAATGAAACGCCATGCTCACCCGTAGAAGCGTCCTGCGGTAACCCGCCTGCTTCAGCTCTTCCCCTAGAGCTTGCACCTTTTCAGTATTTCCTCCCAGCACTACCTGATGCGGAGAATTGATATTGGTTATGTACACGCCTTCGATCTTGGCTATCTCCTGTTCGAGAAATTCCAGGGGCGCATCCACAGCCATCATCACACCGGGGTCCACGTTGAGTTCGCAGGCTTTGTCCATGCAAACAGCCCTCTTATTCACTATGCGGAACCCGTCCTCGAACGAATAAACACCGGATAGGCAGAGCGCGGTAAGTTCGCCTAGGCTGTGGCCCGCGAGTGCCGCCGGTCTGATTCCCAAAGACATCATGTATTGAACCATGGCGAATTCCATGGTGAAAAGGGCCGGTTGCTGCCATCTGGTCTTCTGTAGATCTTCTTCGCGGTCATGGAAAAGTAATTGCAGAAGATCGAAGTCTGCCACCTCCGAAGCGCGATCCATCCACTCGTGAATCACTGGAAACGTCTCATAAAGCTCTCGACTCATCCCTGCGTAGTGGGAACCCTGTCCTGGAAAAACGAAAGCCAACGGAGGAGTTGAGGCCTTTTCAGGACCCAAATGAATCCCTTGCCGAGCAAGGGCCTTGAGACGTTTTGGAGCGATAGGTCCCCCATTTGCAAAGGGCTCGGCTCGCTCGATTAGTGTAAGGGCGTCATGCTCTTTATCCGCAACGACTGCCAAGCGATAGAGCTTACCGCCAACTTCAGTTCTAAAAAATGAGATCCCGGCAGGCGTCTGAATGTCTTTGCCGGGCTCTAATTTCGATTTGTCCGGCTCCTTCGATTGGATCAAGACAGTGTCCTTATCCTCGACGGACTGTTCCAATTGGACCACATAATTTGACCCGCCGAACCCGAAAGCATTCACTTGCAGTCTTCTCGGCTTGCCGTTTCGCAGAGCCCAATCAACCGGCTCAGGATAGATGCTCAGTCCCGACTTTTCCAGACCTATTCCAGGGTCCGGCGTTCGGTAGTTAAGCGTGGGAGCGAAGATGCCGG
>DATJPW010000218.1:0-51219 GCA_035506215.1 Desulfomonilaceae bacterium
CGCGAATGGACAATTCGCACGGTGGGCGAACTTCTCAACGCCGAAAGTTTCCGCAGAGTGGTAGTTTCCAAGCCGGGCGATCCCACCGTCTATCTTTCGGACGTGGCGGACGCTCAAGACCTGTATGATCGGCCGGATTCGTACGCTCGCATCAATGGACAACGAGGAATAGTGTTCAGCGTCTTGAGCCAAGCGGGTACGAATATTCTCGACACCATCGGTTCCATTGACCGTGAACTCCAGCTCCTTCAGAAGGACTATGGGCCGCGCGGCGCAAAGTTTCAGAAAGTGTACGATTCGAGCAACTACATCCGTGATGCCGTGAAAGTCGTGAAAGAGTCATTGATTGAGGCCATTGTGTTGGTCCTGCTGGTGCTGTTTGTCTTCTTGAAGAACTGGAGGAGCATTTTCATTGTTGCGACCTCAATTCCCGTTTCTGTGGTGGGAACTTTCATTGGGATGTACGCCCTCGGTTATTCGATCAATGTGCTTTCTCTTGCCGGACTTGCACTCTCCATCGGGATGATCGTGGATGACGCTATTGTCGTTCTGGAAAACATCTTCCGGCATCGTTACGAAGAAGGTAAGAGCATCGTCAGGGCATGCGTTGACGGGACGCGTGAGGTGGGAATGGCGGTGTTCATGAGCACTTTGACTACGGCGGCGGTTTTCATGCCGGTCTTGATGCTCACAGGTGAGGTAGGCACCCTCTTCGGTCCGGTGGCCTTCATCATATCGGCTGCGATCTTCTTATCTCTGTTTGACGCGTTCACCGTTGTTCCAATGCTCGCATCCCGCTGGATGAAACAGACGGGCGAGCCGAAAGGCTTGTTGAAACAGTTGATGTCTCCTCTGGACTATCTGGACAGGGCCGGCGCAAGAGTCTCCGATTTGTTGATATCGGCTCTGCGGTATTTCCTTGGTGATGGTCGGCGAAAAGCGGCTCTGGTCATTACTGTCCTTGCGCTGTTCGGCCTATCGTATTGGGCGTTGCCCGGTATGGGGTATCTTCCCACCGGGGGCACGAACCTCATAAAGGTGCAGATCGAAGCGGCCGACGGCACCAGTCTGGAGGAAAACAGCAGATTGATGCAGATCCTTGAGGATCGCTGGAAGCAAATCCCTGGAGTGCAGACTATTATCGCCATTCCGAACCGGCAAGTGTCTCGTAACGTTATCTTTCTCGTTTGTGAGCGGGAGGAGGACAGCGGTGTTCAGATTGAAGACATCGCTCGACAAGCATACGAGACTTCCCGCGATCTGCCATTCAAGTTCGTGCGCCCTATTCAGTTCCCGCTGTTCGGAAATATCGACACCAGATCAAACATTGTGGACCTCCGGGTCATGGGTGACAGCTACAAAGTGATCGAGCCGCTGGTCAAACAGATCATGGATACGGGCAAAGACCTCAAGGGAGTTGTTTTCCGATATACAGACCTTGCTTTGCGCAAGCCGGAGATCCAGGTTCGGGTAGATGCCGAACGAGCGGCAAATCTGGGATTTCAAGGTAAAGATATTGCCGATGCCGTGGAAGCGGCCGGAGGAGGCCAACAGACGACAAACCAATACAATGTCGCCGGCCGATATTTCTACGTTATGGTTATGGGCCAGGAAAGTGAATTAAAAACGATAAGCGACGTGGGGCGGATAGTCCTGACTTCGCCTCTCGACTCGAACATACAGGTGCCGTTGACAAGCGTCGCCTCCGTGGAGACCGTGTTCGGACCGTTGCAGATCGATCATTATAATTCAAAACGAGCGGCCGACATTCAGTTTACCATACAGGACAGGCCGCTCTCAGACGTGTTTGAAGATGTCATGTCACGGATAAAATCCAGGGTTGCTCTGCCCATCGGGTATGACATAGTTCCGTTCGGAGCGGTCAATAATCTGCAAACGCTCGTTCAGGCAATTGTTTTTGTCTTTCCGCTGGCAGTGGTCGTAGTTTACCTCCTGCTGGTTATGCAGTTCCAGTCATTTATTCGGCCCCTGTCTATTATCCTTAGCGTGCCGCTTTCCATCATTGGAGCGAATGTTCTTGTGAACGTCACGGGAGTTCACTTCGACTCCTTCACCATGCTCGGGTACATCATGATGGTTGGGCTTGTGGTAAAAAATGCCATCATATTGATCACATACACTGTTCAACTTACGGAACAAGGTATTGACCGGGACGAGGCGCTTGTACTGGCAAGCAAGCGAAGGATGCGCCCCATCTTCATGACCGCCATCGCAATGGTCCTGGGCATGCTTCCGTTGGCTCTTAAGCACGGCGCAGGGGCCGAAATTTACAATGGGCTGGCAATGGCGGTGGTCGGAGGGCTTTCAGTCGCAACTCTTTTCACGTTGGTGTTCATCCCCGTCGTCTACACCATCCTCGAGGACGTGAAAGGACGTTTTTGGAAAGTTCAACCGATTACATTGGACGAAATAGAGTCGGGAATGGAGCAGAAAACGACTTGATTTCAAGAGAAAGTTGGATCAGACTGAAAGATCTCGTTTACTGGCCGGAATCGCGGCGCCAGGCAGAGAATATCGTCTTGATCCCGTGAGATTAATGAAATAGAGGAATCTCCCATGATCGTGCGACGGTTCATAATCCTGTTATCCATGCTGTTGCTGCTGGCTGGTTGCGGTTCGAAACAAGAGGCGTTGCCGCCGCCGCCAATAAAAGTCGGAGTTGTCATAGCCGATGAAGGAGATCTGAGGCAAACCCTCGAGATGTCAGGGAACCTGCGTTTCATCGCGAACACGACCGTCTCAGCGGAGGTCTCAGCACAAGTCCAATCGATAGATGTACGTGATGGTCAACCGGTGACCCAAGGGCAGACTCTTTTGACGTTCGACGATTCCATAATCCGGGCCGCGGCCGATCAAGCCAGTGGAAATCTGCAGAAGGATGAAGCCACGCTCGCCTTTAACAAAGCCGAATGGGAGAAGAATGTTCCATTGATCAAGAGCGGAGCAATAAGCCAATCCACGTACGATCAGAAGTTGTCCTCTTATCAGAATTCCGTTGGTCAAGTGGAAGCGGACAAGGGCGCCCTCGCCAAGGCGAAAGAAGACCTTAAGCATACGGTCGTGACTGCCCCCATAACGGGGGTCCTCTCGAACCGTTTCGTGGAAAAAGGCGACTGGGTGTCAACAGCTGGGAAACTTTTCCAGATCAGTGATTACACGACAATCTATGTTCAAACTTTTCTCAGCGACAAGGACGTTGCGAAGCTTAATATCACAAAAGTTATCCAGGAAGGGCGTGGCGTAGAAGCGGAAGTTAAGGTGGACTCATTTCCTAACAAAACATTCAAAGGGAATATTGGCTATATCCAGCCTGTCACAAACCAGAATCGGCTCTTCGAAGCACGCATTTATATCGACAACAAAGACATGCAGCTTTTCGAAGGTATGTATGCCCGTGCGGAGGTGGTGGTTAAAACTATTCCCGATGTAGTAAGGATACCGATAGAAGCCTTATTGGAACAGGTCCACGGCAATGAGCTGAATGCTGTTGTGCTTGTAAACAAACGGGAACAGGCTGAAATAACACGGATAAAAATAGGTGATACCGACAGGCATTATGCTGCCGTGTTGGACGGCGTCAAGCCGGGCGACAGAGTTGTGGTCGAAGGCAAAGAAGTCGTCAACTCAGGTCAGCCTCTTCAAGTGACCGAAACCTCCCGACCTCAGGTCGCAAATCGCAACCCCTGATCATTTGATATGCGCGCCGGTGCTATAGCGAACTGCGAAGAGAATTGCGCCTTATCGGCCTCTTGTAGGGCCCCCTCTCCCCCCTCCCGCGAGGGGAGAGGGTTTTGAAACTGTCTCAGTATTCCATTCATGGTAGGAATCCTCCCACGATGGTTGCCCGGCGCTAAAGCACCAGGCTACTGTCAATCGCCCCCAATGGGCTCAAATAGCGGGTGTCCCGAAGGGACACTTGACAATAGACCGGTAATTCATTGCCGGGAGATGAAGCATCGTGACACGATGTTCTGACACAAACCCATTCTGAGACAATTTCTTTTTCTCATCCCCCTCCTTTGATGGGAGGGGTTAGGGGAGGGTGGTCTTGAGCGTAATCCTCAATGCTGGAAACCATAAGATATGATAAGCGTTTCCTTTTTCGTGGCAGTCTTGGTGATTGTTCGGGTCTTTACGGGTTTATCGGTCCCGCCCATTTGAACGAGAGCTATCCAAAGGATTTTTGCGCCTTTTTCAGACCTCTGACAGATGCAAATTGAGAGTTTGACCGTGTTCGGGGGAAGAGCCATGATCAGTCAGCCACAGGTGTATTTTCTTATGAAGAGCCGCGTGAAAATCGTCGTTGACTGGGTGATGTGTGAAGAGTTATGATAAGAGTCCAAACAAATTACCTCTTTTCAGCAAAGTAGCGGCGGTTATGCCTCCGCTGGCAGAACAGGGCGACCGCGTGGGTCCTCTGGACGTCTGAAAAGCTGGAGCCGGTTGTAAGACCGGGAGCACCTGTACGCGTGCGATTCTCAGCAGCGCATTGACGCAACGTCAGCATCCAGTCGGCCCCGAATAAGTGTTCAGACCAACCATGCTGATTTCGGCGTGAATCATGAGCACCAATCACTCACTCCTCGTAGTCGAAGATAGTCGCTTTCAGGCAAAGCTGCTTCAGGGGCTTCTGGAGGAGCACGGTTACGGGGTCCGTGTGGCACGAAACGGTCAAGAAGGTCTTGACGCTCTCAAGAATGAGAGGCCGTCTCTCATTTTGAGCGATATTGTCATGCCCGTGATGGACGGCTTTGAGATGTGTCGAACAATCAAGGCCCGAGATGACTTCAGGCAGATCCCTGTAGTGCTGCTCACCACCCAATCGAGACCACAGGACGTCCTGCGCGGCCTGGAGTCAGGCGCGGACAGCTATGTTACGAAACCCTATGACGAAGCTCTTCTGCTCTCCACTTTAGAGAGTACGCTTTCTGCATGCGTCCTTCAGGCCCCTGAAGATTCGAGCGATCAGTGCTGGATTGCACTGGAGGACCAGTCATACTTGATAAGCGCCGGCCGTCGTCAGATGGTCAACTTTCTTCTTTCAGCTTACCGAGACTCGTTTCTTCAGAATCGGCGCGTGGAGGAAGCACGCAAACAACTCGTCCTACTCAACGAAAACCTCGAAAAGATGGTGGCCGTGCGCACCGAGGCGCTTCAGAAGGAAATAGCGAAACGCAAGATGGTCCAGGAGAAGCTTCGACAACTTGCTATTACTGACGGATTGACCAGAGTGTTCAACTATCGCTACTTCATGGAGGTGGGTAGAAAAGAGTTCGATCGAGCGAAACGTTACGGCCGACAATTATCATTGATTATCATGGATCTCGATCACTTCAAGAGAGCGAATGACACTTTTGGCCACAGTGTTGGCGATCAAGCCCTTCAGGTGGTGGCGCAAATCTGTCTGAAGAACTTTCGGAACGTTGATATCCTGGCTCGTGTAGGTGGGGAAGAGTTCGCTGCGTTGCTTCCGGAAACCGACATGGAGCGGGCCTGGCTCGCAGCGGAACGGTTGCGTCGGAATGTAGCGCGCACGGTCATGCGAACGAAAGCAGGTGACTTGAGGTTGACTTTGAGTCTGGGGGTGGGCGCGGTAAACGACGAGACGGAAGACTTTGAGCATTTGCTAAGAATAGTGGATGCCGCCCTATATGCCGCCAAACGAAATGGACGCGACAGGGTGGAAAGAAGTCCGATTTCCATGTCTGAAAAGCGCCTGTGAAAGACACAATACGTTGGGAGTCAGCGCATAACTTTGGGCACAGGTCGCAGTGTCCGAGCCACCTGTTAAGCATCACCTTGCTGATTCTTAAGATGAGCGCCCATTTTCTTCGGCTGCGGGATAAATGAACCGCCTCGCAAACTGCCATTGCAATGGCGCACCCCGATCCAGCCTCAATTGCAGTGACGGGATCGTTCTTTTTCGGACAGGACGAACGAGTCGCCTTTCACTACCGCAAAAGAATTCTCCCACCGAACGTGGGATTTGTCGCTTCGCAATGATCTCGCGTCCTGCCGGATCTGTGGCTTATACGATTGTGGGCAAATCGGAGGGCGTGTCTCGTGTCGTCCGTAGGTCCTCGGGATGGCCGTTAGAGCAGATTACGGGCTTCACGATTCGATATGCATGTGCGACGCATAGTCTGAGAGGAATCCGATGGAAGCTTGGTGGCAAGGACTCTCAACGTTGACCCAGGTGTTCTTTCTTGGGGCGCTATTTTTCTCAGTAATCTCCGCCGCTCAAGTAGTGGCCATGCTGTTTGGGGTTGGGCATCTCCATGGCCACATCGCCCATGTGGGAGACGTGCACCATGTGGGAGGTATGCACCATGTAGATGTAGCTTCGGGAGCCGGGCATCACGGGCACGTGCCTCATCACGATGGGTCCCAAGCAAGCGACAAGACCGGGTTCACCTTCGTGTCGATTCGCTCTCTGATAGCCTTTGGTACGCTATTCTGTTGGGCAGGAACGCTCTACCTGATGGGAGGTAGCAGTCCGGCCTGGGCCATAGGATTCAGTGTGATTTGGGGGTTGGTCGGTATGTTCCTTGTTTCTTATCTGATGTACAAGCTGGCAGGACTTGAAGAAATCGGCAATGTCGATCTTGCCACGGCAATGTTTGAAGAAGGCATCGTATACATCGGGATCCCCCCGGATGGTGTAGGCCAAGTTCGGGTCAAGGTAAGTGGGATGATAAGCTATGTCAAAGCACGTTCCAAGACGGGTGAACCGGTGATTAGAGGAACGAAAGTGCGAGTTGTGGGAATCTGCGACAAGAATGTGTTGGAGATCGAGGCAATAGAAGATCAAAAAGGAGATTAACATGACCACGGCGATCATCCTGATACTGATTCTGGCCATTTTTGTGGTGGCGATCCTTCAAATGTTCATCACGCGATTCAAGCGTTGTCCGTCAAACAAGATTCTTGTTATCTACGGAAGAACCGGCCGAGGCGTGGCCAAATGCGTCCACGGCGGCGCTGCCTTCGTTTGGCCGGTCATCCAGGCGTATGACTGGCTCGAACTGGACCCCTTCGACATTCCCCTGGAGCTTACCAGCGCTCTTTCACATGAAAACATCCGCGTGTCGGTTCCCACCACGGTCACAGCGGCAGTAAGCACCGAGGACGGAGTTATGCAAAACGCTGCCATCCGCCTGTTGGGCCGCACCAGAGAGGAAGTTCAGAGACTAGCCCAGGACATCATCCTCGGCCAGATGCGGGCGGTCATGGCGACCATGCGAATTGAAGAAATCAACCGGGATCGGATAGCGTTTATGGCCAAGGTGAACGAGGCCGTTGCCGTTGAAATTGAGAAAATCGGTCTTAGCGTAATAAACGTCAACATTAAGGACGTGGAGGATGAAAGCGGGTACATCAAGGCCCTTGGCCGTAAAGCAGCTGCTGAGGCAATAAATCAGGCGATGATCGACGTGGCAGAACAAGACAAGCTCGGGAAAAGTGGAGTGGCCGAACGTGAACGTGATACGCGGCGGGCGGTCGCCTCGGCAAATGCGGCAGCTGCTGTCGGAGAGGCGGAAGCGGAACGGGACCGCCGGAAAGCTGTAGCTGCGGCTGAGGCCGCTGCGGCGATAGGCGAGGCGGAAGCAGGACGCGACCGCCGGCAGAAGACTTCCGTGCTTGACGCCGAGGCAGTGGACACCGAAACTCAAGCAAATGCAAGAAAAGCGGGGTTTGCCGCGAGCCAGAAAGTCGCTGAAGAAGAGGCAAGAAATAAAGGACAGACCGCCGCCGTACAAGTCGATGCGTCCATTCGCGTAGCCCAGGAAGAAGCCCAACGGGCCGCGGAAGAGGCGAAGGCCCGGCGGGAGCAGGCGAGGCTCAACGCGGAAGTGGTTGTGCTTGCTGAAGCGGAGAGACAAAAAACGGTTGTGACAGCCGATGCGGAACGCCAACAAAAGGTGTTGATAGCCAAGGGTGAGGCCGAATCGACCCTCGCCAAAATGCAGGCCGAAGCGCAGGGCGTGCAGGCCCAACTGGACGCCAAAGCAGCGGGCTATCGATCCCTTGTGGGGTCTTGCGGCTCAGATCCTCAACTCACCGCGGCGTTGCTTATCATAGAAAAACTGAAAGACGTCAGCAGTATTCAGGCTGAAGCTATCAAAAACCTCCCCATCGAAAAAATAATGGTGTGGGATGGTGGCGCCGGGGACGGCGGGGGGATTTCCGATCTCGGGCGTCGGTTGATGGGAGTGCTCCCGCCGATGCACGAATTGGCCAAGATAGCGGGACTGGAATTGCCCGACTTCCTTGGCCGTATTACGGCTAAGACTGAAGGGGCCTTATCCGACACTCATCCTTCGAGTGAACCCGGTCAAGGTGTTGGCGGTCTTCCCTCGAAACCAATTAAATGATGATGCATATTTCTATTTTCATTTCTTACACTAGGGGCTATAATCACGCGGCCGTTTCTGTGGAATGAAATTCGAGGGATGGGTTGTCTGTGCGCATACTGATCACGCTATTGATGGTGATGTTGGGGATGCTCTTCGGCGCACCCTGCCTTCACGCCCAATGGTTGCCCTGGGACATTGCGGTGGATTCCTCAGTTCGCGCGGAATTCCTTTTCGGCACTCAGGCCATCCGAAGCGCTATAAAGGGAGAGGCCCCCGAGGGGGAGGCGGATTTTAGATTTCTGCTGAATTCGGATGTGCGACTTCCGGTTCTTTCGGGGACTGTCGAGGTCTCGCCACTTACGTTCATATCGGGCCGCCTCGTAGGTTTGACAAGCATCCTCGAACAGCAGGGAGAGGTTCAACGCTTGAGAAGGTTGGAAGCAGCTCAACCGGAACACCTCTTTAATGCCAAACCCGCCTTCAATAGCTGGGAAGCAGCAGGACTTTGGCACCTTTGGAACCGTGATGGATATCGGTTCAGCTTTACGGCAGGTTATCGGCAGGAAGCCTCGAGCCTGGAAGGAGTAGGAGTACCTGGTATTCTACGCGTTAATTTGTCGTCACGTGACGATGCCGCGTCTTATGTTCCATTTCTTGGCTTGCAAACGGCTGTTTTCTTCCCGTGGTGGAAGGCGCGGTGCGAACTGCTCGGCTCTCCCTGGATGTTAAAGAAGGTTTCAGGCTCTGTGATTCGCACCGACTCCACCGTCACATACTATGGCAGCGGCCGGGGCGGGCTACTGGAGGTCCAGATCGAAGGGACCATGTTTCTGACACGCTGCCTTTTTGCAGGGGTTCACGGCCGTTACACTTTCCAGGAATCGTACGGTGAATTCACGAGGAAAGACAACGGGCTCGTGACGGGGCGATTCGATATGTACACGGGTGACAGCTTCGCAATAATCGGATTGGACCTCACTCTCGCCTTTTGACCCACCTGAACGCTTGCGTCGCAATTCTTCATGAAATCGAAGTCACTAATGAATTAGGCCATTAATGAAATAAGCGACGCCGACGGCCCCCACCACCATGCCCAGGTACCAAACAGGTTTCTTCGTCATCAACGCTGCGATGGAACTAAGTAGTATCCCCATTTGAAGAAAGACGATCGCCATGCCGAAGATCTCGCGCAGTTCCAGGTCGTGATCGCGGCTATGCTCAAGATTTTCGGCGTCCTTTTTGATGCCGGCCTTTTCCTGCTCGTATTTCTTGATACTCTTTTGGTACGCCGCGATTTTGGCGTCATGCTCTTCCAGGTTGACCCCCGGTGTGGTTTTTTCAAAGTTCTTGCGTTCCAGTTCGAGTTTGTCGTGCTGCAATTCGTACAGATATCCTTTGATGCTTTTTGACTGGTAAAAGGCCCACATGTCCGAGGCTTTGGTCTGATTGAGTACCGATTCCACGGAATAGTGTTCCAGCTTGAAGCTGGACAATGTCGCACATACAGCAAGAACTACAGTGGAGAGCGCCAGGTAGTTGATCCATTTTTCCTTGTTCCCGTGCCCGTGCCACTCTTCTTGAACTTCTTCTCTGATCTCCTGTGGTTCCATTCTCTCCTCCCTGATATCCTGTTGATCTCGTTTACGGTATTTCTCGAAGATTTGTGTAGTTTGCACTCTCTGGCATCGCAAGACGTGAAATCCTATCGGTGGCGACGGGCATCTTGCCCGTCATCTGCGGACAGGCTGGATGCCTCTCCCACCAACGGAGATCTCTTAGCGCGGAGATCGCAATGACAGCTTTTAGCCATTGCTCTTTTGGCTTACCTAACGGTCAAGCCAAAGAATTACTATAGTTCCAATTAATTTGGTAGTGTTGAGAAAAAAGAAGTCTTAACAGAGCGTCCCGTTTCGGGATCATCAGGTAGGTTATGCGCTCCACTGATTGGATTGATCTGTCTCCTCAAAGATTGATCCGAGCTGTAACACAGATGCGCTTCATGTTTGCTTCGTAGGCAAGCACACGTGGAACTCAGCTCCCGAACTGGTGGGTTCGAGCCATATTTTGCCGTTGTGTACTTCCACGAGCGCCTTCACTATAGCAAGACCAAGTCCCGTGCCACCCGCGGCGCGAGCTGTGGTGAAAAAAGGTGTGAAGAGTTTTGAAGCGTTTGCGGGCGATACTCCCGGCCCGTCATCACTGACCACAAGTTCGACTAATTCTCCGTCTTCTAACTTCTGCTGATCGCACTTTATCCGGACCCTTACACCTTCCCCACCGTGCTGAACCGAATTGTTAATCAGATTAGAGACGATGGATTCCAACACTTCGGGCGACGCGTTCACGCGGCCGATATCAGGATCGCATGAGACCTCGACGAAAACGCCCGAGCTTCGATACTTTTCGGACAATGATTTCAGCATGGCTTCTACTTGTGATTCCTCCGCGCCGGGACGTAGGACCTCCGCTCTAGCCAGTTCCAGCAGGCGGGTCAAAAGGCGTTCGAGCCGATCAGCATCTTTATCCAGGATATCGAGAAACCTGTTTCGTTCAGCGGGATCCATCTGTTCGATATGGTCGCGCAGCAGTTCTACGGTTCCTCTGATTGAGGTCAGCGGGGTCTTGAATTCGTGAGACACATTGGACGCAAACATAGAGATGTAATGTACCTGTTTCTCCAACGTGACGGCCATATTGGCTAGAGCGTTTGAGAGTTGGTCCACTTCATAGGTCCCGGGCCGCTTCAATGGAACTGCAGCGCCTTTCTTCCCTTCCGAGACCAGTTCGGCCTGGTGAACCAATGCCCTAAGAGGTCGGCTTATGGAGAAGGATGTGAGGATCGACACCACGACCACGACTCCCAGAAGTGCCGCCGCCCCGGCCAGAAGATAGTACCGGTCAATATAGAGGGCCCTTGTGATTTCCAATGGTGTGCGGGACAGTAACACCGCCCCGAGAATCCTCCCTCGCACCACCACCGGCATGGCTACATGTACACGCAGACGGCTTCCTCTGCTTATGGATTCCAGCGGTGGTGACGGGCCGCTTATTCCGCGGTCTCGCAGCAAACTGACGTTTTCACCCTTGAGGGCCCGCGCTACTTCCTCTCGATCCATCAAAACTTCACCCAAAATTCCTTGAGAGCACGCCACCACGACCCCTTGATGGTCAGTTACGCGAATCCCGGCGAGAGTTACTTCGCTGGCTTCAATCAAAAGACGAACGAGATGCTCGGCCGCGGCTTTGGCACAGGGATCCGGAGGATTGACCGCAGGTTCGGGGACAGGAGCGGGTGGCCGGATCAATTCTTTGGCAAGTTCCAGTTTAGGGAAAATGGGCCTGAGCTGTCCATGCTCGGTCCGGTTCTCGGAGGGATCAGGCGCCGGCACGGCGGCGTAACGCGACAATTGACAGGAATCGGTATCATTGTCATTGCCAAGCTGCATCCTCCTTTGGAGTTCCAACGCGTAGGACGCGGTCACAATGGCGCCTTGAGCTATCAGCTCTGATTCGGTGCGTCTGATGAGTTCACTCTCATAAAGTCTGAGAATGCCGATCCCTGCGATGGGAAGAAGCAGAATGATCATATTGACGAGGAGGAGAACAGTTCGGAGTCGAGGCTTCCAATGCATTACCGTTTACCTGCACGGGCCCAATTTGTAACCTATGCCATGCGCGGTCTCTACGGGATTTCCCCCCACTGCTGCAAACTTGCTTCGTACCCGACGGACGTGGCTGTCGATAGTTCGGTCTGTCACGATGTTATCGTAAGAATAGGCGCCGTCCATCAACTCGTCTCGTGTAAAGACCTTGCCCGGAAAGGCCATCAGCGTGCGAAGTATTCCGAATTCCGTCACAGTGAGCACGACTTCGCGGCCGTCCCAAGAAGCCTGGTATCGATCGAGATCGAGTCTTAGAAGGCCGTGAGTAAGCACATTAGGAGTCTTTGGCGTACTGCCGGTCTCCGTTGGCCGTTCCGCTTTTTCCACGAGACGCCTAAGGACCGCTTTGACTCTTGCGACCAGTTCCCGCGGGCTAAACGGCTTGGTAACATAGTCGTCGCCTCCCAGCTCCAGACCGAGAATTCGATCTATTTCTTCATCCTTGGATGAAAGAAAAATGATGGGCACATCCGAGCGCAGACGAATTGCCTTGCAGACCTCGGTTCCGTCCAGTTCCGGCATCAGTATGTCGAGAATGATGAGGTCCGGCTTCCAGGAGTCGAAAGCTTTCACCGCTTCAACCCCGTCCTGCGCCTCAGTGGTCCGGAACCCCGCCTTTTCCAACGCGAAGCGCAAGACCTCACGGATGTGGGGATCGTCATCAACAATCAGGATGAGACTATCTCTCGCCATAGGTTCGTGCCATTAGATGCGTTTCTGGGTCCGTGTAGACCATTTTCGAGTCGATATGCCTGAACTCGCCGAAGTTATGAACTCAAGGAGAACCCATCAGCCGGTGTCGTGATCTCGGCAAGAGTCGGGGTCCAGAAACACCGCGCGGAGCGCGGGATTGAACGACCGGATTCGGTCTGCGCCGGAATGACGGCGAGGGCGACTCGACATGCATTCTATCATACTCTCAATCTCTGTTTCATGAAGCAAAAATCCCGCGACTCGATTACGGCAAATCATACCTGTGTCATACTGTTTCCTTGCACAAAATCTGCATGAAATCTCCTGCAACTCTCCTCATCTCTGTTATTGCCGTTGCACAAACAGATGTCATTCTCAGTGCGGGGAAAAAGGTAAAGGGGTGCTGACATGTATGAAGAGATGGTCGATTTGCTTCTGAAGAGGGGAGCTGAAGTCGATGCGAAGAACAAACTGGGCGCATTGACAGTATTCATGTGGGCTGTCGAGAGAAATCGTTTGGATGTGGTAAGGTCGCTATTGGACAAAGGTTTTGATGTCAAAGCCGATCCCATGGTTCTGCTGGGGGCTGTCGACTCGGGCAACCTAGAAGTAGTCAGACTGATTCTGGACGAAGGAGCCGATGTCAATGTAATAGTAGGGGCAATGGGGCTTACAGCACTGAACGGGGCCGCCTTCAAAGGTCACGTAGAGGTCGCTAACCTGCTTCTAGAAAAAGGGGCCGATGTAAATGGGAGAGATGGAGGTGGCTTCACGGCACTAATGGATGCTGCCGGCCAAGGCCACTTGGAAATGGTTGGACTACTCTTGGATAAAGGAGCAGATGTGAACGTTAAGTCCAGCGGTATGGCTTGGACCGCACTGAAAATTGCCAGGCGTTACGGCCACAAGAAAATCGAGGAAACCCTCATAGCCCACGGCGCGAAGGAATAGATCCCATATCATGAGATTTTTGCTAGCGATTTTGATGCTCATGCCGGCGTTGGCTCTTGTGCCTATTGCTTGGGACTGGCGTTCACCATTTTTGGTCGGTATCCGACCTTGGATGTTCTTGGGGCTGATCGTCCTGTCTCTGAGCTTGATTCTAGGCCAAATTCGGCTGTTGCGAACTTCCCGCTCCGAGGAAAGTGTGCTCCGGGTGCTAAGTGTGCTGGGATTGCTTATAGCCGGTCTCGTCTTGGCATCCACTCTGGCTCTGGAGGCTCGCTTTCACTGGGTTCGCTACCAGGTCCTGCACGTAAGTCCCGACCGGTTGGAAAGATTGGGCAGACATTTCATTGTCGGTTACCGTGACCTCGCAGAAGTTCAAGAACTAGTCAGGCTCCGGGCTATCGCGGGAGTCTTCCTTTCGACGCACAATGTTCGCGGCAAGAGCGTTGCTCGGGTCCGGCAAGAAATCCGATCTCTTCAAAATCTCCGGCAGGAACAGGGCTTGTCGCGGCTGTGGGTCGCCACGGACCAGGAAGGAGGCGCGGTCTCGCGCCTGTCTCCGCCGTTGAGTCGCCAGCCGTCGCTGCCACAGATCGTGGATCGCTATTCAGGAGACATGGTCCAACTTGAGAGTGAGGTCCGGAAATTCGCCGATAAGCAGGGGAAGGAACTTGCAGATCTCGGGGTCAATCTGAACTTCGCGCCGGTGGTGGATGTGAACCATCAGGTCATGAACCCCAACGACCGCTTCTCACACATATATGAAAGAGCCATCTCTTCCGACCCGGTCGTCGTGACTCAAGTAGCCGCCTGGTACTGTGCTTCACTGGAATACGCGGGCGTACGCTGCACCCTGAAGCACTTCCCTGGGCTCGGACGTGTGTTCGAGGACACGCATCGGGAGGATGCGAATCTGACCGCCTCGATAACGGAACTGACCGGCAGTGACTGGTTGCCGTTCCGAGTGCTGATGCGTAAAAGCAGGGCGTTCACTATGCTCGGCCACGTGAAATTAACCGCGATAGATAAGGAGCGTCCGCTCTCTGCCTCTGCCTCGGTGATCGCGGGCCTCTTACGCGGTGAATGGCAGTATGACGGTGTGCTGATTACCGATAATTTCAGTATGCGCGCGATTTACAACAGCAGTGTCGGAATCGACAAAGCGAGCATCACCGCGCTGAATGCAGGTGTCGATCTGATCTTAATCAGTTGGGACCCGGACCAGTATTATCGAGTAATGTACGCTCTCTTGAAGGCCGACGAGCAAGGCAAACTTGACCGGAAGACTCTGGATCAAAGTGATCGGCGGCTGGAGCGGGCCATCCGGCCTTGATGGACCAATTCCATGCAGACTCCGAGCGCAACATTTCTCAGTAAGCGTTATAGATTGCACCGTCACTTCGGATACGGATATGAGATCCTGACATGAAAAACTTCTTATTAGCAGCTATAGCCTCATTCCTGGTTCTGTGCCAATGGTTCGTGTTCCAGTCCGCGAGGAGATATTTGTGGCACACCCGCGAAAAGGGAGGAATGGCTAGGGGGCTTGGAATTTCCGTTGACATCGGAACAACCAGGCGGTACGGTAAAAGTTCTGAATGGCGAACCAAATTCTGTAGGCCGAACTAATCCGAGATATTCCGATGTCAGCCCCCGGCAATAGCGATCCTAACAAAACGGAATACTCATCACTCGTTCCTGCCGTGGAACAAGCGTCACGAATCCTGGTCGCACTTGCCCAAGCCACGTCCGGCAAGATGACGCTGACTGAGGTCTGCAAAGCGGTGGGTATTCACAAGAGCAAGGGCTATTCCATCCTCAATACTTTACAGAATTTTGCATTCGTGCACAGATCGCCGGACACCAAGGCATACTCGTTGGGTTCGGGCCTGCTCTTTCTGTCGGCCAGGGTTTTGAATAACCTGGACTACCGCGAAGCAGCCGCGCCCCTTCTTCGCAAACTTTCTCATGAGATGAACAGCACAGCGTTTCTGGGTCTCATTTCCGGCAGCCATCTGTTCGTGGTGGCCAAGGATGAAGGAATTCAGAACATCGGCGTGACGATCAAACTGGGCCACCGATTTCCTCTTGCCTGGGGCGCTCACGGAAAATCCATAATGGCCTACCTGCCGGCAAGTAAAAGAAAGGAAATCCTCGGGAGTTCAAAAGTCTATTTCCACGGCAGTGCGTCGCGGTTCGATCTGGATCGACTTGAGCAAGAGCTGGTCAGGTGCCGAGAAACGGGATTTGCAACGGACATGAGCGAAATGAAGGGTGGTGTGCAAGCGGTTGCGGCGGCGGTATTCGGCCCAGGTGGAAAGCTGATAGGCTCATTGGCCGTTGTCGGCACGTTCCCCAGAGAAATCACAAACGAATACGGACAAGAAGTGGCAAGGGCGGCAAAGGAATTTTCTGGCTTGGTAGGAGGAGACTCATACCTGTCAACGTTCAAAGAATGAATTTTGCCGGAGATAGACTTTTTGCAAGAAAGAGCCTACGAAGCTCCGGTGAGCAGATAGAGAGGATTAGCAGCGGTGGAGTTCAGATATTCAAATTCAGCCCGTGAGATGGAGGTTTACGGATACGATTCGGTGGTTAAAAGCCATTGCCGGATGTGTCACGGCGGATGCGGTGTATTCGTTTACGTCAAAGACGGCAAAATTAAGAAGATAGCCGGTGACCCGGACTGCCCCATAAACCATGGAACTCTGTGCAGTAAAGGCATTGCCTCGCCTCAACTGGTTTACCATCCGGATCGTCTGACGTATCCGGTGCGAAGAATAGGGCGGAAGGGAAGCGGCCAATGGGAACGCGTCACCTGGGATGAAGCGCTGGATAGTATTGCCGAGCGGATGCTCCACTACAAGGAATCCCACGGCGCTGAATCTGTGGTCCTGGGCTACGGCACAGGCAGGGAGAATGAGGCGGCAATCTACCGGTTTGCCAACCTGTTCGGGAGCCCCAGCGTGCTTACTGCCGGCCATTTTTGCTATGGTCCCCGCATCGCGACCGGCATTATTACATGCGGTTCCAATCCCATAGTCGATTATGAAAACCACCCCAAATGCATCATAGTCTGGGGAAACAACGTCGTGATCAGCAATCCGGATTGCTACAAAGGCGAGCCGTTTTCGGTGGCGTTGGATGAAGGGGCCAAACTAATTGTTGTCGATCCGAGACTCACCCGTGCCGCGGCAAGAGCCAACATATGGCTACAGCTCAGGCCTGGGACCGATACCGCCCTTGCCCTGGGAATAGCCAATGTGATCGTCAATGAGGAGCTTTACGACAAGGAGTTTGTCGAAGACTTCGTCCACGGATGGGGGCCTTTTGTAGACAGGGTTAACGAATATCCTTTGGATCGAGTCGAACAGATAACATGGGTCCCCAAAGAAAAGATCAGAGAAGCTGCGAGACTCTTCGCGACCACGAAGCCCGCGGCGATCCAATGGGGAGTGGCCATCGAACAGCAAATCAACTGCGCGGACAACGACCGGGTCCTGATGTGCCTAATGGGGATCACCGGCAACATAGACAGAAAAGGCGGACAAGTACTGTTCAAAACACCGAACATCAGGAATGTAGGTCAATTTGGCGCACACGGCTCCCTTCCCAGAGAGCAGAGAGATAAACGGTTAGGCGGCGATCAATTCCGACTCGCCGGCCGTTTCTCTATAATCAATCCCAAGTGCGTTTGGGACGCGATCGTCGATGAAAAGCCGTACCCCGTGAAGATGCTTTTCCTCATAAGCTCGAATCCTGTCATGACACGAGCCAATGCCGCAGAGGTCTACCGAGCGCTCGAAAAGGTAGAGTTTATGGCGGTCGCGGATTTCTTTATTACTCCGACGGCTGAACTGGCTGACATCGTCTTGCCTGCGGCCACGTGGCTGGAGATGGACTATATTGCTGATTTCTGGAAGCGACACGGGTACATTTTTCCTAGACGCAAGGTAGTTCAGGTGGGCGAATGTCGCTCCGACCATGAAATGCTCAATGACTTGGCTCATCGGGTGGGCATTGGCGAATACTGGTGGGAAAGTTTCGAGCAAGCCTTGGACTGGATCTTGGAACCAATGGGCATCACCTGGCAGGATTTCAAGAAGATGGACTACATCAGGGGCGAAGTGGCCTACGAAAAGTACAGAACGGAGGGGTTCTCAACTCCCACCCGGAAATTCGAGCTTTATTCCACTGCGCTCGAAAAGATGGGATATGATCCTCTGCCTCAGTACCGTGAGGCGCCTGATAGCCCTTACAGTCAACCGGAATTGTTCCAAGAATATCCTTACATATTGATCACCGGCAAGAGAATGCCCGGGTTCTTCCACAGTGAGAATCGTCAGGTGCAGTCACTGAGAGAACTTCATAGAGATCCCATTGTGGACATCCATCCTGATACTGCCAAGAAAGAAAGTATCAAGGAGGGCGACTGGGTGGTCATAGAATCCCCGCGCGGAAGGGTCAGACACCGTGCCAGGTTCTTTGAAGGCCTGGATGCACGAGTGGTCGCAGCGCAGCATGCCTGGTGGTTTCCGGAGCAGAAGGATCCGGGCCACGGGTGGGAGGAATCAAACATCAATATTTTGATTGATAATTCCTACAAAAATTGTGACCCGGCTATGGGCGCGACTTCTATAAGGACGCTGCTTTGCCGAATATACCCGGAACAGGATCAAGGGAGGCAAAAGCGGTGAGCAAGCACACTCTCGTCATAGATCATGAAATGTGTTGGGGATGCAGGACCTGCGAAGTGGCCTGTAAACAGGAATATGATTATCAAGCCAAGTTCATTCACGTCGAGGAATACGGCCCCAAGTGGGTAGGGGACAAGTTCGAGTATTTTCATCGCCCCATGGTTTGCCGACACTGTGACGAGCCGCCATGCGCCGAAGCGTGCCCGGAGCAAGCCATCACGAAGAGAGAGGACGGAATTGTAATACTTGACTACGACGCGTGCACCGGATGTCAAACCTGCATCGAAGAGTGTCCATACGATGCCATAGGTTTTGACGAGGAAAAACGGACCGCACTAAAGTGCAACCTTTGTCATCACCGGGTGGATAACGGGCTTATTCCTGCCTGTGCGGACAACGTGTGCCTGGCGCACTGCATATATTTTGGTGATCCAGCCTATATCCAGGAGCAGATCGACAAGAAGAGAGAAAAACGGCAGACAATGTGATCACCTCGGCCGCCTCGGCATCACTTTTGGCGGACGAGCAGCTCTCGCTCGGTTCCACAAATGGAAGGAGACAATAATGACCCGGATCATGCCGGAGGAACGACTGACACGCGACGAGATAATAGATGGGCAAGTACGCGGATTGCAGCGGACCCTGGTTCATGCCTATGAAAAGGTTGAATTTTATCTCCGTCTTTTCCGCGAGAAGGACATAAGGCCTGAGGACATAACGTCGCTGGACCACATAGTCCAGCTGCCCTTTACTCAAAAAATCGATCTGGTGAAAAACTACCCGTATGGACTGTGCGCGGTGCAACCCTCGCAGATAATTAGAGTTCACTCCTCGTCTGGGACGACGGGCAAACCGATTAACACTTATTACACGCGACGAGACCAAGAAAATTGGCGCAAGTGCATGGGTCGTAACCTTCGGATGGCTGGAGTGACCGAGGACGACGTTTGCCAGATAGCCTTCAGATATACACTCTTTACCGGAGCTTTCGGGCACCACCTCGGCGCGGAGAGCTGCGGGGCCATGGTCATCCCCACGAGCGCAGGACAGACAGAGCGCCAGATCATGATGATGCAGGACCTCAAGACCACTGTCTTGCACTGCACCCCATCGTACGCCATCCTGTTGACGGAGAAACTCAAAGAGCTGGGTATTGACCGCGGAAGCCTGTCTTTGCGCCTGGGGATTCACGGCGCAGAACCTATGTCTGAGGAAATGCGCAAGCATGTTGAAGAAGGTTTAGGCGTGACTGCTCTCAGAGATTACGGTCTCACTGAGTTAGGCGGACCCGGTGTTTCGATGGAATGCCCTCACAAAGCGGGTTATCATATTAACGAAGACTACTTCTATCCGGAGATTATAAATCCTAACACTCTTGATCCGCTTCCTCCCGGCCAAGTGGGCGAGTTGGTCTTCACGTCTCTGCAGAAGGAAGCCATGCCTCTGATTCGATACCGTACCAGAGACATCACTAATTTGATGTACGACACGTGTGCGTGCGGCCGGACATTGGTTCGTCACGGTCCCATTCTTGGTCGAAGCGACGACATGCTCATCGTCGGAGGAGTCAATTTCTTTCCATCCCAACTGGAGAGCGTGCTGCTTGGATTCGCGGAAACCGCCCCTCACTACGCGATTTACCTCAACAAGAAAGGGGTACTGGACGAGGTGTCGTCGGATGTGGAAGCGGTTGCGGATTTTTGGAGCGAGTCCGGTGAGGACGTGCGGGCCCAACTGGCAAAGCGAATAGAGGCAAAAATCAAAGACATGTTGGGATTCCGAATTAACATTAGGCTAGTGGCGCCAAACTTCATCGCCCGATCTGAAGGCAAAAGCAAGCGGGTCTTTGACAATCGTTAGGCAATGGCCGGGTCCCCGAGCGGGCCGGGCGGGGATGTGTCAGAAAGGGCTTGTGCCACAGAATCGTGGCACGATCTTTCTCTCCCGGCAATAAATTACCGGTCTACTGTCAAGCGTCCCTTCAGGACGCCCGCTATTTGAGCCCGTTGGGGGCGGCTGAAAGTAGACCGGTGCTTTAGCGCCGGGCGACCTACCCAGGCTTTCCGCCGGAATGACGGCAGGGCCGTGTTCCCCGAGTCCGAAATTTCAAACCGACGCACCAACAAACCAAGAGTGGACTTGACCGCACTCCTCGCGGTGGAGTAATCTCCACCAAAGTTTATCCTTAAACCGTTTTCCCGGCGTCGTGTTATGGACGAATACATTTTTCAACGCACTTCATTAACAAGGAGGGTTTGATGAAGAAGTTTCTTCCATTGGCGGTTATTCTTGTTGCTTTCTCCATGTGCTGGACGGCTAACTCTGCAATTGGTCAAGAGCCTATCCTGATCGGAATTCCGACGTCACTGACTGCGATAGAGGGCAAAGAATCGGTAAAGGCGGTGGAGCTTGCCGTTGACGAGATCAACGCCAAGGGAGGGGTGAAGGTGGGAGGGGCAAAACACCTTCTCAAGATCGAGACGATAGATCTGCGGGATTCGTCCCCGGGAGTGCCGGTTTCCGAAGCTTTGATGGGTTTGGAAAAGATCATGGCAGAGAAAAAGGTGAACGCGATCGTGGTGGGTCCGTTCAGGTCTGAGGCGCTCCTCGCAGGCATGGACATGCTTGCCAAGTACAAGGTGCCACTACTCGGGACTATTGCCATGTCTCCCAAGTCCCAAGAGAAGGTAAAAGAGGACCCAGAAAAATATAAGTATTGCTTTCGCGTCTGTCTGAACGCTCCGTACCTCGCCGGTTATTTCGTGAAGACGTTAGGCTTTCTGGGTGGTGAATTCGGGTTCAAAAAGCTGTTCGTAATGAATCAAGACGTGCTTTGGGCCAAGGCCACGGGAGAGGCCACGGCCAAAGGGGCCACGGAAAAACTCGGCTGGGACAACGAGGGCATAGAGGTGTATCCCACGGGTTCGTCCGACTTCTCTGCGGGTTTGAGCAAAGCCAGGACTAAAGGGGCCCAGGTGATTCTTCCGGTCTTTGACATGCCTCAGAGCGGGATTCTGCTCAAGCAGTGGAAATCCATGAGAGTCCCCGCTCTGATATGCGGCTTCTTAAACCCCATGACCGGCCCTGGCTCATGGAAGACTTTTGAGGGAAAAATCGGCGGTCTGATGAACGCGAACTACGAGATCGGCAGCGGTATTTCCACGGAGAAATATGAGCCGTGCAAGAAGTTTTATGCGGACTATACGAAGAAATTTGGTACCCCGATAGAGAGCGGCCACGGTCCTGCGCCCTCGTACGATTCAGTTTACATACTGACGGAAGCGATTGAGCGAGCAGGATCACTGGACCCTGACAAGATCGTTGCCGAAATAAAGAAGACGGACCGGCAAGGGGTTATCGGGCGCATCAAATTCGACGAGGGCAATCAGGTCATATATGGAGATGATCCAGCCAAAACCGCCACGGGATGCATTGCGCAGTGGAGGGAGGACGGCAAACGAGTCATCGTGTTTCCGCCGGCCCTGGCTGAAGGCAAGATCGAGCTGCCCGAATGGATGAAATCTGCCAAGTAGGTGAGAAAACGCCTTTCATAGCAATTCGCGTTCAAGTCTGTAGAAAAATCCCCTCTAACCTCCCTTTATTAAAGGGGGGAATGGGGGGATTTGCTGCGAATTGCTATTAGGAGCAAAATTAAACAGCTTTAGGCTTTAGCCTCACTCTCGAATAAAACGGCGCCTCCAACTGTGGTGGCGCCGTTTTGCCGCAAAGAGAAATCCGGATTTTCATGCACAGGATTTCCATTCCTTTCTTAGTAGGTGCAAACGCCACCTCGGCTTAGCGGATGATCACTTGACAATTGGTACGTGATGCCGTACGCTTTCCTTACGGAAGGATGTTCAGATCATGACTGTTCTCAAGGCAAGTGAGGCGCGAGCCAGGTTGTACCGGCTGATAGACGAAGCAGCGGCTTCTCATGAACCGGTCTTGATTACCGGCAAGAGGAAAAACGCGGTGTTGGTAGGCGAAGAGGACTGGCGGTCAATCCAGGAGACGCTATACTTGCTTTCGATTCCAGGCATGAGGGAGTCCATCATTGATGGGCTAAAGACCCCTGTCGAAAAATGCGCCACGGACCTTGACTGGTGAAGTGGCGACTCGTTTACACCCGTCAAGCTCGGAAGGATGCCAAGCAGCTCGCGGCCGCCGGATTGAAGGAAAAGACAATAGATCTGCTCAAGCTCCTCGAAAGGAATCCTTTTGAATCCCCGCCCGCTTATGAAAAACTGCTGGGGGATTTGAGCGGGGCTTATTCCCGCAGGATCAATATCCAGCATCGACTCGTATACCAGGTGATTGAACAAGACTATGTGGTAAAAATGATTCGTATGTGGTCTCACTACAAGTGATGTTCTTTCCCCTTTCCTTTTGAATGCAGAGGCGCCTCCAACTCTGGTGGCGGCGTTTTGCATGCACTGATGCCGATGCGAAATACGGACTATCAAACTGGCCCACCACCGACCTTTTCTTGACAGCGATTAATTCTTAGAGTTATACGTAATACAATTTAACACATTTCAATTGCAGTCTAGGCGCTGCTTTTCTCCGGACATTACTCAGCCGGCCACGGCGGAAGGTGTTTCGGACGTTTGCATTGGGAGGGGAAAATGGGTTGTCGGAGTCGCTCTGCATTAGCATCTCTGGGCCTGTCAGTCGCGGTCATCATCGTTCTGACCGGTTCAGCGAGCGCTCAAGGGCTGTTCGGAGGGGAGTTGACGGGATTGCCTTTGTTCGGTGGATTTACGGGAGAAATCGCGACGTGCTGGCCAACCAAATCCGTATGCGGACCTCTCACTTTTTATGCGGGCTGGGGGGATGACCGAAAAGGAACTACACTCTCGTTCGATCTTCGACGCGCAGATACCGGGCCCTTCGGTGACGACTTACTGTCAATCATCAACACGTATCCTGTGAGGGGGCTTTGGCTGGGACTGGCGGCTCAAGCGAACCTCACCGCCGCGATAGGATTGTATGCAGACGCTTGGGTAATCATTCCTTCCAACCGGCTGTCCGAGGAGACTTTTTCTGTCGCCTCACCGTTTCTGGGAGGCAAAACCTGGCGCACCAACACTGACTGGTGGTTTGCGGACGGCGCATTAAGCTTCGATTCTCGCGGATTCGGCAAGCTGTTGGCAGGCTTTCGATATGATCGTTTCGCCACGAATTTCAAGTACCCGGACAATTTTGCCGGCGCCCTTGGCCTGTCCTCAGACCGGGGTGACGTTACCATCAATTGTTACCTTCCTTTTGTCGGTCTACAGGTGGACCAAAAGTCCCCAGGTGGGTCCCAACTAACGCTCAGAGTTATCGGCTTCCCTTGGGCTGGTGGTGACGTGAAATACCACGATTCGATTGGTAGCGGCGTGTTAACAGAGGACAGGATTGAGCTGGCAAAGGGGCTCAATAAAACGTATTTCCTCGAAGCCTTCGCGGAATATGGCCAAGCAGTCCTGGGGAGCGGACAAATCAGCGTGTTTGCCAGATGGAACATGTTGCACGGAACGGCAAAGCGAATCCCTATTGATGACGTGTTTGGCGGGGTCCCCTTAGTAGGCCGATATCAATTCGCTTTTGACCGGCAGTCCTGGACCTTTGGCGGCAGTCTCAGCCTGGCTTTCACCATTCCTTGATCAGACATCCGGCTCCAGGATAGACATATCGCCACCCTGTAAAGCTGTGCCCTTCCGCCTTCGCGAACAATCTACGAAGCGGAAATTGATCGGGTAAGCTCCAGGCTAAATAGTGCACAAATTCTAATACTTGCCGTACTTCTTTCCAGCCTGAATAAAAGCTTTGAGCGTGTGTTCCCTGGCTTCGTCCATGGCGCACCCAATGCTTAGGATATATCCTCCGTCACCGGCGGCCACCTCCAACAACTTCTTGGTCTCGTCTTCCACTTGCTGCGCGTTGCCGGTCATGATCAGAGAAACCGGAAACCCACCGCCGATGCACGATCTTCCCTGTAATATTTCCCTGGCCCTGGCCATGTCGGTTCTGTCAAAGATAAAGGCGCATTCGCCTTTCGGCAAGTCCGCCAAATATTCGAGCCGCTGGTTATATCCTCCCTCCACGAAGCAGCAAGGTACACATCCGTTTTCAGCCAAGCCGATGATCACCTTCTTGAGACTCGGCCAATAAAATTTCTCGAACTGTTCGTTGGACATGAAGCCGTCCGCGCCTTTGTGCAACGGGATGAAAACAAGCGGGTTGTTATTGGCCAAAGCTCCGCCGACACCCATAGTGATCATGAGAGGCACAAGCCTGTCTACCGCTTCGAGAACTTTTTCCGGTCTTCGGTAGAGGTCCATCATCAATTGCGTGGTGCCCCGGAAGGAGTCGCCCAGCACGTCAAAGGGAGCTTTGGTGGCGCTGCCGGCATACATGGGATAACCTGAACCCAGTATCTGCCCGATATACGGTCCCAATGCCTGAATCCACTCGAAACAGATCCTACCCGCCTCCAGAAGGGCCTTGCACGCCTCTTGGATCGGCGGGGCGCCCAGAGCACAAAGCCACGGTCCGGCCATGGGCAATTCCATGGTACCGTACAGTGGGGGCAATTCGGCAAGAGGTTTCAGAGAGTTGTGGGTCCGAGAGAACCACACGCGGAACCAGTAGTCGGTAGGGTCTGCAATGAAGTGGTCATAATCCGCGGCTTTCATGTACTCCTTTTCAACGAACTGGTAGCCCTGCTCCTCCTTGATGCCGTGGCCCGGCCATTTGTAGAGATTGTAGTTCAGGACGTCCAAAGCCGGACCATGCATTACCATCGGCGGAATCATAGTCGCGTCAACATCGTAGTCTCTTGTGTAATCCAGACACGCCTTTCCAAGGATATGGGGATCGTACATGGCTTGTTTTGCAGAATAACCGTACAACATGATAGGTGCGAAAGTGGCCAGCGGCACAACCGGCACTCTGTCCGGGGTTTTTTTCAGCTTAATCGCATCCATAATAAGTCCGGCACGGTACTGGTAAGAAGCCTTGGCCCCATCGCCGGCGAACTCGATTCCTTCTCCGGAAACCCATTTCGCGAGGAAAGCCTCCTGTCTTTGGCCTGAGGACATATTTTCCCAACCTGCAATCATGTCTTCCCCTCCTTCTTTTCGCTCACGTTGCTCATAGTACGGCGCTTTAAGCCAACCGACCTTTTACAGATGTTGGTTGCAGCCACCGTCCCGGTTACAAACGCCGCCCCTGCGCGATGTCCGATAATTTCCCAAGTTTTGCCTTACAGGAATCATCCTAGGCGAAAACAGGATGACATGGCAATGGTTCGATTGATCATCGGCCCCCAATGGGTCCTGCTAACTGGTTTGTCAGGCTTTACGTACCAAAGTGACGCGACACTGAATCTTTTTGTATGGAAGATCCAGGGAAGGTAATTGTATAATTGAAATATTCGCATTGATTTACTATGGTCTTAACAGATGAAGGCTGCCCCGGTTTCCTCCTGATGGAGTGCCTGACGAGGTTCACACAACCGGGCACGTGAAGATCTACATGTTATGCTCCTCAAAAAGTGAAGGGTGTTATATGCGGATTTGCGCCTCGAAGTTTGCTATGCGCGCTCTTGTCGCGGTCCGGCAGGCATTTGGACGCGTTCCGTTCTTAGACTCAGGTTTGGCCGGTTGCCATCAATGACGGGTGTGGGCGATGGCTAAAACCGAAATGTGACAATAAACCACGCCGACGGATGAGTCGGGTGGGAGAGCAATATTGGGGTTGGTTGTGAAGAAAAGGAGGTAGGTAGTATGGAAAAGAAAGGACTTAGCGAAGACTGGTTGGCGGTAATAATCGGTTTGCTCGTTTTTGTCCTGTCACTCGGCGTGTTTATCGGTTGGGACCTGCTGGGATGGGGCATAAAGACAAACGTCTGGATCAACATTGCAAAGGCCCTGGAACCATTCTCCAAGGCATGGGCCGGGGTCGGTGGTGTCGGCGCTTTGGTGCTGACATATCTGTTCTTGCTGATCGTCATGACTATAGGTTCGGCCGCCTTAGGCGCCAAACCGGGCAAATTCGCCGCTGCTTTCACGGTCGTATTCTGCATCAGCTACGCTTGCTGGCTTGCGGGGAGCTACGCGAACATAGCAGCGACTCCCGACAAGCTGAAAGCCTTTGGAATCACATGGTCTCTTAATGTGACCCAGGAATCGGGATTTGTCATTGCTTTGATTGTGGGTCTGATAATCGGGAACTTCTTCCCCGGCTTCGCTGCGGCCTTGAGTGAAGCCATAAAGCCGGAATGGTACATCAAGACAGCTATCGTCATTCTAGGGGGGGCATTAGGCGTAACTGCGGCCGAGCAACTCGGACTGGCCACCGCGGTAATGTTCCGAGGATTGTGCGCGATTATAGAAGCGTATTTGATTTACTGGGCGCTTGTATATTGGATTTCCAGGAAGTACTTCAAATTCAGCCGAGAGTGGGCCGCGCCGCTTGCATCAGGAATATCCATCTGCGGAGTGTCCGCGGCCATTGCGACAGGGGGGGCGATCAAGGCAAGACCGGTCGTACCCATTATGGTGTCCTCACTCGTGGTGATCTTCGCTGTTGTTGAGTTGCTGATACTGCCTTTCATAGCACAGCATTTTCTGTGGGAAGAGCCCATGGTGGCAGGCGCATGGATGGGGCTGGCGGTCAAGACTGACGGAGCAGCAGTAGCCAGTGGCGCCATTACCGATTCGCTTATCCGGGCAAAGGCATTGGCAGAGGCGGGCGTCAATTATAAGGCAGACTGGATCATGGGAGCAGCTACCACGGTGAAAGTGTTCATCGACATTTTCATCGGCGTGTGGGCCTTTATTCTGGCGATCATCTGGTGTTCGGTAATTGAATGCAAGCCGGGTGAAAAAGTCCGGCCGGGTCAAATATGGGAGCGTTTTCCAAAGTTCGTGCTAGGGTACATTGTCACTTTCTTGATCGTTCTTTACATAGGTATCAGTTATCCCGCCCTGCTGGGCAAGGCAAAGGCGGCGACCGGTGAAGCCACTATCTTCAGGGTCCTGTTCTTTGTCATGACCTTCTTTACAATCGGTGTCGTTTCCAATTTCCGAAAGCTGTGGGAAGAGGGCATCGGCAAACTGGCTGCGGTCTATTTGCTTTGCCTATTCGGCTTCATAATTTGGATAGGTCTCGTCATATCATGGATCTTCTTCCACGGTGTGAAACCGCCCTTGGTATGAGCCGAAGAAACATGAAAGGGGAATTTGCAATGGCTGAACAACCAAAACTGGCTGAAGAAATACAGAGGATGCAGGAAGAGGAAATTCTCCCTGTTGAGAAGAAGCTCATAGGATGGAGCATAGGGTTGGGGATCGTACTATTGGGCTTCCTGGTCTGGGCAAGCTACACATTCTTCCCGGCAGGGCATTAATGTTCCTTTAAAATGTCGGCCTTGCGTCTCGTGGGTGCTGACACCAATTCGCATCCAAAATCCCCCCTTCCCCCCTTTAATAAAGGGGGGTTAGAGGGGATTTTCTTATGGATTCGGACGCGAACCGGTATGCCGTTGGAATGGGACCGAAGGCTATTGCCGTTCCCTATTGCTTGGCTTTTGCCGCGAAGTAGGCTGCGGCCTCATGCGGAAAAATCGCGTGAATGAGGATCTCTTCGTCGGACAGTTCCGGGAATTTCTTTTCCAGTTCAGGCCATAAGGGGGGGAGCAGCTCCGCCGGTCTCACGGTCACGGGAGCTTCATCCTTGAGAACCCTCTTCTGTAACTCCTTGTCCACCGGCGCGGGAGTCTCTCCGTACAAGCCTTTGAGCAGGTTGGCGGTGTGGTTGGCGATTATCTTGTACCGTCCCAACATAACGTTGAAAGTCGCCTGAGAAACCACTATCTGGGATGTGGGAGTGACAAGCGGTATGTATCCCAAATCCGCCCGCACCCGCGGGATCTCTTTGATGATCTCTTCCAGCCGGTCCAGCGCATTTTGTTGCTTGAGCTGGCTGGTAAGATTCGACATAACCCCGCCGGGAATTTGAGTGACCAGCATCCGGCAATCCACTCCACTGTACGGCGCTTCGAACTCGCTGTACAATGCCCTGACCGTCTTGGCTTCTTCCGCGGCCTCGGTGAGCTTGGCAAGGTCGCAGCCTGTTTCGTATCCGAACTCGTGAAGAGCGAAGACCAATGCCTCACTGCACGGATGGCCCGTGCCGCCCGCAAACGGACTGAGCACTGTGTCGATCATCTCCGCGCCGGCTTCTACCGCCTTCAGGGCAGACATCATTCCCATGCCGCAGTTGTCGTGGGTGTGAAGGTGTATGGGCACCTTGACAGCTTTGGTTAGCCGTGAGATCAGTTCATACGCCATATGCGGATCAATGAGGCCGGCCATATCTTTGATGGCTATCTGATCCACACCCTTGTCTTCCAATTGTCGGGCTTTGGAGACAAACGTATCAATGGTGTGAACGGGACTTATGGTATAGCAAAACGCTCCTTCGGAGACCTTGCCTACCTCTTTGATCGCTTTTATGACAGCTTCGTGGTTTCTGACATCATCCAAAGCGTCGAATATGCGGAAAACCTCTATTCCGTTACGGGCGGCCGCCTGCACGAACTTGAAGACCACATCATCAGGGAAATTGGTGTATGCGACCAGATTCTGCCCTCGGATTAGCATCATGCTCTTAACGTTGGGCATGGCCTCGTTAAGGACGCGTGCTCGCTCCCACGGGTCCTCCTGAAGGTATCGAACACAAACGTCGAATGTGGCGCCTCCCCACGTTTCAGCCCCATAAATCCCCGTGTCTGCGAGTTTTGTGGCCAGCTTAAGGAGATCTTCCAATTTGATCCGTGTTGCGACTTTGCTCTGCGAACCGTCTCGCAGAGTAATGTCAAATATCTTTATTCGCTTACGGCTACCTGGTTCCATGGTGTACTCCAAATCTTATTAATTTTAGAAGGGTTCCTCACACAGAGGAACAATAGCGCAGAATACGAGGGCTGGCACCGAGCTGACACGCGATGTCTTGATTATAGTCTATGTACCAGCCGTATACTAACTCACTTTTTTGCGGCCATCAACCGCTCTTCGAGTTGCACCACCTCCCGTTGCAGAGCATCTGGCAGCCTACTGCCGAATTGACTGAAATGCTTTTTGATCAGAGGGACTTCAGCCAGCCATGCGTCAATATCTACCTTGAGCAGTTCGTCGAGGGCCTCAGGAGCCAAATAAATATTGGACAAGTCCAGAGCGCCAGGGGCCGGAAGTCGCCCGATAGGGGTATCTTTCGCTTTGCCGGTGCCGTTGACGCGTTCGAAAACCCATTTTAGCACACGGCTGTTCTCGCCGTAGCCGGGCCAGAGGAACTTACCGTTGGAATCCTGCCGGAACCAATTCACGTAGAAGATCTTCGGCAGCTTGTCCGGTTCGGTGGCCGCGCCTATTTTCAGCCAGTGGGCGAAATAATCACCCATATGGTAACCGCAAAACGGCAGCATGGCCATGGGGTCTCGACGGAGTTGACCGACCTTTCCGGCTGCAGCGGCAGTGGTTTCGCTGCTGGCGATTGCCCCAAGGAACGTGCCGTGCTGCCAGTTAAAAGCTTCGGTCACCAAAGGAATCACGGATGCCCGTCGACCGCCGAAAAGAATAGCGTGAATAGGTACGCCGTTTGGGTCTTCCCATTCAGGCGCAATCACCGGGCACTGACGTGCCGGGGTCGTGAAGCGGGAATTGGGGTGCGCTGCTTTGCGACCACACCCCGGCGTCCAGGGGCGCCGCAGCCAGTCCATCAATTCCGGTGGTTCCTCGTCGGTCATTCCCTCCCACCAAATGTCACCTTCGGGGGTTATCGCACAGTTGGTGAAGATCGAGTTCTTGGCCGCTGTCAGCATGGCATTGGCATTGGATTTCATGCTGGTGCCGGGCGCCACGCCGAAGAAACCGGCCTCGGGATTGATGGCGTAGAGCCGTCCGTCGGAACCGAACTTCATCCATGCTATGTCGTCACCGACCGTCTCAGCCTTCCAGCCGGGCATAGAGGGAACAAGCATGGCAAGGTTGGTCTTACCACAAGCGGAAGGAAACGCTCCGGTGATGTACCTGGCCTCTCCTTCAGGGCTGGTTAATTTCAATATCAACATATGCTCGGCCATCCACCCTTCGTCGCGGGCCTGAACCGACGCGATGCGAAGCGAATGGCATTTCTTTCCCAAAAGGGCATTGCCTCCATAGCCAGAGCCGAAAGACCAGATCTCCCGTGTTTCGGGGAAATGGCAGATATACTTATGCTCTCCGTTACACGGCCATGGCGAGTCAGGACCCGTTTCATCCAGGGATGCTCCCACCGAGTGAAGCCCCTTGACAAACTCGCCGTCCTCGCCGAGCACATCGAGCACCTTGGTACCCATTCGGGTCATGATATGCATATTTGCCACAACGTACGGCGAGTCGGTCAGCTCGACGCCGATATTAGCTATCCGTGAGCCCACCGGTCCCATGCTGTACGGGATCACGTACATTGTCCGGCCCCGCATCGAGCCGTCGAAAAAAGACGAAAGCTTGGCCTTCATCTCATCGGGGTCCGCCCAGTTATTGGTTGGGCCTGCATCTTCCTTCTTCTTGGGGCACACGAAGGTCCGGTCCTCGACACGAGCCACGTCAGCGGGGTGTGATCGCACATAAACGCTGTTGGGCCGTTTGGACTCATCCATCCACATCGCGGTGCCTGCATGCACCATCAGCCGCAACATCAATTGGTATTCCTCAACGGACCCATCGCACCAGTGAATTCGATCCGGTCGGCACAAACCGGCAACTTGTTGGACCCACTCTGCAAGTTTCTTGTGTTTTATCATAGTAACTCCTTATCTGTGAGCAGAGTTCATGTCAGAGGTTCGCGACGGTCCTTCATGTGGAAACACCACCCTCTTCCTTCTCGGGAAGAGGGCCGTACAAGGATGCAGTCACGACTTCTTCAGTTGGTAATCCAGTTAACGGGTCGTTCCAAATCTTATTCTGTGAGAAAGCCCTCCGTCAGATATCATAGGCTTTTGTCATAGGCCTTTGTCGCCATCTTGGCATGAGCGGCTGCCAAGCGCGCGATGGGCACTCTTGGGCCGGAGCACGAAACATAGTCAAGCCCCACCTGATCGCACAATTGGATCGAGGCTGGATCGCCGCCGTGCTCGCCGCAAATACCTATTTTCAGATCCTTCCGGGCTTTTCTGCCCTTGTCCACTCCGATTTTCATTAGAGCTCCGACCCCATTCACATCCAAAGACTCAAACGGGTTCTTCGGAACCAGGCCGTTCTCTTGATAGAAAGGCAGGAACTTGTTCTCAGCATCTTCTCGACTGAACGAGAAGGTGGCCTGGGTGAGGTCGTTGGTGCCGAACGAGAAGAATTCGGCCACAGTGGCCAGCTCATCGGCAGTTACACAAGCGCGAACCACCTCGATCATGGTGCCATACTTGAATTTCAGAGTGACTTTGTATTTGGCTTCAATCTCTTTCTGTAGTTCATCCACGTACTTTTTCACCCACTTCAATTCAGTAACCGAGGCGACCTGGGGCACCATGATTTCCGGATGCACATTTTTGGCGCCTTCCTTCAAGCATTCGGCTGTTGCTTCAAGAATGCCCCTTATCTGCATTGTGTAGATTTGCGGTAAGGTGATGCCGAGCCGCACGCCTCGATGTCCTAACATCGGGTTTGTCTCTCGCAGGGCACGAGCCCTTTGGAGCATCAATTCCCTTTTGGCGATCGCTTCGTCGACCACGCTAATATCCAGTTTCGCCAACCTTATCTGCAATCCTTCAGGTTTTTTGAGGTAGCCGGAGAGGATGGCAGGATCGACCAGTTTCAGGCTTTCCAAGGTCCCCTGGGTAGCGCTGACGGTTTCTCTAAGCTCGCGGAGCTCCTTGAGTTGCTGTTCTATTTCACTTTCCAGAGGCAGAAACTCATGCATCGGCGGATCTAATAATCGAATCGTCACCGGGTAAGGCGCCATGGCTTTCAGAATACCTTTGAAATCCGAGCGCTGGATTGGGAGCAAGCGATTCAGTGCTTCCTGTCGCTTCTCGGGGGTATCCGCCAATATCATATCCACCACTATGGGCAGGCGGTCCGGTGCGTTGAACATGCGCTCAGTTCTGCAAAGACCGATACCGGTTGCGCCATACTCTCGAGCCTTCTTGGCGGCATCCGGTGTGTCCGCATTGGCAAAGACGCCCAACCTTGCCTTTTCATCCGCCCAGCTGAGGAGAGTATTCAACTCGCGGCTGAACGTCGGCTCTACCGTAGGAATCTCTCCCAGATAGACATAGCCGGTGCCCCCGTCGATAGTAATTACATCACCTTCATGAATGATCTTGTCACCGATCTGGGCTTGTCGATGGGCAACGTCTACAGATATGCCTTCTGCGCCGGCTACGCAGGGTTTGCCCATTCCTCGAGCAACCACGGCAGCGTGGGAGGTCTTGCCGCCGCGGCTGGTCAATATGCCCTGAGAAGCGAAGAATCCGTGTATATCCTCGGGCTTGGTTTCTTCTCGAACCAGGATGACTTTCTCTCCCGATCTTCCCACTGTTTCCGCTCGATCTGCATCAAAAACACATTTGCCCGAAGCCGCGCCCGGTGATGCAGGTAGACCTTGCGCCAGCGGTTCGGCCTTGAACTTGGGGTCCAAACACGGGAAAAGGAGCTGCTCCAGATGCGCCGGATTAATCCTGAGAAGCGCCTCCTCCTTGGTAAGCAGACCCTGTTTGACCATTTCAACAGAGGTGCGGACCATTGATGTGGCATTCATCTTTCCGTTGCGTGTCTGGAGGCAGTAGAGAGTACCCTTCTCAATTGTGAATTCGAAATCCTGTATCTCTCGATAGTGGTTTTCCAGTTTGTCCCGAAGGCTTTCAAGCTGGCGATAAATTTTCGGCATTTCCTTCCCCATGGCCTGAATCGGCTTTGGGGTCCTTATACCTGCCACGACATCTTCTCCCTGGGCATTGACCAGGTACTCTCCGAACATTTTATTTTCGCCTGTAGCCGGGTCACGTGTGAAGCCGACTCCTGTGGCGCTGTCGTTACCCATATTTCCGAAGACCATGGCGACGATATTGCATGCGGTACCATTGGCCTGGTCAAGGGTTATCTTGAACTCGCGACGGTAATCGACCGCTCTCTTTCCCATCCAGGACCCAAAGACCGCTTTCACGGCCGTGGCTAACTGTTCCCAGACATCTTCGGGAAATGGTTTCGATTTTTGTTCTTTAACGACCTCCAAGAAACCTTTGGCGATCTCTTTAAGGTCAGAGGATTTCAAATCAACGTCGGACTTGGCTTTGGCGCGGTGCTTTGCGGCCTCAAGCACTTTATCAAAAGGTTCGTCCGATATACCCATTGCGACTTTGCCAAAAAGCTGAACAAATCTGCGATAGGCATCGTAGCCGAATCTCTCGTTACCTGTCTGTTTGATGAGTCCTGGGAGAGTTTTGCTATTCAAGCCTAGGTTCAAAATAGTGTCCATCATACCCGGCATTGATAAAGCAGACCCCGAACGGACCGATACCAACAGCGGATTGTTAGGATCACCGAATCCTTTACCGGTGGCCTTCTCCATTTTCTTGATTTGTACCTTCACCTCATCCATAAGCCCCTTCGGCAGGTTACCATCCGGTGATTCCAGGTAGGCGAGGCATGCTTCCGTGCTGATCACAAAGCCTGGCGGAACATTCAACCCTATCTGCGTCATTTCGCAGAGATTTGCGCCCTTGCCCCCGAGCAGCTTCTTGTTTTTTCCATCCCCTTCACGAAACGAAAAGACATATTTGTTTCCCATGTTACGCCTCCATAATACGTTAGGTGAATTATCTATTCCGGCAACTCATGCCACAGTTAAACGTCGACTATTAAGAAGCACTTCAATGAAGCGCAGTCCATTATCCGCCTTTCGAGTGATTGAGTATCGTGATTTCCTTGAACTCAGTGCAGTATTGTCGGTCGTGGGGGCTTTTGGGCCTTTGTAGCTAAGATAGACTCTTGCCACGATAACAACCGAGGCCGCGCCAATCGCCTCAAGAATATATAAGGCAATATCGGAAACCTTTAATATGCTTGCCACAAAGGGATCGGTGAAGATCATTTCAGCGGCAACTTTCCCGAGCAGCGCCGCCCCCAGATAAACGATGATCGGATACTTGTCCATCAGCCTAGCCAGCCACGTGCTGCCAAAGACGACCAGCGGAATGCTCATGATCAAACCGAAAAGGAGAAGGAACAAATTTCCCTTGGACGCTGCGGCCAGAGCAAGAACGTTATCTGTGGACATAGTGACATCCGCGACCAAAATCATCCAGATCGCATGCCAGATGGTCGCTCCTCGCTTGGTTGTTTCCTTGGCCTCAACGTCTTCGATCAAAAGCTTGACGGCAATCCAGAAGATCAGCGCTCCGCCGATAAATTTTATGCCGACTATCCTGAGCATCTGCGCCGCGAAAATAGTCAAGACAATGCGTAAGGCAACGGCTAGGCCCGTCCCGAAGGCCAGGCCGATAAAGCGTTTTTCCTTTGGCAACAAGTTGACGGCCATTGCTATGACCACAGCGTTGTCACCGGACAGCACGAGATTTATAAGGATTACCGAAAGAACCCCAACGCACAAATCCCAACCCAGAGCAGGACAACTCAATGCGGACCAATCCATCTTACTGCTCCTAAATATCTCCGCAGCGTGGACTTTTGAGTTAATGGGAATGGAAAGTAGCGCGGCGAGATCGCAGCAATCTTCCCCATTATAAATCTTGAGCGAATTATGCCGGAGTGCGGCAAGCCGGTCAAGGGAAAATGTTAATTTGTTCATCTATCTGATGAAATCATAAGGTGAGCAAAAATGCGATGTTAACGATATTGGTCGTTATTGCAATAAGTTATGTCGCATATGGAGCATGTGCCGAATGCCTGCGTATTCATGATTATGAATCTCTGCAATAGTCGGTTTTGTTCTTTATTTCGCGGCCGAGTCGTCGAAGCACGGAAGAGTTATCCTCTGTCATCGCTTGGGACTCCGGATGTGAGCAGGCCGTCCAGGCAGTCTTCACCGCTTACCGTAATCGAATCCGGAAAAATAAATAATAGTTATAATACACTGAATTAATGCGGTTTTTGCAAGCTATGATTGCAGCCCAGAGAGCCGCAACTTGCGGACATCTTAACGATAGGTCTGAAATATGTTAACTTAATAGTTTATGACACTGTTGACTTGAGTCAAGGCTCCATTTGCTCGTTTTCAAGCTCCAGTTGCTATGACCCGCACTGAACCCCCGCGGCAATAATCACATGGCAAGTGCTTGACGTCTCGGGCCGAAGAAAGGAACTGGGTACTACACTAATCCCGCCTTGTAATGATGAACAAAATCCACATGCAAGCAAAAGATAAGTTGGATCTTTCCAACAAAAATTTTCTGGACGTTCTGGTCGATTATCGAGTTCTCCTGACAACCGTGGTGGTTCTCGTCAGTGTCGTCCTGGCCATGTTTGTATCGGGTCTAAAGACGGACCCAACGTTGAAATCGGGCGTAGATTCAACCTGTGCAGCATATCTACTGCATCAAAAATTTATGGATATTTTTGGTAATGATGAATTCATCCTCGCGGCTGCCAAATCCGAACAAGGCGTGGGAGATCCCGAGTTTCTCAAAGCCCTGGATACGATAACCCGCAGCGTGACACAGTTGGACAACATAGCGGAAGTGGTCAGCCTGACTAATCTACGAATATTTCAAAATAAAGGGAAGGTGTTCGGAAATTATCCGGTTGTCCGTACCGCGAGCAAAGACCTTTCTCTACCGGAAACCGGGCAGTTGGAGACCATGAAAAGAGCCTTGCCCATAATGGATTTGCTCGTGTCGCCGGACCTGAAGACCGCTGGTGTGCTCATTCGCATTCAGGAGGAGTGCAGATTCGATCCGGCTAAGATCAAGAAGCTTGCCTCGGAAATAGAGAGCATCGTCACGAAAGACTTGCCCCAAGGCACGGAGCATCGGATCATCGGCGCGGCACTGCTCAGGCAAGCCATTGTCCGGTACAATATTCAGACGGGCATTATCTTCGGCTTTTTGTGCATGCTTATCGGCACTGTAGTTTCAGTCTACGTGTTTAAAAGCGCCAGAGTGACCGCGGTGACCAATGTGATTCTTGGAACGTGCGTGTTATGGGTGCTTGGCCTGATGTCGTTGATGGGCATACCGCTTAATTCCACCACAGCGCTGTCCTTTGGATTTATTCCTATCACCTCTCTAGAGATCGTCATACACATGGTGGTGCGGTACCACCAGTTTCATCAGAGTGCAAAAGAGAAAGTTGCCGCCTTGAAGCAGACCGTCAGATGGCTTGCCCGGCCCTGTCTGGTTTGTTCGGCTACTACAGCCATCGGGTTCGGCACTTTAATGGTCAGTTCCATTCCCATGGTGCGGCAGCTTGGCTTCATCATGTCTGTGGGAATTATTATTTCGTATTTTTTGGCCATGGTTCTGACACCCGCATTCTTCTCCTGGATGAAATCTCTGGATACACCCGAGGAATCGGGCCTTCTGATAGATTGGCTGGATAACATACTGAAAAAAATAGAAAACGCTATCTTCAGCCATCCCCGAGTCTTTATCGCTGTGGGACTTACGATCACGGCGCTCCTTTTTGCAGGGGCCCCGCTCATTCGCAGTGACACCCAAATCTTGCGCATGCTCAACGACTCGACTCCTGAAGTAAAAGATCTCCAGTTCGTGGAGACTAACCTTGCGGCCGTGAATTCTGTGGAGCTGATGATTCATGCCGATGATAGCGCCTTTAAGAAGGCATCGATGTGGAAGAAGGTCTCGGAATTGGAGCAGCGACTAAAAGAAATACCCGAAGTGGTATCTGTGGATTCGTTTCTGCCGCTGCTGGAATACTTGAAAAATCTCGTGGGGCAGCCGGGTGGTCCGGAGGAACTTTTCACCAAGCCGGACCTTATACCTCAGCTCTTTGTTTTAACTTCCTTAAGCCCTGAAGGTAACCGGCTCACGAGAAGATATGTCAGTTCAGATTTTGATCAGCTTCACGTTTCGGTGCGGATCAAGAATTCGGCTAGCGTGCCCATCGGAAATACCATCGAAAAAATTCGCTCCGCATCCGATTCCGTCATGAGCGGCGTAGCGCAAAGCGCTGTGACGGGCGATCTGGCCGTCGTGGCGGAGCAAGCGGCAGATCTTATTAATGATCAAATTCGCTCCATGTTCCTCGCAGCAATCATTATTGCTATTGTAATGATCATCCAGATGGGCTCAGTAACGGTCGGGCTGATAAGTTTGATTCCAAACATCCCACCTGTGGCGGCAGTCTTCGGGATCATGGGGTGGTTCGGGATTTCTCTTGACAGCATAACAGTCTTCGCTGCGACAGTGGCGATAGGTCTGGCCGTGGACAACACCATCCATTATCTGACACAGTTGAAACGTGAAATCGAATTTAATCCGAGCCAGAGCATGCAGCCATGCGTGCGCCAGGCTTACCGGCTTACCGCTAAACAGATCTCCTCATGGTCCGTTGTTACGCTTTTTGGTTTCCTGGCCCTTGCCGTATCACCATTTCGACCTGTAGTCTGTTTTGGGATCCTGGGTTGCTCTTCCATATTGTTAGGATTGTTCGGAGACCTGATTTTCCTTCAGTCACTGATTTTATCATCTTCGGTTATCCGCAGAGGAATAATGAAGCTTATCGACAAACGATTGCCGGCCGGAAACGATGCCTGAAGCGCGGACCGGGATTGCCGGTCGTCCGCCTGAACCGCGAGCTGCCGGTCCCATTCCAGGAACGGAGGGGAACACGAGATGGGTCCGGTCCGGATGCGTGGCCGGACATCTCGCGTCACTGCGCAGACGATCATTTTTGCCGCTGGGACCCACTTGGTTCCCGTGCAGTTTTCGGGTTAATTCGGACTAGCTCTCAAAAGGACTTGCCCATTGACGAAACTTTTGTGAAAATCCAGGAGAGTGAACGGTTGCATGTTCCATTTCGCGCGATGAGTTAAGAGGTATGGAGTTTCTATACTTCTGGACGGAGGCGATTTATGTACGCCGACATGTCTCCTTCCCCCCTGTCTTCCAAATCTCACTCTGATCAGCCCTTGAATTGGGCTGAGCCTTCTCTCCCGGCATCTCGGATATTTTTCGAATGGCTCAGCGTGAGGCGGTGTGGGATCATTGAAGAGTGGGTTGACAGGCTCGCTGTGCTCTCACCTTCTTATCTACGGCGCCCCCGTGAAGAACTCGTTGGTACGGTCTCGGAAGCTTTTGAGGCAAACCTGGAAGTCCTTGTCTTCGGTAAGCTCGACAGAATGGAGCGGTTCATAGACTTCATCACTCAAAAACGCTTGGAAGCAGGGTTCTCCCTATCCGACGTGCAAAAGGCCTTCGAGTTGTTTAGGTCCATAGTGGTTTCTCGCCTCGGCGATGAGGAGAAGTCAGACCTATTGACGCAGTTTGTATCGCCGCTCAACGCATGCCTGTCATTCACGATCCACCGTTTTTCCGACCATTTCCAGCGTATGCACGAACGTTCGATTTGCGAGCACGCTGAAAACCTCGAGAACCAGATAGTCAAGCGGACAGAAGAACTGGCCGAGAGCGAACGGCGCTACAAGACATTAGTGGAGGAAATCAACGACGGGTACTTTGTGATTCAGGATGAACGAATCGTTTTCGCGAATGAAGCTTTTTCCCGTATGCATGGGACAACCCTGGAACAAGTGCGGGGACGGCCGTTTCTCCGGTTCGTGGCCCCTGAGTGTCGTGAGCTGGTGCTCTCCCGTTACCTGGATACCCTTGCACATCGACCGATGCATGGACCGTTGGAGTATACTCGCCTGGGTTGCCCGCGTGAAGAAGCGGCCACTGAGATTAAGGCGAGAGCGATAGATCTCGGCCAAGGGCCAGTTATATTAGGGATCTGCAGAGACATAAGTGAACGCGTGGCCATGGAATCCAAGGTCAGAGACCATGAACGGATGGCTTACGTTGGACACCTCACCGCGTCACTGTCGCACGAAATTAGAAATCCGTTGTCCGCTGTTAAGCTCAATTTGCAGATCCTAAGCAGAAAGCTGGAGCTGGATGGTTTTGACCGGAGGCGTATGGAGATTACATTGCATGAGGTTTCGCGCCTGGAGAGTATTCTCCGTCAGCTTCTTGACACAGCCCGACCATTGAATATCAAACTCCAACTGGTGGACCTTTCCGAACTCGCCCGCGGTTGCTCGGACTTGATGGAACCAAAGGCCACGGAGAAAGGACTGAAAATCATTCAGCAACATCCTCGGAATTTTCCCCTTTGCATGATGGATGGAGGAAGGTTGGAGCAAGCGGTGATTAACCTGCTGCTGAATGCCATCGAAGCGACACCCGAAGGCGGTATGATTGAAGTCTGGACTAAGGCAATGCGCATTACGAGCGGCTACTCCTTGGAACTCGGGGTTAGGGACAACGGCCCCGGGATTGACCCGGAACAAGTTCCCCATCTTTTCACCCCCTTCTACACCAGCAAGGCGCATGGAACAGGGCTGGGCCTATCTAACGTCAAACGCATAGTCGAGGCCCATTCAGGCAAGGTGGATGTGCGCACCCGCCAAGGAAGGGGAGCCACGTTCGTGCTGAGGTTTCAATGCCATGAAGATGGCGAGTAAAGTCCTGGTTATAGACGACGAGGCTTCCATCAGGGAGTCCGTTGAGATGTTCCTCAGAGAGAAAGGCGTTTCGGTTCATACCGCGGGCACCGGGGCCGAAGGCATGCAAGCTTGGCTCAAATACCAACCCCAGGTGATTATTCTGGACATCAGGTTACCCGACGTTTCCGGATTGGAAATACTCAAGCGGATCTCAGGACGTGACCCCGATGTGAAGGTGATAATGATCACCGCTTATCACGATATGGAAACTACAATCGAAGCTATGCGGCATGGGGCCTACGACTATATTCACAAACCTCTGGATGTTGATGAGCTGGATCGTGCCGTGACACGTAGCTTACACATGGCCGAGGCTTCGCTGTCCACTGCTCCTTTCGCGGCTGAGAACCATGAAGATTTACTGCGCCGACGCATCGTAGGTCGGAACTCAAAAATGAGGAGTGTCTTCAAGACCATAGGCTTGCTGTCACGCAACCGTGCCACAGTTCTCATAGAAGGAGAGACGGGGACCGGCAAAGAATTGATCGCCCGAGTAATCCACGAGTCCTCTGCAGGAAGTGACCAGCCGTTTGTCACCGTGGACTGCACCACATTGGTGGAAACCCTGCTGGAATCAGAACTTTTTGGTCATGAGCGAGGGGCTTTCACCGGCGCGCTGGAATCCAAGAAGGGTCGATTGGAACTCGCAGGAGAGGGTACCATATTCCTTGACGAAGTTGGAGATCTGCCGTTCCCACTACAGGCGAAACTGTTGCGCTTTCTCGAAAGCCGCGAGTTCACACCGGTGGGAGCAACACAGGCCCATCGCTCCGAGGCTCGCATCATTGCCGCCAGTAACAAGGGCCTGGATGAACTGGTTCAGCTCGGCCGTTTTCGGCACGATCTTCTTTTCAGGCTCAAGGTTATCACTATCCGTGTCCCGCCTTTGCGTGAACGCATGGACGATCTTCCTGAGTTAGTTCAATTTTTTGTCGCGAAAATCAATGGTGATTTGGGCACCTCGGTCTCTCGAATAGAGAACACGGCCCTTGAAAGGCTCAAAGATCACTCCTGGCCTGGCAATGTCAGAGAACTCAAGAACGTTTTGACCCAGGCAGTACTAGATTCCAGGGGAGGGATTCTGCTGCGAGATACCGTGGAGGCTGCTCTAGCGGGCTCTTCTGCCGAAGTGCCGGAAACGCATGATTTTCGCAGCCTGGACACTGTAGAAAAGGAACACATTCTCAAGATTATTGCGCAAACCAGTGGGAACCTGTCGGCAGCGGCGAAGATGTTGGGGTTGTCCAGACCTACGTTGCGGGAGCGCCTTAGACGATACGGCCTTCGATCATGAGTGAATGGTAACGTGACTGGTCAATTTCTTTCCGGCACTGGAAAAAATTCTTCGATCAACAATGTCGCCGACCGTGCATTCTAAGCGTGGAAGCCTACCTTTTTATTAAATATCTCAAGGACATAAAGAATCTTCTGGACCTGCGTTGATCTTGGCACGAATGCTGCTTCACGTATGAACCTGGAGCAGACATTGCTCAAGCACTTCGGTCACATCATTTTTTTCACCATTCAATAAACGAGATTATCCTGGCCACTGGGCATAAGACGATAAGCTGATTTCCAACGTCACTGGATGCGAGACGGTTTAGACGCAAGTCTCAAGAATGTCCTTTTCATTGGGGCGATTTTCCGTCTGACGTAACTTCTCAGGCTTCCGCGAGGGAGAAGTGAAATCGAGTGACAGAAATGGCTGAGAGTGAATCGCTAAAAGAGGTTCAAAAGGAACACATTCTTCGCGTCCTTCGCTCTACCCAGGGTGACATCGATCAGGCATGCCAGATTTTGGGTATTTCCACCGGTTCTCTACGCCGCAAAGTTAAAGAGTTGAGAATTTCCATCAAGGCCTCGGAGGCGAAAGAAAGCGATATTCAGCAGAAAACGTGACCGCATGAGACCTTCCGGGCGCAAGCAGCCGGTTCGCAGTTCGGTCTTGCGCCTGCGGACATGACGACGCAGTCAGAATATCGCCCGTGAGTTCCTGCTGGTTTAGAGCGGGCGACCATATCCGGGAAAAGGAGTTAAGCGATGGAATGTAAGGCGAAGATCCTAACTACGGTAGTGACAGTCCTGATGATCTGGCTCCTAACACTTGCTCCGGCCCAGGCCCAAAAGCCGATTGTTGTAGGGGCTCCATTGGCGACTGCATTCCTTTACGGGTGGGACGCGGAGAGAGGGATGCAGCTGGCAATCGAGGAAATCAACGCCGCCGGAGGAGTCAAAGTGGGCAACGAGAAACGCCCGTTCCGGCTTGAAGTTATCGATACCCGAGACCTCGAGCCCGGAGTGCCTACCAGTGATGCGCTCCTGGCACTGGAAAAGCTCATCCTGGAAAAGAAGGCGGATTTCATAGTGGGAGGGCCAGTGCGCTCGGAAGCGGCCCTGGCGGCCATGCCTCTTCTCGCCAAGCACAAAAAGATTTCAATTTTGACAACAGGTTCGCTGACGCCCAAATATTCGGAAACGGTTGCCGGAAACCCGGATAAATTCAAATACTGTTTCCGAATTTCGGGTGAATCAAAATGGATGGTAATGGGCGAGTTGGTTCCGTGTCTCGAACACATCGGCAAGAAGTTCGATCTCAATAGGCTCATGATAATGATTCAGGACGTGGCTCACGCCAGGGCAGGCGGAGCTATCCTTTCCAAGGTGATGGCCCAGAAGGGCTGGACCGTGCTGGGTGAACCGGTGGTCTACCCGACAGGGACCACGGATTTTTCCATGGGACTGTTGGAGGCCAAGAAGCAGAAGGCCCAAGTGATGATCATCTGGATGGATATGCCTGAGACGGCGATTCTGCTCAAACAGTGGTATGATATGAAAGTGCCTGCGCTTCCTTTCGGCACTATCATTGCCGCCGCTGAGCAACCCGGTTTCTGGAAGGCCACTGACGGCAAAGGCGAGTACTGTCTGGCGAATGTGGTCAATGCGGGCAACGCTCCCAGCAATGCTACTCCACTGACGATGAAATTTGTCGATGCTTACAAGAAGAAGTTCGGACTGGAGCCTGAAGGGTATGGCACGTCTTCAAGTTACCAGGCCATTTATACGTTGAAGGATGCCATCGAGCGAGCAGGCACACTGGATTCAGACAAGGTCGTCGCGGCCCTGAAAACGACTGACATGGAGGGCGTTTACGGCCGTATCCGCTTTGATCCCAAAAGCAATCAGGTCATCCCGAGCCTGGATCCGAAAGAAGGATCAGTTGGCACGATCTTCCAGTGGCAGGCTGAAAAACGGGTTGTGGTTTTTCCAGCGAAAATCGCAGTGGGTGACATTCTGCTGCCCCCTTGGATGAAGAAATAATATGGGCGCGGTCGTGTTTGTTGTTGGGCTGAAGGGGAAACTTGGTTTCCCCTTCGGTAATTCCCCGAAGGACTACCGCGGTTCTCGCACGAGATTTGTCTCGTACAATGCGTGCTACATCTCCTGTGGACCGTTGAATTACCGTACCGAACGATACTGCTGTACGTGAGAAACCATGATAGGGGCCCCTCGATGGACATAATCATTTACGGTGTTGTCAACAGCGTTACCCTGGCTCTTATGGCTCTGGGCTTCACGCTGGTCTACGGCGTCAGCCGTCTGCCCAACTTTGCACATGGCGCTTTATATGTGCTGGCCGGTTATATTGCCTGGCTTCTATTGAACAACGTCGGTCTCAGCTACCCGTTAGCGATAGTAGCATCATTGGTGGTGGTGGGACTCATCGGCGCGGCCATGTATCAATTCATCCTGGTCCGCGTACGTGGCATGCCGATATCAGAGATAATAGCATCGTACGCCATTGGGCTTGCCATACTGGAAGGACTCCGTTGGGGAGGGCTCAAGGGTGCTACCTTTACTTTGCCTCCATTCATAGAAGGAAGCGTGGAACTGTTAGGGGTTTCCGTCGATTACCAGAGGCTCATTGTGGTAGGCGCGGGAGTGGTTTTGGTATGCGGTCTATGGCTGTTTGTGAGTGTAACCAGGCTGGGCCTAGCCCTGAAAGGGATGGCACAAGATGAAAGGGCTGCCTTGACTCTGGGCATTGATTCGGACTTTATGGCCGTAGTCGCCATGGCAATCGGCTCGATTTTGGCCGGTGCAGCAGCCCTCGTGCTTCTCCCGCTCGGGAACATAGTGATTGAGGCCGGCTATAACGTGCTGATAATGGCAGTGGCAGTTTGCATTGTAGGGGGTCTTGGAAGCTGGACGGGAGCAGTGATGGCCGCATTCATAATAGGCTTCGCGCAGATCCTGACAGTGGTCTATTTTGGCGCCCACTTCCAGGTCGTGGTGGCGCTCCTGGCGATAATTGTCACTCTGATTGCAAAGCCCAGCGGCTTGTTCGGCATGCAAAAGGAACTGGAGGAAAGGGTCTAAGATGGCCGAGTCAAGAGAAGAACTACGCAAAGAAAGATTGGATCGGGGCATTAAGGTGCGCACCGACGGGGTGTATGCAATCTCGTCCTGGGCGGAGATAAGTTACCTGTTGGCCCCACGCCTCATATTTATACTCGGCTTGCTGGCCCTACCGATTGTGCTGACGCCATTCCCTTATTGGCAGCGAGTAATCTCCATTATATGCATTTACGCCCTTCTCGCCATAAGCTTCGATTTCCTCGCGAACTACGTGGGCTTGGTGTCGCTTGGCGGTGGCTTTTACATCGGAGTGGGCGCCTATGCCGCAGCACTCTTGAACACAAAATTGGGATTACCGCTCTTGTTGACTATTCCTATTGCGACTTTCGTGGGAGCAGGTATCTGCACTCTGCTTCTATTGCCTTGTCTGCCTCTAAGAGGGGTGTACTTTGCCATTGTCAGCCTTATGTATCCGCTGCTGGCTGCACGCGTAATAGAGGCGCTGGACATCTTCGGCGGCACGGACGGGATTATCGGAGTGGATGGGTTTTCCAGCGGCACGGTAGAACGGTACCTGCTGGTCGCAAGTGTGCTTGTAATCGTTTTCGGCCTTCGTCGGATGGTGAGGGAGGACGTGGGCCTGGTCTTTCGGGGTGTTAAAGATAATGACCAGGCCGTGAGGGCCTCGGCCATCAATATCACCACATACAAGGCATTCGGTGTCTATATCTCTTCCGCCCTAGGATGTTTGGGTGGGGCCGTTCTGACTCACATCTACATGTGGGCCGGAATTTCGCAATTCGCCCTGGATTTTTCAATTATCCCCATAGCTGCGACAGTTGTGGGCGGAGGAGGGACTCTCATAGGTCCTGTCTTGGGTTGCCTTATCCTGGTTCCTATATCTGAGCTCCTGCGCGACTTTGGCACGTTGCGCATTGCGGTTTACGCAATAATCCTCATGGCGTTCGTCGCCTTCAAGAGTGAAGGGATCATGATTTACGGCACGAGAAAATATCAGCAGTTCGAAAGATGGGTTAAAATCTAGGTTGTAAGGTCAGATTTTAGAACAAAATCTACGGCAGGTGAGGAAGAATGTCTCCTAATTCCGAAGAAAGCGCAAGCCCACAGCCGATACTCTCCACCGAGAACATCAGCAAAGCCTTCGGCGGAGTGATGGCCCTGGCGAGTGTAGATCTTGAAGTCTTCCCGGGCGAGATCGTGGGAATTATAGGTCCCAACGGGTCCGGCAAGACCACATTGGTCAATGCCATCACAGGCTTCATAAAAGCTGACACCGGCAAGGTCATGTTTAAGGGCCGCGATATAACCAATTGGGAAGCCCACAAGATCGCAGACGAAGGACTGACACGGACCTTCCAGGTCATGAGACCATATTATAGCCTTCCGGCTTTCAAGAATTTGATCGTGCCGTTGTTCTCGCCTCGGGCGCGGCGCACGGGTGGCTGGCGGGGAGGCGGAAAGATGGGTGACCGCGACACTGTTGCTGTGGACATCCTGGAAGAGATAGGTTTCGAGCGAGACTCATATGTGCCTTACAAGATGGCGTCCACACTGCCCACGGGTTATCTGAAGCGATTGGAGTTGGCCCGTTGCCTGGCCCTAAGGCCGGACGTCATCATATGTGATGAAGTATTCTCAGGGCTGAGCATGAGCGAAATGGCGAGCATGGTGCCCCTCATGGAAAAGTTGCAGATGGACGGGGTGACCCTGATGATGGTGGAACATCGCCTCCGGGAGCTGTTCCGTCTCGCGCAGCGGGTGGTGGTGCTCAATTTCGGTTGCAAGATAGCCGAAGGCACTCCCGAGGAGGTCATGGAATACAAAGAGGTCAAAGAGGCCTACTTCGGGTCAGAGGAGGTTTATACTTATGTTTAGTGCCAAAGGTTTAATGGTCTTCTACGAGAACATGTTGGCTCTGAACAATGTCAGTATGTCCTGCGCAGCAAACCAGATTATCGGTGTTTTCGGGGCCAACAGCGCGGGCAAATCCACGTTGATGTACACCCTTTCCGGCATTATGAGCGACATCCAGAAAAAGGAAGATATGGCCGGCGGCGAAAGGATCACTATCCGCGGTGAGATACTCTACCAGGGCAGAAGTATCATGAAGGCCAGGCCCTCCTTAAGGGCGAAGGAAGGAATCGTGCTTTGCCCCGAACGACGCCGAATATTTCCTGAGAGCACTGTGCTGGAGAACCTCAAGATAGGGGGCTACTTGGCCACTTCGCAGCAGGCGAAGGAAACATTAGACTACGTACTCACCATTTTTCCAGCACTGACAAGGCTTAGAAAGCGGTTGGGAGGATTTCTTAGCGGCGGCGAGCAACAGATGCTAGCCATCGGTCGCTCGTTGATGGCCCAACCCAAGCTCCTTCTCTTGGACGAGCCGCTGCTGGGCCTCAGTCCGAATATACAGTATTTGCTGGCAAAGTCTATTAAGGAAATTCGAGATCAACGGAACATGTCGATCATCGTGTCAGAGCAGTATGCTCGTCCCATTATGCCGATTATCGATTACGGCTACATTCTGGAAAATGGAGCTGCCGTCGTTGACGGTACAAGGCAAGAGCTGATGGACAACCCCGACGTAAAGTCCGCCTATTTCGGTACCTGATGAGGAGATGTTAAATGAAGCCCGAGTACACATTCACTCGTTTCGACGAGGCGTGCGTCAAATATCCAAATAATACCGCCATAGTGTTTCTGGGCGAGAAATTCTCTTTTTCCGAGCTTAAGGAGCTCGTGGACCGGTTCGCCACCGGTCTAGCCGGCTTGGGCATAAAAAAGGGTGATCGAATTCTCATTTATCTGAGCAACTCGGTACAACTGGTTGTCGCATTTCTGGCCATGCAGAGGCTCGGCGCTGTAGCGGTCTTGGTTTCGCCAATCTATACGTCGCACGAGATCGAATACATGATAAAAGATTCCGGCGCTCAAGCAGTTATTTGCCATGACACGAACTATGGTTACGTTAAGGAGATATTTGCCGAAAGCGGGCTCAAACATATTATCGTGACCAATCTCCTGGACATGGTCTCCCGATTCAAGCGCACCGTAGCGGTTCTTTTCGACAAGGTCCCTCATGGCAAAGTGAGAGGCGGGCCCGAAACGGTCTTTTTCCGCACTCTACTCAAATCTGACCCACATCCGCCAAAAGTCGAGATCGATCCGGTAACGGACCTGTCATACATTCTTTACACCGGCGGCACCACAGGGTTCCCGAAAGGGGTCCCGGGCAATCACTGGGGTCAGACATCATACGTGAACGACATCACCGACAAAGTATTCGTGGGGCACGTGAAACAGGGGGAGGACGCCTATATCGCAATCAACCCGTTATTTCACATAATGGCCTTGGGGCTGTTCATGGCCGTGGGGCTTAATCTTGGTAATGTTACAGTACTTATGCCTGTGCCACAGGTCGATGCAATACTGGCGGCCATCCAACGTTACCGCGTCCGCTGGATGCTCGGGGTGCCCGCGCTGTATCGCATGATTCTCGAAAATGACCGACAAGAAATGTATGAACTAAGCTCGTTGCGCTACTGCTATTGCGGAGGCGATGTGCTGCCGCGGGAGGTGCTTACCCGCTGGAAGGAAAGGGTAGGCGCCCCGATTTATCAGGTATATGGCTCTACGGAGGCAGGGCATGTCACTTACAGCCGAATCGACTCAGGAGAGCCTCAGCCCATGTCCATCGGTGTCCCTCTTCCATCGCGACGGACCAAAATCGTCGATTCCGACACTCTAGAGCCTGTCCCTCCCGGGGAGCCAGGAGAACTCATGGTAAGTTCCGAGTACTCGATAAAGGAGTACATAAACAAGCCGGAGGAGACCAGTGCCTCATTTGTTACTGTGGAGGGAGAAACGTACTACCGCACAGGGGATTACGTGCGGTCAGGCGAGGACGGCGAGATCTTCTATGTGGAGCGCTCGGCCGATATCCTCAAGCATAAGGGCTATCGGGTCTCAGCTTCAGAGGTCGAGGCGGTGCTGCAAGATCATCCGGTGGTGGTCGGGGCTTGCGTTGTCGGCGTGCCCGATCCCAAAGTCGGCGAAAGGGTCAAGGCCATCGTGGTCATCAAGGAGGATGCCAAGGGCGTCGGCGCCGTAGAACTAATAAAATTCTGCTCTGAACGTCTCGCCTCGTATAAAGTGCCCGCGTATATCGAATTCCGGGACATGCTGCCAAAGTCCAAAGTGGGCAAACTGCTGCGTCGTGAGATACGTGACGAAGAGCGACGAAAGATTGCTAAGGGCAAGAAACGCTGACCTGGTAAAGGAGGGACAAGGAGGATTTTGATCCAAAACGTGGAAAATCCCCCTAAATCCCCCTTTAGAAAAGGGGATTTTGACGACAATGACCTTCTGAGCTGCCCACGATTAAGGAAACAGACGATAAGGCCTTTGGCAATAGGTGTAACTTAGTGAAATTACGTAGGTCACAGATATAGAATGGGGGCTTAGTCAACAGGTGATCTTGAAAGCGGCAAATGATTACATTGGGATTTGTTTGAGCCGTGAAGGCTCGTTACTCACTGATTGTGAGCCTGTTCGCCCCTAAGCTAATTAGCTAATATCTCGCCATTTATTACTTCATTCCAGATCTATAGAGCGCCCAGGTATCCTGTCAGGCTCCTTCGATCATATCCTCCACCGTTCTCTTTCGACATCCTAAGACTCCTAAGACTCCTAAGACTCCTAAGCGCCGAAGATTAATGATCCTTCCAGTTTGCTTGGGCTACTCGGCCGGGAATGGCATCGACGTTGCAAAGCCCTCGCCGGCGTAGCGCTTTGGCCGGGTGTTGGCCACACTCCCCCCTTGACGCTCGAAAGCACTGATTTGCTGCTGTTCCGAGGTCAACAATCACCCTGGGAAGAGCTACGCTAATTTTCGCAAACCGGCGACCAAGAACGCACCTCATATTGAGCAATCGTGAGGCTGGCGGTCACTTGACGAGAAGACAAATCCAGGCGTGCTGGAGGAGAGAGAAATCGACCCATTCTCGGGACCTGTTTAGATGGCTTGCGACTGTGACTCTACCCAAACATGAGGATGTTTGTGCCCCACAAATGGGAATGACACTACACCGGAGTCTGACAGGTAATTTTTCAGTGGGCGATGGGTCCTTTCAGACGGGACTGAGTGTTCGCTCTTTGAAAGTAAGCCGGCATCAATGGCTGGATCGAAAATAGGGTGGATTTAGAACAAAACAGGGAAAGGAGCGAAAGATGATTGGAGCCAAACGAACTGCATTACTGCTGGTATTTTTTGTCTCTAGGCCGTGGCTTTTGGTCCCGCGAACCCGGCGGGCTACGAGCAGGTGGGCGGGATGTGCAGGACTTTTAAAGAAATGGGCGGGAAAATAATTCAGGAGATCTGGCCGCCCCTTGGAACTCAGGATTTTAAGCCTTTCTTGTCTCAAATCAGTCCTGACGCCGATGTAATACTAGCTTTTTTCGGTGGTGGCGACGCGGGTAGATTTGTGCAGCAATATGCCGAAAGCGGATTGAAAGGGAAGATCGCTCTGGTCGGCAAAGGAGATTTGGTGGATGAACGCATATTGCATGACCTGGGCAAATCCGCGGATGGCATTGTCTCGGTTTTACATTGGTCTTTGCTTATTGACAGTCCTGAAAACACTCGGTTCAAAGCGGCCTATCAGCAAAAGTACGGGCGACCGCCCACTCAGTTTGCCGAACAAGGGTATGTTACCGGGATGGTTATTGCCGAGGCGCTGAACAGGACCAACGGTCAAGTAAGAGGCAAGGATTTTGTAAAGACCATGCGATCACTGGAACTGAAAGCCCCCCGTGGAACCATTAGATTTGATGAATTTGGGGCCCCCATCCAGTCTTATTGCATTCGCAAAACACAACCGGAAAACGGTGAGCTGCAAAATGTTATCATGAAAACCTATCCGAACGTCAGCCAGTTTTGGACCTGGAAGCCTCAAGAATTCATGGCAATGCCCTCCTACACGGACATGAAAGGGAATTGGGTCAGCAAATGATTTTTCGGGAGTGAAACAGCGCGGTACACCTATCGTCCGGGCATTTTCCGAGAGCAGACTGCATTAAGCGGCCTCGTGCCGAATTGCCATCAGCTTCAGAGGTTACCGGTCGTCGGCAGGGACACACTACACCATCCATGCCGAGGTTCTACCGCGCCAGTCTATCAACTAGGAAACGGAGGAGCTGCCATCAACCCGGAACCAGCTAATGGCCACGAGATTTTAGCCAGAGCGGACCACTTGTCAATGTGTCCGGCTCAATCGATATAATAGCCGCCCCCTACATAGAAGTTTTCGTCAGGGACCTTTTTCACGAAGGTCTTTTTGCGAGATGGTTTGTCCTGACCCGGTTTTCCCCACAGATATTCGAGCCACCCGGAACCATCTTTCTCGGCGATCTCCTTAAGCTTTTGGAATACTTGAACGCCGTTGTTATCCTTCATGTTGCCGAGACTGATTCTCCTTGAGGAGACATCGAAAGGATGGCCTACCAGGACGTTATCCATGGTAAGTGCGAAAACGTAAATTTCGCCTTTTACGAAAGGCCCCTGCGGGTCGTTGATGGCTTTAATGGTGGCCGCACTACCCTGCTCTTTGAACATGATCACGGCCTTTTCAACGAGCCCTGTGGTGTCTTCGGCTTTGTCTGCGTGTGCTACACCGGCAAGAATCCCAATCACAGCGATACACATCCAAACGAACCATCTCATTCTCATCTTTC
>DATJPW010000219.1:0-74617 GCA_035506215.1 Desulfomonilaceae bacterium
ACCGCACCCGGATTTTTTATAAAGTTAATAGATTTCTTGGTCAACCATTGTAATTGATTGCTCAGTCAACTATTGAAATAATAGGCACCTTTTTGAAATTCCAATTCCCGTCCTTGTAGGTGCAGTTGACGAAGACCTTCCAGTTTGCCTCATCCAGGTTGGGTTTGTCGCTCCGGAAATAATAACCGGGCCAACGGGTCTCTTCACGGAACTGGATAGTTCTCGCATGAACTTCAGCCTGGTACATCCTCTGGATGTTCTCGTGGCAACGCAGCAGATCGTGCAGATCGGCAGCAGCCAACTTTTCGGAATCCTCCTTCAGCCATGCCAAGAGTTCCAGGGCCCTCTCAAGTTTCTTCCCATTGGTCTTGAAGCCCGAGGTCACGCCGCCCACATACTCATCCATGATCTTCTGCAAGCGGAACATAAACATCTTGGGCCGGCAGAATTCAGGATTGATCTCCGGGTCGCTGGATTTGGCCGCATGCTCTGCAAAAATATCAAGAGGCTTCAGGATCTGTGCCTTCAGAGCGTCTATCTTTGCCTTGTCCACATTCGGCTGTGTATTGTTCTCTACTACGAACCGGACAGCGGATTTTCCTGCAGCCCGCCCCTCAGCGTGAGAGCCGGAGGAGAACTTGTGACTGGACGCGCCGGATGCGTCACCCGCACAGAACAGGCCCTTCACCGTGGACATATACTCATAGCCCCAGAAGTACTCTTTCGGGGCCAAGTCCTTAGGTCCGCTCACCCATGCGCCGGATGCGCCGGAGTGAGATCCGATGAAGTACGGCTCGGAGGCCGCTATTTCCGAGGACCTCTCCTCAGGCTGCACGTTGGTGCCGGCCCAAAGAATGGCCTGGGAAATAGTCATATCGAGGAAGTCTTCCCAGGCTTCAGTCTCCAGGTCTTTCATTTTCTTCTTGAAGGCCTTGGGATCGTCCTTGAACTCAGCCGCTATTTTTTCAATGGCCTCTTCCGTCCTCATGTAGATCGGTCCCAAGCCTTCGAACTCGTCCAGCATTCCCAGCCAGTTGCGCAGATTGGCCGGAATCGGCTTGACACTGCCGTATGAACCCCACTTGGCCAGTTCGTCCTTCCGCTCTGCCATGTACTCGCCGCCATAAGCGTTAGTCGCACGGGACTTGAACAGGAGGAACCACGCGCCGACAGGCCCGTACCCGTCCTTGAAACGGACGGGGATGAAACGAACTTCCTGGCAGGTCTGCTCAGCGCCGGCCAATAGGGTGAAAGCCAAGCTTGAGCCGGTGTTCCAGGGCGGATACCATGCACGTCCAAGACCTTCGCCTACGCTTCTGGGCTTGAACACGTGAACAGCTCCGCCCATAGCCGCCAATACAGCCTTGGCCTTAAACACGTAGAACTTCTCTTCACGTGTGCTGAATCCGACAGCGCCTGCGATCCGATCTCCATCCAGAAGTGGATAAGTGATGAAGATCCGTTCGAAATACTCACCGCCGTTTTGGGCGAGTGCGTTCTTCGCCGCCTCGGCGATCACCACTTTGTAAGACTCGCCGTTGATCATCAGTTGCCAACGGCCCTCATGAACGTATTTGCCCTGTTCGTCCTTCCAGATGGGAAGGCCCCACTTCTCGAACAGATGCACAGTGGAATCCACGTGACGAGCAATGTCGTAAACCAGATCCTCACGGGTGATGCCCATAAGGTCATTGCGAACGTAACGAACATAGTCTTCGCAAGTGTTCTCGCCGCTGTTGATATCTACGTACTGGTTGAGGGCCGATAGGCCCATGGCTACTGCGCCTGAACGGTCCATAGCGGCCTTATCCACGAGGGTGACCTTCAGGCCGTTCTTCTTGGCCCAGTAAGATGCCTCGACAGCGGCTCCGCATGCCGCCATACCACCGCCACAAATGAGAATATCAGTGGTGACTTCTACAGTCTCGAAATTCGCCATATTCATTTACCTCCCAGATTTACTTCTTCAATGTCGGGAGCTCTTTCAGCCTCAAGGCATCGGGCTCGTTGTACAGGCACTGGCTGGCCAGATCCGTGGTGACTTCGCCGAAGCCGCCGTCGGGCTTAGCAGTACCTTCGGGCGTAGTCCTGATCGCGAACTTGAATCGTTTCACCATGCCACTGCGAAATTTCACAGTCCACATGATGTCTTCAGAGCCACGGAGTGGAACGACAGATGCGCCCATAGGAACGAAGTCCGCGTAGCCCCTTACATCAATGGCCTGCTGGGGACAAATTTTAACGCAATTGTAGCATTCCCAGCAGAAGTCGGGCTCCCGGTTCCAGGCTTTCATTTTTTCCTTGTCAAGGACCATCAGATCGTTCGGGCAGATGTACAAGCAAGCGGTCTTATCCTGACCCTTGCATCCATCGCATTTTTCCATAATAACGTAGCTTGGCATGAACCAACCTCCTAGGTTTAATTAAGCTTTTGTTTCTGGTCGTTCATCTTCACTTTCGAGATGCGGTTAGGCTTTGTGTGCCTGCTAACCTCCTTTCTGTATATATAGTCGCTGCGGCTCTTTCGGATGCGAATCGGCGACGATCACAATCGCCGTCAGAATTGTCGTGCCGGAGCACTGCGCCTGACTCACAACCCCATCCCACCGGGATCACTCGCGCCTGGCTCCTTTGATCTTACAGCAAAAGCCGCAATCGCTTGACGGTCTGATATTCTCCGGCGCCCCCTCACCGGAACAGGTGTTCGATGGCTCTTGATTTTTAGAGCGGGTATAGGACCCTTCCTGTGGACCGACCACATTCACAGGAATGCTCAATTAAATCAAATGGCCTAGTGAGTGTCAAGAAAATTTTTCTATGTAATCGGGCTCATTTGTTCATCAAATTAGGGGCCGTCGGACTTGTCACGCCCAAATTTAGATGTTAACATTAAAAATTACTGTTTGGCGCTCTTAAAGGAGCCTCTATACATGATTAATGCAAGAAGAAATGACCCATGTCCTTGCGGCAGCGGGCTAAAATATAAGAAATGCTGTCTGAAAAGCGACCAGCAGCCTAAAAGCCTCGATCCTGAAGCAGCCCGAATTCGAGCCCAAGCTTTTAATGAAATGTCGTTTGAAAACTTCAACGAAGCTGTCGCTCTCTTCAAAAACTGCCTGGAATCATCCACTGAGCCGCATGAAATTCTTGAAGCTATAGCGGCATGCTACGACGGATTGGAAAATTATGAGGCCGCCGCGGAATATTACGCCAAGGCCCTCGAAATCTGCCCGCCTTCGCGACGTCGCGAATTGAATTATCGTCTCGGAGTTGCCGCAGGCTGTGCCGAGCAAATCGAGAAGGCGCTCTTCGCTTTTGGCAATTGCCTGGAATTTCGTCCCGATTCGGCCACAAAAGAGAGTTTGTATGAAATTATAAGGATATTGAGCGAGATCCACGATGGACATATCAACCCGGCTTTTTTTAGGACCCGTGTCCAGCTTCAACGGGCTTTTTCTGATATGGAAACCGATAAGTACGATTCAGCAGCATCACGTTTAGAAAAATTGATCGAGGTAGATCCGGAGAATCCCGCGATCTTTTATAACCTTGGGGTTGTCTATACGTTCCTAAAGAGGGAGGAAGACGCCCTGATCCAGTTCCAAAAGACTGTCGATCTCAATCCCCATTATGCCGAGGCCTGGTACAATATGGGTCAGATATCCCTTATCAAGCACCGGGACGCATCCCGCGCTTTGCACTGTTACGACCGTGCAGTGTCGGTTCGCCCGGACTATATAGGGGCCCACCACCAACGAGGAGTTGTTTTGGAGCTGCTGGGCGACCGAAAGAACGCCCTATCGAGTTGGCGAACTACGTTGGAACTTGATCCGGAAAACAAGACGGCAAAAGAAAATGTTCGCCGACTGGAGGCTGCTGAAACTCAAGGCGCTTAAGAAAAAATTGATTGAAAGGATCCTAAATGAAATTTACTAAACCGGAATGCCAAGGCGGTCGGCGACTCATGACTTGGGACGACGCGTTCAATTTCTCCTGCCGGCCCGGCATAGATTGTTTCAACTCATGCTGTCGGGATATAACCATATTTTTGAGCGCCCTTGACGTAGTCAGGTTGAGAAAAACATTAGGGGTTACCTCAACGGCCTTCCTGCATGAATACACGCACCAGATCTTATCACCGGTTAGTGGGCTGCCTGCCGTTGTTCTGAGGATGTCGGACGACGAGCAGAAAAAATGTCCGTTCGTAACCGAGCAAGGCTGCTCAGTGTATGAGAACCGACCCTATTCTTGCAGGCTATATCCTCTGGACACCGAGCAAGGGGTAGAATACTCCTTTATTGTGGGAACGGAGACGTGTCACGGACTGAGAGAGACTCAAGACTGGACTGTGGAGCGCTGGAGAAAGGATCAAGGGCTCTATGCTTACGACGACATCGACCATTATCTCAAGGACGTCATGTCCGCGGACGAGGTCTGGGAACGAAAGATCGAAGACGCTCGCATGCAGGACATGTTCATGATGGCGATCTATGATGTGGACCGTTTCAGAGAATTTGTTTTCGAGAGTTCTTTTCTGAAGAAATTCCGTGTCGATGACGACATATTGGACAAAATTCGCCAAGACGATGTCGCGCTTCTTTATTTCGCGGGCCAATGGCTGCGTTTTGCGTTTTTTGGGAAAAAAGGCTTTTTGAAAATTGATCGAGACTATCTTGAGCAAAAAAAGCGCGTCGTACTTGGCCGAAAGGGAATGGGTGCATGAAGAGCTTTATCCAAAAGGCTGCGATAATAATTCTGTGTTCGGTCGTAGGGCTGTCCGCAGCGCTCGCGGCTTCAATTGACGAGCAGATCAATAATTTGAAGAATGAGAATGCCGAGGTCAGGGCCAAAGCTGCTTACGAACTGGGATGCGGCTGAAACAAGCCTGCGAGGGCGGTCCCGCCTCTCATAGCAGCGCTCAAAGACCAGGATTCGAAGGTAAGGAAAAACGCCGTTGAATCATTGGGATCTTTTCCAAGAGAATCGGCGCAGTCCATTCCGGGCTTGCTTGAGCGTCTCGGCGACGATGATGTAGAGGTCCGGCGTGCGACGATCCTGGCCCTGGGAAATTTGGGAAAAGGCCAGAACAACGTCGAGGAAGCGCTTAAGAAGTACACTCAAGATTCGGACCCGGTTACGCGCCTCGATGCCCTGGTGGCCATGGCCGAATTGGGAAAAACCGAAGAAACCGGGATTCCCACTCTGCTTAAGGCATTGGGAAGCAGCAAAGAGGCTACCGCACGAGCGGCCGCCAAGGCCCTGAGTATGATCGCCGCGGAAAAACCGCAGGAAGTCTTGCCCGGCATAATGGAGATACTGGACAAGAAAGAACAGCCAGCAGCGATAAATTCACTCAGAATCATTAGAGGAATGAAATCTCAGTCCTCCGAAGCCGCTCCTCGCATAGCATCGTTGTACAAGAGTGTGACTCCTCACGAGCGGAGAGAGATTGTAGACACTCTTACGGCGATTGATACTGAAGGAAACTACACCATACCTGTGCTGATTGAAGCCCTGAAGGAGCCCGCTCCTTATGATAGAAGGGACGCACTGTTGGGACTGATGAAATACCGGTCCAAGGTGGATCTTTTCATTGACTCTTTGACCGATGAGCTGAAGGATAATGATCTGGAAAACAAGTTTCTGGCCATCAACATCGTCAGAGGGCTTGGCCAGCAGGGATCAAAGGCTCTGCCCGCTATGATCATGCTGACCAACGACCAGAACCCGCAAGTCCGAGCAGCAGTAGTCAATGCCATTGGTGTTTTTGGGTCCTCTTACCCGGAAGTCGTGCGTACACTCGGACAGACAGTCACGGACGCGGACCTCCGCGTTAGAATGGCTTCTGTGGTTGCTCTGGAAAATGCGGGAAAAACAAATCCTCAGGAGGTGATCCCAATTTTACAGAGAGCGCTGGATTCGGAAAAACTCGACGCAGCAAAGCGCAGGATAAAGGCCGCATTGGACGGCCTCAATAAAAAGGTCGCTTCTCCTACCGGCCAGCAGTCAGCGGAAAAACAGCAGAACAACAAGTGACCGGAGGCGACCTCAACATTCCGACACCAGGGATGTTAAATGTCCAGGTCCCGGACTTCCTGAGCGTGGTCTTTTATGAACAGGAAGCGTCTCCGCACGTCTTTCCCCATGAGAGTGTCAAAGATTTCGTGAGTTTTATCCTCATCGTCGATGCCGATTTTCAGGATGGTACGAGTGGCGGGATCCATAGTGGTCATCTTGAGAGTTTGAGCGTCCATCTCACCAAGGCCTTTAAACCTTTGCACTTCGACTTCTTTCCCGTTCCGGCCTTTTAGCAGCTTCTCCTTTTCCCGGTCTGAAAAAACATATCGTACTTTAGCACTTTTCCCCGATCCCAATATTATTCTATAGAGCGGCGGCATTGCGAGGTACACATGTCCTTTCCTCAACAGTTCAGGGAGGAAACGATAAAAGAAGGTCAGCACCAGAGCCGCGATATGATGGCCGTCCACATCGGCGTCCGTATTTATGATGATTTTTCCGTAGCGCAGCCGACTGTAATCAAAAGACTTGCCCATGCCTGTGCCGACACTCTGGACCAGGCTCTGGATCTCCTTGTTGGCCTTGAGCTTCTCTCCTGAAGCCTGCTCTACGTTCAGGATCTTACCTCGTATGGGCAATATCGCCTGGAATCTGCGGTCCCTGGCCTGTTTGGACGATCCGCCCGCGCTGTCTCCTTCGACTATAAACAATTCCGTATCGCTGAGTGACTGCGAAGAGCAGTTCGCCAATTTTCCCGGGAGCATGAGGCGTCGTGTCGCAGCTTTTCGGGTTACCTGGTCTCTCGCAGCCCGTGAGGCGGCTCTAGCCTGGGAGGCAAGAATCACCCTACCCGCCAGGATCGCTGCCTGGTTCGGGTTCTGATGAAGCCATGTCTCAAGCGCGTTGCGCACCAGCGGTTCGATCTGCTGTGCTGCATCACTTGTGAGACGTTCCTTGGTCTGACCCTGAAATTCAAGATTACCATGTAGGTACACCGAAACAACTGCCAGGAGGCCCTCTCTGACGTCCTCGGCTGAGACACCTTTCACCCCTTTCGGAAGGCCATTTCGTTTCTCAATGTACGCCCGAACAGCGCGGGTTATGCCGTTTCGGAAAGCAGTCTCGTGAGTCCCTCCGGACGGAGTCGGTATCGAGTTGACAAAGGAAAGTATCCGGTGAGAGGTTTGTTCGGTCCAGGCCATCGCGATCTCCAGCCTCAGATCATTGCCGTACGAATAGTAGAACGGCTGAACGTCGATCAAAGTACGGTCCTCGGCTAGTTTTCTCAGAAAATCGTTGATCCCTCCGGAATAACAAAACGTCTCAGTGGCGCCTTGAATCTCGTCCTCCAATCTGATCGTGAGACCTGCAATCAAAAAGGCTTTGGTCTGGAGCCGCTCGCGAATCAGATCAATGGAGAAGGTCGTGTTGGAAAATATTTTCGGGTCGGGCTGAAACGTTACCTTGGTGCCTGTACAACCGGTTCCGGCAACTTGATGTAAAGGGGAAGCGGGTTTTCCGCGTCGGAACTGTTGTTGATATCGCAAACCTTTCCGCTCGACTTCTACGATCATTTTCTCGCTCAGAGCGTTCACCACTGCCGCACCGACACCGTGCAAGCCGCCGGCAACTTTGTATGCGTCATCATCGAATTTTCCACCTGCATGCAGGTTGCAAAAAATGGTTTCCACCGTGTTCTTGCCTGTGGCGGGATGCTTCTCCACCGGGATACCCCTGCCTCTATCTTCCACGGACAGACTTCCGTCCCCCAGGAGAGTGACATCTATCTGATCGCAGTGTCCGTTGAGTGCTTCATCTACGCTATTGTCCAAGATCTCCCAAACAAGCTGATGCAAACCGTCCGGACCGGTCCCTCCTATGTACATTCCAGGCCGCTTCCGGACAGGGTCTAACCCCTTCAACACCTGAATTTTCTCAACGGTATAAGATTCGCTCATGCCAAATGCCCTTCGCCGCCGGATATGCGCTCTATCCGAGAAATTGATGCGGAAATTGATTTCCCTCGTGTCCCCCGGCTCGCTCTCTGGATATCGGCGACTTCAATTAATTGTTCCACGCCCTCTTTAGAATGAATCAGAAGCTTGTGCCGGTCGCCTACAACTTCAAGGCACACCACTCCGGATTCGGGGGATACTTTTATCATGCGAACGCCTTGACCGGGACCGGCAAGGACCGGGATATGTTCGACCGGAAACACAAGAATTCTGCCCGAGTCAACTCCTATCACCACGAGTTCCCCGTCTTCGGGTCTCACGTCAACCACCTCATCTCCCTCAGCCAGGCTCATCAGTTTTCTGCCGGATCTCTTTGTGGGCTCCCGTAATATGCCGCTGTCAAATCGGAATCCCTTTCCTCGCCGGGTTATCAAGATGCCCTTGTCGGGTGAGGGAGGTGAAAGTTGATCATCAGGAGGAAGCTCGCGAATCTGTTCAGGCTGGGCAAACAATGAATACTGAGGCGAATCTTCCCCGTTAAAGCCGGTTGGACCATCGGCACCTTCCGATGTTCCTCTTTCATCTACGGCTACCGGAGCGAGACGATCCGGCGCCATAAATCCCACTGCAAATTCTCCATCAACGAGCGTGAAAATGCTGCTGATAGGCTCTCCAAAACCTACACTCGCGGGAACTTCAAGGGCTCTGATCACGTAGACCTTACCGAGATTAGAGAACACAGCCACCGAAGATCCGGTGTTCACCCTCACGCAACCGAGGAGGCTGTCGCCTTCTCTGAGCTTGACTGTGGCCGGGTCGTCCACCTCGGTCTTGATGCGACGAATCCACCCTTGTCTCGACAGTATAACCGTCACATCTCCATGTTCTACAAATTCGTCCGGATCGTAGGCCTGGGCTGTGGCCTCTTTTTGCTCAAGGATCCTCGTGCGGCGTTCATCTCCGAACTTGACGGCGATTTCTGCGAGCTCCTCGTCAACGATCTTCCAGAGGCGGTCCTCGCTAGCCACGTCCCGAGAAATCTTTTCCGCCTCTGTGGTCTTCGCCGCAAGCTCATCCAGGACCTTGCCGATTTCCAGAGCAACCAACTTATAAAGTCGCATTTCCAGGATAGCGTCTACCTGCTCGGCGTCCAATGCAAAGGCAGTCTTAAGTTCTTGTTCGGCTTGTTTCCGGTTCCCTGCTGATCGAATGATGCGAAGGGCAGCGTCCAGATCGTCAAATAATCTTCGGAATCCCTCCAGCACATGGATACGCTTGTGAAGAATCTCCAGCCTGTGTTTCAGCTTAAGAACGGTCTTTTCATATCTGAAATCGAGGAAATATCGAATGATCCTATCAAGTCTCAATCGTTCAGGAGTGCCCAGAGGAGTAATCGCAATATGATTCACGGGAAAGTTGATCTGCAAATCGGTGTGCTTGTAGAGAAACGCCATTATCGAGTCCGCGCTTACGTCCGCGCCCCGCAGTTCAAGCACTATTCTCACGTCCTGCGTGCTCTCGTCACGGACGTCATAAACATGTCTAAGCTTCTTGTCTCTAATGAGTTGTGCGATGCGTTCGATGAGCCTGGACTTATTCACCGAATAAGGTATCGATGTGACGATCAGATTTGTCTTGCCTCTCCCCGCTTCCTCCACGTCAAAGGTTGCTCTGATTCTTACGAACCCGTGGCCGGTTGTGTAAACATCCGCCAGATGTTGAGGGTCTTCGATAATCTCTCCGCCCGTCGGAAAATCGGGCCCTTTGATATATTTCAGGAGTCCGTTGGTGTCGATGTTTTCGTCACGAATGGCAGCGCGACACGCGGTTAGCACTTCCCGAAGATTGTGAGGTGGGAATGAGCAGCTCATGCCTACCGCTATACCCGAAGAACCGTTGATGAGAAGATTCGGAACGGCAGAGGGAAGAACATCCGGTTCCTCACCCGTGGCATCGTATGTGGGATGAAAATCGGTTGTGCCCTGGTCGATGTCACGAAGCAGGAGCCCGGCCAATGCGCTGAGACGAGTCTCAGTGTACCGCATAGCAGCGGGAGAATCGCCATCCAAGGACCCGAAGTTTCCTGAACCCTCTATAAGGGGATATCTCAGACTGAAATCCTGGGCCATTCGAACCAGGGCGTCATACGCAGCCTGGTCGCCGTGAGGATGATATTTTCCTATAACCTCTCCCACAACGGCTGCGGATTTTCTCATTTTTGCCGTATCGGTCAGCCGCAGTCCTTGCATTGCGTAAAGTATCCGGCGGTGGACCGGTTTTAGACCGTCTCGTACATCAGGTAACGCGCGCGATACGATGGTAGATAGCGCGTAAGCAAGGTAACGTTTTTCAACTTCGTGACGAAGAACAGCTTCGCTTTCCGCGGATTCCTGTCCTGACCTTGAGTGCTGAACTGACATAATCTTCAATAACCCTTCGTTTCATAACGCCCGGCACGCGGAGCGTTTTCGGGGAACAGAGAATAACCACCCGCGCGTGATAAGCCAATAGAAAAATCATCCGTCATCATAAAACTGCTCCAACATGCGCAAAAGGCATTCACGCGAATCGTTTCTGTTGAAATAACCAATTGAATCTGTTACGATTATCTTGCCATATAAGAAATCTGAAAATCGCATGCATAGCCTCGACGGCCGAAACTGGTTATATCGGTATCGTTATTGTAAATTGCCCGGAGGCGGTCAATTTCGGCGGCTCGGCGTCGCCGGGCTCTAATGCCCTGCAAGATTAAGTCACAACCGCGTAGGTCCTCCCACATGTCTAAGGTAAAAATTGACGCAAGAGAAATCCTTCAAGATATCCGAGACGGGATGAAGGATTCCGCTCTGATGGAAAAATACAGGCTTTCAGCGCGAGGGCTCCAGAGCCTTTTCTCGAAATTGGTGGAAGCCGATCTGATCAAACAATCGGATCTGGACGCCAGAATGACGGCCTATGAAAAAACCGTGAAGTTGATGGTTTTCAAGTGCCCGGCGTGTGGCATGCCGCAATTCTCGGAATTTGATGAGTGCCCCCAGTGTGGAATCATCGTGTCCAAGTATCAAAAGCTTAAGCAAAAGCCGTCGGAAGCCCCGGACACTCTTGTGTATGAGCGCCGGAAACCCGAATCATCCCTGGTGGAGGCAGAGAAAACGGTTGCAGGCGAGGTAACGTATCGCGGCAATCTCCAGCGGACCGGCCATTATATCGGTGACGCTGTTGGACAACACAATGAATTGAAATGGAAATTCAAAACAGGAGGTTGGTTGGCAGCGTCGCCGGCTGTAACAAACGATGGCGTATTTTTTGGCGGAGTGGACTCCTATTTTTATGTCTTGGATCCTGACAAGGGCTTTGAAAAATGGAAGTTCAAGGCGGGAAGTTCCATATACTCGTCCTGTTCGGTAGTCCGCTCGAGAGTGTTTTTCGGTAGCCTGGACAGTAATTTATATGCACTGGAAGTCGAAACGGGAGGACTAGTTTTCAAGAGTGGCACCGGCGGTCCAATTTACTCGTCCCCTGCGGTAGCTCAAGGATGTGTCTATTTCACCAGTCTCGACGGCAAGCTGCGGGCTTTGGACATGGAAACTGGCGCTCCGAAATGGGAATTCAAGGCTGGAGGACCGATTTATTCATCTCCGTCGCTGGTCGACGCATGGATTTATTTCGGGTGTATGGACAACAACCTTTACGCACTGAAAGTTTCTTCCGGCGAGGAGGTCTGGAAATTCCAGACCGGCGGACCCCTTAATACGGCGGTTGCCATAGCTCACGGCAGCATCTACTTCGGCAGCATGGACTCCAATTGTTACGCAGTGGACGCCTCAACCGGGGAACGAAACTGGGCCTTCAGGACTGCGGGCAAGGTCACTTCTTCCCCAGCAGTCACGGATGATGCAGTTTTTTTTGGCAGCGCCGACTGTTGCCTCCACGCTCTGGACCCAAAGTCCGGATCAGAATTGTGGCGATTCGAGACCGGCGGTCCCATTTATTCGTCCCCATCTGTTGCGGGCAATTGCGTCTACTTTGGGAGTGGCGATCATCGCCTGTATGCTCTGGACATTAGAACCGGTCAGCCGTTGTGGAAGTTCAAGACCGGCGGATCAGTGTTTTGTTCCCCGGTGATCGTTAACGGACAAATCTATTTCGGTAGCGATGACGGACACTTGTACGCTATGCTATAGAAGCGTTCTATGGTGCTGAGTTCCTCACACGCTCAGTCTCGGGGTCCTAGGGGACGAGTTGCTTAGCTGCCAGGTAACAATAAGCGGAATTCCGGGGGGAAATTTCCCCTCTGGAGGAGAATCGCATGGAAAAGCGTAAAATAACGGCCCGTGACATCCTCAAAGACATTCGCGCGGGTGTAGACGATTCCGTTCTTATGAAGAGATATTCGCTTTCCGCACAGGGACTACAAAGCGTGTTCAACAAGATGGTTCAGGCACGCATTGTTTCCGAGGAGGAACTGGATGCCAGGGTCCCTCTGTCGGCAAGAACAGTGGACATCGGCCTTTTTATCTGCCCGGCTTGCGGCAACATCCGAGGAAAAGAGTTTACTGAATGTCCTCGTTGCGGTTTCATCCCGCTTGGTCCGGCGAAGAAAGAAAAGACCTCAAGACCCGATGAAGCCAAACCCAGATCTCCATCGAAAGGCAAGTCCCTGTCACCACGCCAAAGCAAAGAGTCAAGTGCGGAATCGGCCGATATGTCGCCGGCGCTTGAGTCGTACAACCCGCCTCAATCCTCGAAGGAAACGGGATCGACAAATCTGCGCTCCATCATTAGATACTGTCGTATTCTCGGGACCTCGGCCTTGATATCGTATATTCTTGTTGCGGCCGGCCTGCTCGGACTCATGCAGTTTTCTGTCCCACAGGGGCTCCTGACATTTGCACAATCCCTCCTGGGAGTGCTCACCCTTGGCATACCTGTGATAGTAATTGGATTGGCAATACTCATATTACTGCGGGCGCTTGCCGAATCAATGGCCGTTCTGGAGAACGTCTCGAACCTTGTACAAGACAAAGCGCCCCACACAGGGTATCAGTCTTGAAAAGCAGTTTGTTTCTAATTGCCAAGCCTTAGATCGAAATAAGACAGCCATTCTTAGGAGAGAATCAGAACGGGAAGACCATTGCGGAGCAGCGGATCCGCATTTTGGGCACGCCTACTGCATTTCGGTTCGAGGTTGCCGTTGATACAGGTTCACCCAACGGTTATGTTCCGCTAGATTACTGGAGAACTGGTGACTACCGTCGTTTTTGGCCACAAAGTAGAGGTAATCCACATCCGCGGGCTTAACGGCTGCTATGAGTGACTCTCTGCCGGGACTTGCAATGGGGCCGGGGGGAAGTCCGTCAATTTGGTATGTGTTATACGGTTGCTTGCGATCCAGGTCTGCACGCGTTATTTTGGAGCCCATCGGTTTCACTCCATAGATAACAGTCGGATCTGATTGCAAGCGCATGTTGTGACGAAGCCGATTGTGAAACACTGCCGACACAAACTCATGTTCCGACGGCCGGGCCTCTTTCTCCACGAGAGAAGCGAGCGTCACAACCTGTTTCATCGTCCATCCGGACTCCTCTGCTGCGGCCCGGACATACTTGTCGTAGACCTGATGAAAGCGCTGAACCAGCTTTTGAATCACGAGCTTGCCGTCATTCTTTTCCGAATATTTGAAAAAGTAGGTGTCCGGGAAGAGATACCCCTCCAGCGACTGGCCCTCCAGCTCCATTGCACGGAGAAACGCCTTGTCTTGGGCCACTGAGAGGAATTCCGAGCGCGTCATTAGGCCCATCTGCTGGAAGAGCTCCGCGATTTGAAAGATATTGTAGCCCTCCGGAATTGTGAGAGCCAACATGAGCGTTTTGCCTGAAATTAATTGGTCCAGCACATCGCTGGCGTCGCTACCGGTCTTCAAGGAATAATCCCCTGCCTTAATGCCTCGCTGTTCTCCCCTTATCCAAGCAACAATCTTGAAAACCATTCGGTTGGAGACAATACCGTTGTCCTGAAGAATAGTTGCCACCTGTGAAAGAGAGGCCCCCTTGGGAATGGTGACTATAACCTCGCGGCCCGGCGCCACGTTTTCATCGGGTTTATGCCCGGTTGACTCTTCCAGAAAGTGATGCGCCTTGTTGTAGGCCATGTACCCGCCTATAACAAGTCCGATCAAGACCAAAGTGAGGACCAAACTTCTCAGTATGGAAAGAAGAGAGACTCTCATGAACTCGATATTTCCTTCAGGTGTTGTCTGTCCAGATAACCCTGGAGAATTATGACCGCGGCAACTTTGTCAATTGCTTTACGTCTCTTGCGGCGGCTCATGTCCGCTTCCAGAAGGACCCGCTCCGCAGCCACCGTGGACAACCGTTCATCCCATTCCCGCACCGGCACTCTCACCCTCTGTTTGATTCGCTGCGCAATCGACCTTACTTTTTCGACCTCAGGGCCTTCGGTGCCGTCCATGTTGAACGGGATTCCCACGACAATCTCTTCAACGCCGTAATTCTCGGCCAAGTCTACGATTGCTCCCACGTCACGCTCCTGATCCTTGCAGATCAGAGTTTCAACGCCCTGAGCCGTAAGACCCAATTCGTCACTGACAGCCACTCCTATCCTCTTTGAACCAATGTCCAGACCCAAGATTCGCACTAGGATCTCCCGCCGGCCATTCTCGGACCCGTGAGCCCCTTGCTTCCGAGAGGGTTACCTTTATTGAATTCTTGTGCCTCTGTCAAGAAAGCAAGAAAAGCGCATTTGCTAACCCTCTACAATTGACCGATAATTCCGTCGGTCCATGTACAAGAAGACAGGATCATTCAGGGATATGTTCCTAGGTGGGACGATACCCACAGCAAATGCCGACTGATCCAGAGTTTATAGACTGAGTGTATCGTTAAGCGCAGACCCAAGTAATCGACGGTCTGTCCGGGCCGATTGAGATCAGAAATCGAGAAGGCTAAATCAGTTTTTTCCGTGAAGATGACTGTGTTCGCTTAGACTGGAAGCTATCTCAAGGATAAAGCGCACATCATCTTTTTCAGTGAACGGAACGCATTTGTCAGTTGCGAAAGGGAGTCGCTCTTCCGTGATGTGCTGAGGGATGCGAGTGATCCTGCTACCTTTTGCCAGATGGCTCGGCAGGCGTTCAAAGGCTTCACGCTCAATCACCACAATGTTCTCCACGTCAGAAAGTAAGGCCAAGCCACTGGATGCAGGTGACCGCTTTCCGAAGCGTTCTTTTAGTCCTTTTTTCACTTCCGAGATGAGGGACCCCACCTTGGCCCTGATCTCACCGATTGTCATGATTTCCTCTAGGGCCTGCCTACGCTGCACCTCGGTCCCCATCAGCAGGGCCTCTTCAAAGCATTCGAGAGCTTCCAGAAGATGTTTCCTTGAGAGATGGGATCGACCCTCGATTAACATGCTCCGAGCTTCAGCTTCGTCAGCGGAATCGGGGTCAAAAGCTTGACCATAGCATTCCACCGCGGATGAAATGTCACCCTGTTCCAGGAACTCTCTCCCTTTTGTCACCAATGAATCATCCGCCGCGTTGGTGTTGGTGTCCATCATAGATTGCTCTTCGTGGTCCTCAGTGGCTGTTGGCAGCTCGTGTTGTGCCCGGCCCGGGATAGCCGGCGTGTCAGGCAAAAAGATCATCCGTAAATGATTATCAATAATAAACCATATTTTTTATGGTATATTACCGTCACTTCCTAGTACCTTGCTTAACATATTTACGCGCCTTTTTCAACCGGTTTCGCGCCTGTGGAAATGGAGTGATGTGTTGCGCCTTTTCAGACGTTCATCGCATTTTCCAGCGCCGTATATCCGAAGGATGCTTGTTTCGTTGTTTGATCACGCTTATAATACGCAACAGTATTGGTAGGTGGCGTCCAGGCGCAAGACAGCAACTAAATGGACAGAAACGGTCCTGAAAAAACATCGAGCATGTTGAACCCGCGCTTGGAAGATGATAGGAGTGCAGTGGGACTGTCCACCGCGGTGCAGAATAGAACTCTGCATTGGAGGCATTTACGAAGCCGGGGTGCCCGCGCTAAATTGATCTTGCTCATTCCGGTGTCCTGATCAGGCATCCTTGTGGCTCCCGATTTTCTATTGTTAAAGAGGTAATAGTCAGTGAACGCCTGCACGGGGATTCATGAGAATTAAAGGACTGCTGAAATACCTCCCTGTTTTGTCCATCGTGCTGGTGGCGGGAATTCTCCTTGTCATCGTGGTGGTTTTTACGCTCAGAAACATCAACGCCCAGAATCAGCGAATGGAGGAATTCACTACTCGACAAGGAGTGGCGGTTATAAGGACTTTAGAAGCCGGGACCAGGACTGGATTCATGGAGGGGGATTGGGGGATAGAGCACCTGCAGATGCTCATCGAGCAGGCTGCAAAGGATCCGGACGTGGAATGGGTCGGCCTGATCAACAGCGATGGCGTGATAGTAGCCCACAGCGAACCCGCCCAGATCGGGTTACGACTTCTCATGGGCACTGAGGACATGAATTTGGTCAAAACGGTCATACGTACCGGAGAACCTCTTTCACGCAAAAGAAGTCTTCCCGAGGACCGCACCATTCTGGAAATTTGGAAGCTTTTTACTCCGTTTCCCGATCAGATAGCTCAAGCTGAGACCACATCACGACAAACTCGCATCGGCCATGAGCTTTTGGATGTCTTTGATCGAGATCAGAAGCAGGTGTTGTTCCTCGGGCTGAAGATGGATCGTTTCAAACAAATCCGCCATCAAGACATAATGCTGGCAATATTTATCGGGGCTGTACTTTTTGTGATAGGCTCAGCCGGAGTTTACTTTATCTTCGTCATCCAAAATGCCTATTTGGTGCGAAGGACCCTGGATGAGATGCGCGCTTACACGCGAAACGTTGTCGAGAGTATGGCTAATGGACTTATCACGGTAGATAGGTCTCTCAGGGTAGCCACCTTTAATTCGACTGCACTTGAAATCCTCCGTAAGCCCAAGGACGAGGTCGAAGGATGTCCCATAGCCCAAGTCTTGCCACTGGAAAGCGAAATTAAGCAGATACTCGTCGACCCCGAGCAGATTGTTGAAAAAGAAGTCAAGATCGTCACTGAAGCCAGCGGCAAAATATTCCTCGGACTTTCCGTGTCCCCTCTCAAGGAGCCGGATTCCCTCATCACTCGGGGAGCGGTGATTATCGTCCGAGATTTGACCATGATTCGAGAGTTGGAGCAAAAAGTTGCAGTCAGCGAAAAGTTCGCGGCTCTCGGAAGGCTGTCCGCGGGCATTGCACATGAGATACGGAATCCGCTGAATTCTATCCGCGGCTTCATCCAGTATTTCCAAAAGAAGATCCACTTGGATGAAGAAGATTACCGTTACACTGATATCATGCTGACCGAAGTAGACCGACTCAACAGAGTCATCTCCAAGCTTCTGGCTTATTCCAAGCCAAGAGAGCCCCGTCTAAGCATTCGATCCGCAGAAGACGTGCTGGATCATTGCACACGGCTCGTTGAACGGGAAGCGATGGAAGCGGGAGTGCAACTGGTCAGAGAACCAGCCACCGGCGACGCGCCGTTGGTGTTAATGGATACTGACCAGATGACTCAGGTGTTTCTAAATATCCTGCTCAACGCCATAGAGGCTACACCGGAAGGAGGCAAAGTCCTGGTCCGCTATCTGGCGGATGGCCAAAATCGCTTGCAGATAATCGTGGAGGATACCGGCGAAGGAATTCCCCGCGAAAATCTCGATAAGATATTCGATCCGTTCTTTTCCACCAAGAAGAAGGGAACAGGATTGGGATTGGCCATTGTCAAAAGTATAATCGAGGGCCACGGTGGTGAGATCGAAGTGGAGACTGAGCCCGCCAAGGGAACGCGCTTTATCGTCACTCTTAACGGGTATCAGGCTGAGGACGCGAGCGATCAACCGACAATAGACTTGCGCAGAACAGCAAGACTGCCCTAATGCAGCAATGTTCACTTGTTTTGGTTGGAAGCTTACAGGACCTATTTGCAAGGTAACAGCATCACGACACACGATTCTTGCCCGGTTGCCCGGTCGTTGAAACGTTGGAAATTTTGATGCGCTATCGATAGCGGTTAATCAAAAATCCTGTCCGATACAAACAGAGCCTTTACACAGAGGAAATAGGACCTTCCATGACCCCTCGCAAAGCCAAAATTCTCGTTGTGGACGACGAGCTGTCCCAACGCAAAATGTTACAGGCCAATCTCTCATTGGACGGTTATCAGGTGTTCGAAGCTGGTGACGGAAAGGAAGCTATCGCACGAGTTTCGGAAGAATTTTTTGATCTAATTCTCATGGATAACCGCATGTCCCAAATAGATGGGATAGAAGCTCTGAGAGAAATAAAGAAGATCTCCCCCGGGATACCGGTCATAATTATCACTGCATATGCTTCCGTGGAGACCGCGGTCCAGGCTCTCCAGGCCGGTGCGCACGATTATCTTACCAAGCCTTTGGATATGGAAGAACTCAGGTTCAAAGTCCTTCAAACTCTGGAATTCTGGCGACTCAAGGAAGACAATATCCTTCAAAGACGACGGATTGAAAACCTGTTCGATGCTTCCGGCATCATTGGTCGCTCACACAAGATGAAGGAAGTCCTCGAAAGAGTTGCCCAAGTAGCGCCGTCTGAGGCTACGGTGCTGATTTTGGGAGAATCCGGGACAGGCAAGGAACTGATCGCCAATGCCCTCCATCAAGGGTCGGGTCGTGCGGACAAGCGTTTCATCAAAGTCAATTGCGCGGCCTTACCGGAAACACTCCTGGAGGCCGAACTCTTCGGGCACGAGAAAGGGGCATTCACCGGTGCTGACAGGCGAAGGCCGGGCCGGTTTGAACTGGCCGACGGTGGGTCTATTTTCCTGGATGAAATTGCAGAAATGACCCTCGCCACACAGACGAAATTACTCAGGGTACTCCAGGAAAGAGAATTTGAGCCACTAGGCTCAACTCGTACCGTGAAAATCGATATCAGAATCATTACTGCCACGAATAGGGTGCTGGTCGACGAAGTGAAAAGCGGCCGGTTTCGTGAAGATCTGTTTTATCGGCTGAACGTGGTGCCTATAGACCTTCCTCCGCTGAGGGAACGCAAAGAAGACATCCCTCTGCTTATCGAGCACTTTCTCGGAATATACAACGAAAAGAACGGCCGCGCCGTTCAAGGATTCCACCCTCGGGCCCTCGATGCGCTGATGCGGTACTCATGGCCGGGTAACATACGAGAGCTTGAAAATGTGGTGGAGCGGTGCGTCATCCTGACGCGAGACGATTATGTTCCCTTTTCCGAACTTCCGGAGCCCATTCTCGAGGTTACCGGCGATTCTTACACCAAGGAATTCAGGGAAGGTCTGCGTCCGGGCGTCACACTAAAAGAGATGGAGCGAGAACTGATCCTCATAACCCTTGAAGACAATGATGGAAACCGAACGCGTACCGCCCGCGTCCTTGGCATTACGCGACGGACGCTACAACACAAACTCAAGGAGTACGGAATAGATCAACAGCCCGTCGACTCAGCGGCCGAAACTTGGGCCCCGGGCATCTAATTAAAAAGAGGCTTGTTTGCAGAATGATGATGGAAGCAGCTTTGGGGAATTGCTGGTGCCGATAATTATTATGGGCTAGTGTTTGGAACCGCCGGCCGGATAGATGCTTATATTACTCATAGAATTTTACTTAGGCCTCAATGGTAATCTTACGATGGCGCATTTGTATATGGTAAAAACTGAGCGACAGGCGACCGCACTCAAGAGACGTGATCGATTCCTGCGCGAACATCCCGAACTCCGGGAATTTCAGAGAAAGATTGACGCAAGACTCAATGGCGCCGGGTCCGATCATAATCGGCTCGTACTTATACATGAGCTGATGATGGATTCCCTGGGGAACCTGAGTAGGGAATTGCGGTCAGTGGTAGCGGTCCAGCGCTGAATTCGGTTTAATGGGGAGCGGAATATCATCAGGGAAATGGTTTGCGGGTCAATCAGTGAGATCCCTATCAGACCGTAGAGGTACCTTCAGACCGATCAGTTTCTCACACCCCTGAGGAATGAAACACTCAGCGTCCTGGAAACGGGGCGCCGCTCCAACATCGCCCGCGCACTGTTGGCGATCCCTTCCGGGAACAATCCAAGTTCCTCAAGAAGTTCTGATCTGGTCCCATGTTCTACGAAGGTATCCGGAATGCCCAAACGAGTGGTAAGGACTTCTTCCAAGCCTTCTTCTGAAAAAAGCTCCAATATACTGCTGCCGAAACCGCCTGCCAGCATACCCTCCTCTACGGTAAGCACCCTTCCGGCGGCAGTGGCCTTTTCAATAATGAGGTCGCGGTCCAAGGGTTTGACAAACCGGGCATCCAACACGCCCACGGCGATTCCTTCTTGCGCAAGGATGTGAGCTGCGTCAAGAGAGGGGCCGACCATGGAACCGACTGCAAGTATCAGCAGATCGTTTCCCTCGGCCAACATTCGCGCCTTTCCTATCGGCAGGATCGCCGGATTCCTCTTCATGAGAACGCCGCGGCCGTGGTCCCTGGGATAACGGATCGCACAAGGACCGTCAAGCGCCAGTGCGGTTGCCAGCATGTCGGCCAGTTCGTCTTCATCGGAGGGGGCCATAACGGTGAGATTAGGGATAGACCTCGAAAAGGCTATATCGAAAGCCCCGTGATGTGTGGGACCATCTTCTCCCACCAGGCCTGCTCGGTCCATCGCGAATACTACGGGAAACTTCTGCATGCACACGTCGTGGATGAGATGATCATATCCTCTCTGAACAAACGTTGAATAGATGGCCACAACCGGTCTGTAGCCTTCTCGGGCCAGGCCTGCGGCAAATACTATTCCGTGCTGCTCGGCTATCCCTACGTCGAAAAAACGGCCTGGAAACAGGCGAGCGAATTCGGCCAGGCCGGTGCCACATTCCATAGCTGCCGTCACTGCCACCACCTTAGAATCCTGCTGTGCCAGCTTCACCATAGTGTTGCCGAAAACACTGGTGTACGTGGGCGCCCCTTCCGGCTCATCGATTTGACCGGTGCCTTTGTTAAATGGACCAACCCCGTGAAAGCGGGCGGGGTCTTGCTCAGCGACGCAATACCCTTTTCCCTTGCAGGTCAACGTGTGAATCAGCACTGGCTGCCTAAATCGCTTCACATTATTTAGTGTTTCTATGAGATGCTTGAGCTGGTGGCCGTCGATCGGGCCAACGTAAGTAAAACCCAAATCCTCAAATAGTCGTCCCGGTGTTATGAAGCCCTTCAGGGCATCTTCGAATTGCTTCGCCATCCCGTACATGGACCTTCCCATGCTTCCAGGCAGGTTCCGCAACAGGCTCTTCACTTCTTCACGGAACCGCGTGACAAGCTGCCCGGTCATGATTCGGTTCAGGTACGCCGCCATGGCCCCCACATTGTGGGAGATAGACATTTCGTTGTCATTGAGGATTATTATCAGGTCTTTTTCTGCTGCGCCTGTTTGATTGAGACCTTCATATGAGACGCCACAAGTCAAAGATCCGTCACCCACGACCGCTATGACTTTGTGGTCAGATCCATCAAAACATCTTGCTTGGGCAAGACCGGCTGCCACACTGATGGCATTTCCGGAATGCCCCATGTCGAAGACGTCGTACGGGCTCTCTTCTCTTTTGGGAAAACCGGATATACCGCCTCTGCTCCGCAAGGTGTGAAATAGCTCTCGTCTGTCGGTCAGTATCTTGTACGCATAAGCCTGATGGCCTACGTCAAAAACTATGCGGTCCTTCGGAGGGGAGAAAACTTTCAGCAGTGCAATCGTAAGCTCGACAACCCCGAGGCTTGAGGCCAAATGGCCTCCTTTCACGGAGACAGTATCAATGATCAGCTCGCGGACCTCTCCAGCCAACTGCCTCAAATCTTCGACAGATAGCTGTTTTATGTCTTCGGGTAATTGAAGGGTCTCAAGAATCGAGTTCAAATTCTGTCCGTTCAATTCATTCATTCGCTTTCTAAGGATCAGCTTGTGCGTTCGCCTATATATTTTCCGATGAGAGCAAGCGGCTCGGCTCTGTCGCCAAGAGGCTCGATTACGCCCAAGGCTGAGTCGAGAAGTCTGTCCATCATCTCTTCGGTCTTTTCTTTCCCCAAAAGAGTAGGATACGTCGGTTTACCACGAAGTTGGTCTTTTTTTACCGCCTTCCCCAATTTTTTCGGATCTCCTTCCAGGTCCAGCAGATCATCCCTGATCTGAAACACCATCCCCAGAAGCTCGCCATAACGACCCAAAATTTCAATCTGTCTGGAATCTCCGCCCGCCAGCACTGCCCCGCTGGTCAGTGAGACTCGAATCAGGGCCGCTGTCTTTGTCCTGACTATGAAATCCACAGTCGGTTCATCTACTTGTTTTCCCTCATTCAAAATATCCATTGCCTGGCCGGCAACCAATTTCCTTGGCCCTGCGGCCATAGACAAGTCTCGAATCACGGTCAGCAGCCTCTCCGGCCTGTACAGTCGGACAGCCCAAGGAGAGCTGAGGATTTCAAAAGCAAACGTTAACAGCGCATCCCCGGCCAGGATCGCAATGGCTTCCCCGAAGACCTTATGGACAGTGGGCTTCCCTCGCCTCAGGTCATCATCATCCATGGCAGGCAGGTCATCATGGATTAGGGAATACGTGTGAATGCATTCAAGCGCCGCGGCGAAAGGCAAGATGTCTTCCGCGTTACCTCCCACGACCTCCGCCGAAGTCATGGCCAGTATCGGCCGTATTCTCTTTCCACCGGCGAAGACACTGTAGCGCATGGCCTTATGCAAAGGAGCGATCTCATTATCTTCTTTGGGGAGTAGCTCGTCAAGGGTCTTGTCGACCGTCCGACGACTCCGGGCCAAGTATCCTTCCAGATCCATAATCAGACCCTATTCCTCTTCCCGGCCGAACGGCGCCCTGTCCATGCCCGCCAGCAGTTCTTCCACGCGGCCTTCCGAACGGTTAAGTATCTCGAGCAGATGTTTTGACAGACCAATACCCTCTTCGAACAATTTCAGACTCTCATCAAGCCCGAGTCCGCCATGTTCCATTTTTTCTACTATGGACCGCAATTTCTCAAGCTGCTCATCGAAATTCGAGGCCCCCCTGTCAATTTCTTTGGCTTTTTTCATGGAAGCTACCCTCAAACGCTTCATTGTGGACGAGAGCCCACCCGCCTTTTGGGGCGCGGACTCGCCTTGCGATTTGGAGCCTGAATTCTCTACGGAACAAGTTCGCTCAGTTCCCTCTTCGCCGCGGCGAATCCGGGATCCACGCTCTTCGCCCTTTCAAAACAGGACCTAGCCTGGTCCGTACGCATGAAGAACCTCTTCTGGATATAGCCCTCAAGATAATAACCTTCAGCTAATCTCTGTGGAATAGTCTCCGGAAGCCGCTCTCTCAGCTTGTTGGCAGACTGAATGTCTTGAAGGGCGGTCTTTACGTAATGCGCTGAAAAATTCTGGTGGAGCCTACCCTTAATCTTGGTTTCTGCCAGTGTGAACAGCACATCGGCATAGACGGCTGTCTGTGGCGGTCGGTTTGTTTCTAATATGTCCCTGGCCTCTTCCAAGAGATCGAGGGCCTCCAGATACTGCCCTTTCTGGACAAGTTCTTGACCCGTCTTGAGCAGCCTCTCGCTCGTTACCGGGATGGTATCGTCGGCGTAGATTACCATCGGCAGCAGGACAATAGCCGCGACAAAGATCTGCCGGTAGATGTTGGATTCTCGGGAGAGCCTTATCATCTTTCGGAAACACTAAAGTTATTCGTGTTCATAATAAAACAGGCCGGAACAATTGTGAAGACTCTCTGTGGCATGCGCGTGAAACGATTACACGGCTCGCTGCGGTCTCTCGGTTTGTTCTCCTCGTACAGAAAGCGACGCAGTCAACCGAGCAGGGTCAATTCTTCCGAAGCGATGCGTCGGTAGCCAACCGTAACTTAATAAGAAATTTCGAATTCTACCCTGCGCGCCCCGGACTGCACAGGTGCAACAGAGCTTTGTGGCGACATCTGTGTTGGTCCATGTGCAAGAATCCCGATTTGCGATGAAGGAATGTGATGGGTACCGATCAAATACTGGGCCACAGCTTCAGCTCGCTTGCGGGAAAGTTTGAGATTAAATTCCGGGTTGCCCTTCGGATCGGAAAACCCGTGAAGCACTACTCGGGCCGATGGGTTTCGCAGCAAGATTTGCGCGACTGCATTAAGATTTTGCAGGTTCGTCGCGTCGACGACCGGGTCTCTTGATCTTACTGAAAAACCTTTCGAATCAAATACCACCGGACCGACTGCCTGCCCAGTCTGACTCGATCCCTGCTGGGTCGGACCAGCGCAGGGCATAACCAGATTCTTCTTCATCCACGCATGCCACATCGCTGATGACTTGACATCCTCCAGTCGATTGTAAGTACCTCGACCTCTCTCCGCAATGGCTCTGAGGAAAAAATTTCCTTCCGGAGCGTTCCCTATCTGAAAAGTGTGAATCTCCAGATCGGGATTGTTCCGGCACATCTGCTCGGCCACCTTTACCGGTTCCGCGTTGCAGGATTCAATTCCACCGCCAATCAAGAGAATGACGCTCTTTCCCTCAACTGAAGCCACCTCGTCACCCGAGGCTCTGAGTCCGGCCGAAAGGGAGCTGACTCCATAAGAGACGGTCTTGGGAAACGCATTCAAAAATCGTTCCGGGTCCCAGGGCTGAATGGCGAGTATGCTCTCCGTGTTTTCGCAGCCTAGTCCAACTTTGAGGCCGTAATGTCGCACCCCCACATTAAAAAATCCGTCGGCCGTCAGCGGCATGGCCTGCACGAAAAGATCCATCTGTTGTAGAAAAAATTCCCATCGAGACTTCTCTTTCATGAAACCCGAGGCATCGAAGAGCACAAGAATGTTGGGAATCCTTTTGCAATCATCCGCGGCGGCCATACCCGAGAAAGATGATATGAGCACCACAGCCAAGCACGCAGTCAATAGTTGGTTAAGCCGACCCCTCGAACAGGGTAGCATAACGGACCTCCATCAATTAGACCACCGCCCAGCACAAAGAGCTGGACGGTTCGCCAGGAATTAGCAGAGCATAGGAATATTGTCAAGAATTATAATATAATATCTCTTTATTGACGGACTGCCTGAGTCGGACTTAGAGACACCTCGTTCGTTGAAAAAGAATCCGAGAATCCCCTGATATCGCGTTTATAAAAGGGGGAATAAGGGGATTTTGGTGCTATAGTGAAAGTATCTGTTCACTTTCGCGGGGATTATTGGCCTCTGGCATAGCGAGGGATGAAATCCCGGGTTGCCGGTGAAACTTGCTTGAGCCGGGCGAGCCACTCAGTCCATATTCCATTTTCTAAAGGCCGCTGAGCCGGCACTGATCACTGATCGAATGGCCCAGGCTGTGATATCTCAAGCGAACACAAATCATGATAATTCACCGGATCACGGTTTTCAGACTGAGCGACAGACCTTTTCAAGGCGAGGTAGGGTCGAACATTTGTGGATACTTGCCTTAGCGCTCACAGCGATCATTGGCGCCTTGGCATTGGACATTTCTCCGGAAGGCAAGCTTCTTTACACTTCAGACTATTGCGATTTTCGGATCCAATTGCCCGAGATTTGCATGAGTCGACGGATCTTTGGGATTTCATGCCCCGGATGCGGGCTCACCCACAGCTTCGTGGCGATGGTCCATGGTGACATGGCTTCCGCCATCCAGGCCAATCCCATGGGGCCGATACTCTTTGCTTTGTGTTGGCTTCAAATTCCGTATCGCATTCTTCTGTACTTGGGATATAGATTGTCGGCGCTGAGTGACACCAACATGAGCAAATGTTCTGACCTCATAATCTGGCTGCTACTGGGAGGCTTTATCTTCACCTGGCTGTTCAGATTCGTTCTGGAAACCATACCGGCCCTCTAATATAAGCCAGATACGAACGCTTAAGGGTCCGGATGCCGGAGACTCAATGCTGGAAACTCTGCTTTCCGTGTTCTTCTGGTTCGTTATCATAATCGGTGGAACAATCATTCTCGGTTTCTTTTGGCAATGGTTTTATGGTGCATCGACCAGCCAAGACGAAACAATCTACTTCAGGACTGAAGATGGATGGAGGCTGGCGCTGCATAGATACTGCCTGCGGGATCACGCCGTTGGATTGCCCGTGGTCCTCTGCCACGGGCTGAGCGCGAATCGCTACGTCTTCGAGATCCCCGGAGCGCCGTCTCTGGCAGACTTCTTGAGAAAGAACGGCCGCGATGTTTGGGTCGCGGAACTCCGAGGATCTGGGATGAGCGAACGTCCGGGCTTCAGGCATTCGGACGTACCCTATTCATGGGACTTCGAGGACCACCTTCGACACGATGTGCCTGCCATCATAGATTGCGTCCTAACTCGTACAGGCGCTTCCAGAGTCCATTGGGTGGGCCACAGCATGGGAGGATTGCTCATATTGGCCCACTTGGCCTCTCATTCGAATTCCCAGGTTGCATCGGCGATTACGCTCGGATCTCATACTGACTTTTCGAGCATGGACTCCGGGATCTTTGAGCCTTTGCTGAAATTAAGGTGGCTTCTGAAGCGATTGCCCATTTCCCCATTGCCATTCTTGGGAAAAATGTTCACACCGTTAGCTCCTTGGGTCCCTTCATTGCTCTTGGGGACCTTTAATCCGAACAACATCACCCCCACCGCAGCTCGAAAGATCGTGGCGCTGGCCGCTGAACCCCTGTCTCCCACCGAATTGTGGCTGGATTTTGGCCGATTCTTGGAAACCGGCGTATTCGGCCCGGAAAATGGAACGCCTTACCTCACTGGACTTAATAGATCCAACGTGCCGATTTTCCTCATGGGGGGCTCAAAGGATCGTATGGCTCCGCCCGAGGCAGTTAACGCCGACTGCGAGGAAATCGAAAAATGCATGGAACGCAAGCATCTAATACTTGGTAAGAATTCGGGCTTTGTCGAGGACTATGGCCATATGGACCTACTGGTAGGCATTCGCGCCATGACTGAGGTATTTCCGTCAATATTGGCGTGGTTGGAACGGCACGAAGACCCCGGACTAGAACAGGAAGAGAGTGAGTTGCCCGCGACTCCTGTTTAGCACTGTTTGCAGGGCCTCGAAAGCCTTGTTATGCGCAGACACGTGAGTCCCATAGCCGGCTGAGCGAGCAATGAGAGAACGTGAGTTGCTGATTGCCCAAAATGCCGCCCACAGTCCCGTACTCGCCGTAATCCGTAGAAGGACTCATGGGTTTTGACTATGGCACCGGGACTGGTACTCCGAGACACCCTCGAACCGTCCACTGAATCGGGACATCGGGTAAACCGAAACTATACGGAAAATAGCAGGTTGGACACGGCTCATAGCTCGTCCTCGAACACTGCGGAATCAGCCACAGATTGTACGGGTCCATAGGTTCCGCGGTAACAGCGTTCATGGGAGCGTATGGATTCAGGATGTCAGCGTTTGCCGAACCCACCGTTAGTAAAGCTATGGTAAGCAGAGCGGCAACAATAAACGTATTTTTCATCTGTCAAATCTCCGATCGGGGATTTCTGGTAAGAGTATAGCCATAACACGGCGTTATGTCAATATTTTGATGTGATCTTAAGCAAATATATAATTTTACAATAATTAACTTGATGTTGAGTGGGCTGTGTCTTGCGATCATGTCTCTAATTGTGTAGACTGACATATGTGGCGACGGCAAGGCGCTCAATAGTAGAAGCGATGTTACAAGGCGTCGTGCCATTCCGAAGCTCATACATTTTGCTTGACTTAAATTTTCTTGAATCTATATTCTTTGAGTTTATGCTCGAAGACTTCGATACCGCCGTGAAATGAAAATACGAATCGACGAAATACCGGAAGACGGTTTGCATCTGAGTTTCTCGGGAGACGAGGATTTTCTCTCCGATGGTGTCAAATCGATTTCCATGTCCGGAGATGTGAAAATAGATCCTCATCTGAGAGGCGACATACACATATTACATAGCGGAGAAGATACGACGTTTGTCGGGACAGTCACTGGATTGATGCATCTGCGTTGCTCTCGATGCCTTGGTGAATTCAGTCTTCAAAAAGAGCTGACACTGGATTTCAAACTCCGGAGCGGAGGACTTCCCGAGGAATTTCGGCAAGACGCCGATGAACAATCAAAAGACGTGCTGTATGTTGAAGGACAGGAGTTTGATCCTGGGGAAATCATATTGCAGGAGTTTCTTCTCGAAATTCCCATGAAACCATTATGTCGGGAGGACTGTCCCGGACTTTGCCCCAGATGCGGAGCGTTGAAAGGCTCCACGGAATGTAGATGCGCTGATGAATCCTCGGGAGACCCGCGTTGGGAAGCTCTGGCCCGCCTGAAAAGGAAAACCGGACAATGACTCTCAGCGTGAGTGAAGAACTTGCTTTCAGTGACCGTCCGGTATGAAAGATGCAAATGGAAATGTTCACGGACCATAAAAACCGTCTGCGCTTTGCGATGAGGCGGTTTCCTGAAGCGAGCGCCCGCGAGTAATTCCAACAGTCCTTGATTTCGAGGGTTTTCCCGGCATCAACGATTTTACTGACATTCAACCGCGCACAAATCCGAATTTTGCGGTTGACTTTAAAAAATAAGAATCAATATCAAGAGGATGCACAATGCCAGTACCAAAAAAGCGTGTTTCCCGTACCAGGAGAGACAAACGCAGGACCCATAAGAAATTGACGCCCGTCAACCTGGTGGCCTGTCCACAATGCTCCGAGCCCATGATGCCGCACAGAATCTGTCCTTCCTGCGGCTTTTATAAGAACAGGACCGTTGTTGAAACAGAGTAACAATCTCGGAAACATGGCAGCCGCTGCAATTAAAAAAGAGAACCGATTGGTGGCCTTTATGTTTCCGGGTCAGGGATCTCAATATCCCGGGATGGCCATGGATCTTGCTCGGGAGTGTCAACCTGCCAGAATGTTGCTTGAACAGGCCGATGAAGTCCTCGGTTATTCCCTCACAAAAATTATGTTCGGTTCGAGCGGGAATGACCTGAACCGCACCGTTCATACACAACCGGCGGTGTTTGTTCATTCTATGGCATTGTTGGAAGTTTTGAAGGAACATTGTCATCTGACGCCGATCATGGCGGCCGGGCATTCATTAGGAGAGTACTCGGCGCTGTGCGCTGCGGGGGCTCTGGAATTCGAGGCCGCTCTCGACATTATCCGAGTCCGTGCGGAAGGTATGGACAGCTCGCAGCCCGCCGGCACCTGCGGTATGGCGGCGCTCATAGGCATCTCCCGACAAGAAGTCCTGGATTTGATAGATAGATGTCGTGAGAATGTCACACTGGAAGCGGCGAATTTCAATGCGCCCGATCAGGTGGTCATCTCAGGTCATATCCAGGGTATAAATCGGGTCATAGAAGCTTTGAAGAATGTAAAAAGGGCAAGAGCGGTGATGCTGCCGGTTTCATCGGCCTTTCACACAAATCTTATGAAACCGGCCAGTGAGGCCTTGCATGCAAGGCTCCAAGGCGTGACGCTGAAGCAGCCCCTTTTTGCGGTCGTATCGAACGTAAGCGCCAAGCCGTATCCCGCGTCCGATCATGAATCAAAACGGCTCTTGATCGATCAAGTCGTGCGCCCTGTTCTGTGGGAAGATTCTGTTCGGGCCATGGTGAGCAGCGGCGTGGAAGTCTTCATGGAAGTAGGACCAGGAAAAGTGCTGACCGGTTTACTTCGTCGAATTGACCGGAAGGCCGAAGCGGTTGCCATTTCTGGAATCGAAGATATTCGATCTTACCTGGAGTCAAGCCATTGAGTCCGAACCTGCTGTCACTGATTTCGCTGGAGGGCAAGACCGCTCTGGTCACAGGGGGGTCCAGGGGTATCGGAAAGATTATCTGCCTGACCCTGGCCAAAGCGGGCGCCTTTGTGGCGATAAACTACCGCGCTGAAGAGAAGGCTGCCGAAAACGTGCTAAAAGTGATAAAGGAACAAGGTGGCGACGGTGAGCTCGAACGGTTTGATGTGGCTGATCCAAGCGGAGTTGAAAGAGGTGTGGCCGCGATTGTGAGTCGAAGAGGAAGTATCGACATATTGGTCAACAATGCCGGTATTGCCCACGACGGCCTGATAGGCAGGATGAAAGATGAAGACTGGAATGAGGTCCTGGCTACTAACCTGACAGGATCATTTCATGTTTCCAGGGCAGTAAGCAAAATAATGATTCGGAAGAGAACCGGCCGAATCATCAATATCACCTCGACGGCCGGAGAGATCGGCAACGCCGGTCAGGTTAATTATTCCGCGGCCAAAGCGGGTCTTATTGGTTTCACAAGGGCTTTGGCCAGGGAATTGGCACCCCGAAACATCCTGGTGAACGCGGTTTCCCCTGGCATTATTGAAGGCGGCATGGGAGATCGACTCACTGATGAACAACTGGATGCGATCCGGACACATATTCCGTTGCGCAAGTCCGGGACACCCGAGGATGTGGCTGCTGCCGTCCTTTTTCTCTGTTCTGGCATGTCAGATTACGTCACCGGTCAGACGATACGGGTCAACGGCGGACTGTATATGTGAGTGAGTTTACGGGTAATGAATGTCGTGCTCATTTTAAGCACTTGAACTTTGACACCATTTCCGGCATGGTCAAACAGCGCTCATGGCGTAAAAAGTAGGAGGACACCGAATATGGATGATGTGGAAAAAAGAGTCGTGGACCTTATCGCTGAAGTCCTTGTGGATGTGAAGAAAGAGAACATCCGGATGGATTCCAAAATAGTCGAAGACCTCGGCGCGGAATCTCTGGATATTTACGACATGATCGCTTTGCTGGAAGACGAGTTCAGTCTGGAGATCAGCGACGAAGAGGTGGAGAAGATTCAGACTGTTCAGGATGTGGCCAATTTCATAAAGGAACGCAAGTGAGCTATCCTGAACTGCAGCCGGCCCGTGTGCCTCGGAGGAGAATGTGCCGCACAGAGTCCTGATTACGGGAATGGGAATGGTAACCTGCCTGGGAGCGGGAGTCGATGCCAATTGGCAATCGCTCATCGCCGGTCGCTCGGGAATAAGACCGATCACATTATTTGATGCGACATCCTACCAAACCCGCATTGCCGGAGAAGTCGATGGGAACTTTGATCCGGAAGGACGGGTGAACCCAAAAGAACTCCGCCGACTCGATCGCTATCAACAGTTCGCCCTAGTGGCTGCAGGGGAAGCGATGAGTGACGCCGGCCTGGATTACCCGCCTGAAAACCCGTATCGGAGCGGAGTAGTTGTAGGCTCAGGAATGGGAGGGCTGGAAACCATCGAAGAAGGGGTCCGGTCCGTTACGACGAAAGGACCGAAAGGCGCTCATCCGCTGCTGATTCCAAAAGCGGTTATCAATCTGGCATCCGGTATATTGGCCATCAAATACGGATTTAGAGGACCCAATTTTGGAATAGTGAATGCCTGCACTTCGGGTACATCTGCGGTAGGCGAAGCCTTCAGGATTGTCCGTGAAGGTCGCGCGGACGTCATGATGACCGGAGGCGCCGAGGCGGTAGTCACGAAACTCGCTGTGGCTAGTTTTAACGCTCTACGAGCCCTGTCCACCAGGAATGACGAGCCGGAGAGAGCTTCCAGACCTTTCGATCTCAGAAGAGACGGGTTTGTGATTTCTGAGGGAGCGGGCATACTTATACTGGAATCCGAGGAGCACTGTGCTAAACGAGGAGCGAAGGTGCACGGCGAGATCATCGGTTACGGCTCGACCGACGACGGTTATCACTTGGTAATGCCGGACCCTAGCGCGGACGGCGCGTACTGGTGCATGAAACAGGCTTTGGAAGATGCAGGCGTGCAAACCGAGCAGATCGGATACATCAACGCGCACGGGACATCCACCGATCTGAATGATAAGATGGAGACTCTGGCCATAAAACGACTATTCAACAAGTCAGCCTGGGGAGTTGCCATCAGTTCGACCAAGTCCATGACCGGACACCTGATAGGCGCGGCAGGGGCTGTCGAGGCAATCTATACCGTTATGGCAATGAAGAATGGAATTGTTCCACCAACCATAAACCTGGAGGAACGTGACCCCGAGTGTGATTTGGACTACACACCAAACAAAGCGGTGCAAAGAGATCTTGATTATGCCCTCTCCAACAGTTTCGCGTTCGGGGGCCAGAACGCCTGCCTTGTGTTAAAAAGAGTCTGAGCAATGGAAACCATTCTGATCGGTTCCGACCACGCGGGGTTCTCTCTGAAGACATTTCTTAAGGAATACCTGAGGCGACAGGGTCTGTCAGTCGTTGACGTGGGTTGTCAGTCGAAGGAATCGTGTGATTATCCTGATTATGCCCGGGAGGTTTGTCGCCGCATTATGCACGGCGAGGCATCCCGTGGTATACTTATTTGTGGGACCGGCCTCGGTATGTGTATGGCAGCGAACCGTTTCCCCGGTATTCGTGCTGCTCTTTGTACTACCGAGTTTCACGCGAAGATGGGTAGGACTCACAACGATTCAAACGTCCTCGCTTTGGGAGGACGGGTTACCGGTGAAGAATTGGCTTTGTCCATCTTGAAAACCTGGCTCGAAACTGGCTTCGAGGGTGGACGGCATCAGAGACGTATCGACCTTATAGACGCCAGTTGACCGATCAAAATCGTGACAGCACGAATCGAAAGAACATTCGTTTGAACAATGCCTGAGTTCTCCGGCCAAGACTAATGACCGGCGTTTCCTCGCCGAGTCGTGAAGTCGATCCAGGGCTCGCAGGTATTCCCGACAAATGCTAAACTGAGAATTGGGTTTTCGGACAATAACTGTTCACCGACTTAAGAGATTGGCCCTTGCTTTTACGCCACTATATAGGAAACACTATGACCCCGCTCGAGCGGACTGACCCCGAAATATTTAAGATTGTACAGAAAGAGAAAGAACGTCAGGAGCATCGTCTGGAGCTGATTGCTTCGGAGAATTTCACTTCTTCGGCAGTGATGGAGGCCCAAGGCAGCATTCTGACCAACAAATATGCCGAAGGATACCCGGGCAGACGCTACTATGCCGGGTGCGTAAACGTAGATGTGGTTGAAGATCTGGCACGAAAACGCGCGATGGACCTGTTCCACGCCGAGCACGCCAACGTCCAGCCGCATTCAGGCACTCAGGCCAACATGGCCGTCTATTTTTCCGTAATGAAGCCGGGTGATACTTATCTGGGCATGGATCTGAGCCATGGTGGCCATTTGTCCATGGGGTCCCCAAAAAACTTTTCCGGGACAATTTACAAAGTCATTCCATATTCGGTGCGCGCTGATGACCACCGGATAGATTATGACCAGGTCAGAGATCTCGCGAGGCGGCACAGGCCGCGAATGATCATCGCGGGCGCAAGCGCCTATTCCAGAATAATCGATTATTCAACCTTTGCTGAAATCGCCAATGAAGTCGAGGCCGTGCTTATGGCGGATATAGCGCACATAGCGGGGCTTGTGCTGGCAGATCTGCATCCCTCGCCCATACCTTATGCAGATTTCGTCACCACCACCACACACAAAACCCTGCGCGGTCCCAGAGGCGGGATGGTTATGTGCAAGAAGCAATACGCTAAGGCACTGGACTCCTGCATATTTCCGGGAATGCAAGGCGGGCCCTTGATGCATGTGATAGCGGCCAAGGCTGTCGCACTGTCTGAGGCGGCCACAGAAGAATTCCGGAGCTACCAGCGCAGGACCGTAATCAACGCCAAAGCCCTGGCTCAAGCCCTTCTGGAGCTTGGTTTCTCATTGGTTTCGGGCGGAACCGACAATCATCTGGTGCTGATAGACCTCTCAAACAGAGGTATAACGGGCGCCGATGCTCAAGAAGCTCTGGAAAAGGCATGGATCACGGTTAACAAGAACTCTGTCCCGTTCGACAAGCTTCCACCAGCCAAGGCTTCGGGAATAAGGCTCGGTACACCCGCAGTAACCACTCGCTCTATGGGACCCGATGAAATGCGACTGATTGCTCTGTTCATCTCCACGATCTTGACAAATTGGGGAGATGAAAAGATGATCGTTCAGATCAGAAGTCAGGTGAAGGAGCTATGTGATCGGTTCCCACTGTATTCGACTGACGGAAACGGAAGCAATTGATGAATAATAACAGACCGGGCTCCATACAATGGTTTCCAAGCAGGAGATTCGACACTGACTTTCCGCTGGTCCTGTGGTTTGTCGGTCTCTGGTTCTATCTGAAGAGTTTTTTGTACCTCTGCTACCTTTATATGTTGGGATTGGACCCTCCCCCTTTGCCTGTTGCTGCCAAGGTAGAGGTTGTATATTTTGCCGTGGCCTTGCTGCCCTCCTTATTCCTCGGCCTTGCCATGTGGAATGAAATGAGGCGCTGGATAGTTCCGGCCATCGCGTTCCTGGCTATCGACACCCCCCTGTTAATCTTTCACGTGTTTCGGTTGGGCGATGCGGGTTACCTTGATTCCGGCCTGACCCTGACCGGCGCGCTGGAGTTTGGAAGCCTTGCCCTCAATGTCGTGGCTTTTGCGTGGCTGATAACATCGTATTCGCAGCTCATGATTGAACGCGAGCGGAAACCTGTCCGTTGATCCGCTGCTTGCCGCCTCTCGACATATGCGAATCAAGAGATATCGCGTAGCTGCGCTAATTCCTTCCTTATAGGCCTTTCCTTGTTGCTCGGGCCATTGAATCCGATCCCGGCAACAGCAAAAATCTGTTGACAAAATTCGTTCATTTCTGGTATGTTATTACAAATTGTTGAAGCACAACTTGACAACAAGAACTTCAACACTCCTTTACCTCCTACAACAGCCGGGCTTGATGCGAGCCCGGCTATTTTTTTAGAAAAGCAGGAAAAATTAGAGGATGAACACAGGTCATACTAGCGGTCTTGTATGCGAGTGCGAGCCCGATTGATTTGATCAGTGGTCCTGATTCACCGGCTAGTGCCGCTCGGGAGACCGACGGAGCGTTGCTTGTCGATACCATGAAGTCTTTTCGAAGGGGTCCGGGGGAACCTTTCTACCGAGGAGAAAGGGTTCCCCCGAATTTCTTGTCATGCTAAGCGGCCGGCCACCAGTTCCGTAATATCCATGACTCTGATCTTACCCTTTTTCTCTTTTCGGGCCCTGGCCGCGGCCTGATTAAAGGTGCCTTTGCAAGACGGACATGCAGACACGAGCACTTCGGCGCCAAGATCGATGGCCGACAAGAGCCGCTTATATCCGATGTCTCCTGCCATCACATTGTCGAACCCTTTCAATCCCCCGCCACCGCCACAACATTTTGCAAGGGCTCTATTCATTGGGAATTCGAGAAGTTCCACTCCGGGAATCGCTTTGAGCACATTGCGCGGCGGTTCGTAAATTCCCATGTGGCGTCCCATGTCGCAAGGATCATGATAGACCACTTTTAACGGGCCCGCGTCATCTTTGAATTTGATCTTGCCGTCGGTAATGAGCTTTTCAAGCAGCTCCACAGCGTGCGTGATTGTGAAACCGTTGCCGCCCCCATAATGCGGGTAAATGTCACGAAAAGTCTTCAGGCACCCGGCACAGGTGGTTATCAGCTCTTTTGGCTTATATTTTGCCATGCGCTCCTTGTACATCTCCATGGCCTGCCTGAATGTAGGCATGTCCCCCACAAGGTAGGCCAAATAACCGCAGCATGATTCTTCCTGTCCCAACGAGCCGTAGCTGACTTCGGCCTTGTCCAGTATTTGCATGATTGAAGGTATGATCTTCACGTCCTGAAAGCTGGCAACGCATCCTAAATGAAGAACTGCTTCGGTCTGACCCGGAATGGCTTTCTTGTATTCCGACGGATAACTGTCAGCCCTCTTCTCCCATGGGGCCAATAGCGGATTGGCCGCGTCGATCATCGATGCGAGCGCAGGTTTAAATACCTCCGGGAGGTATCCTTTTTCCACAAGTCTTTCACGAGCCGCGTGCACAATGTCGGACACCTTGATCTGGGCGGGACATACCGACTTGCAGTTCAGGCACGTCATGCACTGGTACATACGCTTGGCAAGCTCTTCAGACGGCTGAAGATCACCCATCAACATGTAATAGGCAAGGGACACTCGCCCCTTCGCGTTCAATGATTCGAGTGTGGTTTCAGCAAAAGTCGGGCAGCCGGCGCGACAAAAGCCGCACAGCATACATGCCAGGATCTCGTTTTCCACACCTTCCGAGAAATGCTCGATCTTTTCGGGTTGTTTGAGATATTTTTCAAAAACGTTGCTATCCAGGACATCCTTTATGGAGTCGTCAAACCCCATCTTGCCGGGGTTCAGGATATTGTTCGGGTCAAGCGTTTTCTTGATCCCCTTCATGACGTCCAGAGATGCGCCAAGCTGCTGTCGAATGTACGGCGACTTGGCCATACCCACACCATGTTCGGCGGAGACGGTTCCACGGTAGCGCAGCGTCATGTCGATGAATTCAAGGGCGATTTTCTTCACTTTGTCCCAGTGCTCCGGAACAGTGGGATTCATAATAAAGGTCGCATGCAGATTGCCATCCCCAATATGACCGAACGTAGCCACAGGGAACCCGTGCTTATTCCCGATCTCCTGGATTTCATTGATCGTTTGAGGAATCTTGCTGATGGGGACCCCGAAATCCTCAACCAGAGGCACCAGGCGATAAGTAGGCTTGAGACGACTCATCGCAGGAACTAGCCCGCCCCGAGCCGCAAAGACTTTCGCTTTTTCCTGAGGATTGTCGGACCAGACGTTCCGGCTGCCCCCTACTGACAGGCAGATTTCATCTATTTTTTTGATTTGCTCTTCCACCGCGCTCTTGGGCCCATCGATCCCCATAAAAAGCTGGCAGTTGACATCCTTTGGTATGTCCATTTTTAGAGCGTCCCGGGCAACATCCAGGCACACGTTATCGAGTATCTCGCAGGTGGCCAATTCGAGGCCCGAACTGAATATCTTCTCCACAGCCCTACCTGCGGAGGGCACATCCGGAAAGGAGGCCTTGGTAAAGGCTTCGTACTCCGGCATCGGCAATATCTTAAGAGTTGCTTCTGTGATAACCCCCAGGGTCCCCTCTGAGCTTGCGAACAGGTGCGTGAGGTCATATCCCGCGGAACTTTTCGGCGCTATGCTGCCGGTTCGAAGGACCGTCCCATCGGCCATCACAACGGTAAGTCCTTTGACGTAATCCTTGGTAGTTCCGTACTTGGCGGCCCTGACTCCACTCGCGTTCGTCGAAATCATCCCACCGATAGTGGCAATGGGAGCGCTACCGGGATCCGGAGGAAAGAAATGGGTTGGGGCCAGCTTGGCATTCAAGGCGTTGCATATGACACCTGGTTCCACTACTACGTAGCCGTCTTCCTTATTAATTTCCGTGACGTTATTCATTCGTGTGAAATCCAGGACCACCCCGCCCTTTGTCGGCAACACGGCCCCCGTAACCGAAGAGCCGGTCCCGCGAGCAACCACAGCGACCTTCTCAGAATTGCACAGCGCAAGGATTTTACTGACCTGTTCCGTGCTGGAAGCAAATACTACTGCCTGCGGCGCTCCCAGGTGAATCGACATGTCGCGGGAATACGCCAGACAATCGATGGGGGACGCAGCGATCACATCTGCCCCAACCAGCTCAGTGAGACGGTCTATGAAGTCCATTTTTTTCCTCCTGGGGTGAGTCCGGGGAGTAAATCCGCGGATATCATAGTGAAAACTCGTGCCTTTGCGATGGGGTTTTAGAGAGGAATCATCTTAACTCAAAGCTGTGTTGTTCATAATAGCGTAACGCGTGGGATAAAGCAAAAATTTCCTTTTATGCTGACCGCGATCAACTGGCCACCATTGATTCCGGAGTAATAGAACCTGTGATATTTTCCAATTTAGTGAGTCCAGAGTTCAGTCAAGCGAATTCACGTAACAGGGACTTCGTAGACTATTCGGTTGTGCAGTATCCATTTTTCTCAAGATCTGAGCGCATCCTTCCGGAAGAGGCTTAAACAAATGAATCGCGGACGGTGATGAGCCGATCAGGCCCCATATTTCACAAATACCGAGCCTTTTAGCTCCTCACCATCTCCTGACCAAAGGCTGACAAAGCCCCATTTTTATGCTTGCTTATATATCTCAAGAGCCGTTTTGACTCCCAACCTCCTCCCCCCTGTCACTTCAAAATTGTTGCACCTTCTTTCTCTATCCGCATTATTCCAACCTGCAAACAATTCTTAATCATCGAATTGCCCTGGCATAAATGTTGCTTTGGCCAAAAATCGGCTAGTGCAGTACAAGAGTTCACCCAGGAAGAGCTGAACTTGCCTGATGCCTACCGGTTCCACTGTACTAGCCAATATACTCTCGGCGAGACGCGGAGCGACATCAACCAAAAAGACTCGCACTTCTCTATTATATTCTAACTATTATAGCTAGTTAACTACCCTGGAATGTGAGGCTGCCAATGAACATACAGGGCGGTAATCGAATTCACAAATAACACAACGCCGTTAAGGCGGAGAACATGATTAGCTCTCCCTAAGCAAACCAAAGATTAGAGGAAAGAGTATGAAAACACTGGTTCTCGTTCTTTTTGCCGTGCTGTTTGTGATTGGGTCCGTGAGCGCAAGCGCGGATCAGCAAACTGATGCCAAACAATTGGTAGAGAAGGCCGTCCAGTTCTTTTCCGAAAAAGGCAGAGATTATGCTTTGAAGGTGGTGGGGACCCAGAACGGCCCATTCAGAAAAGACGGAGGCTTGTACGTGTTCGCGTTTTCACTCGATGGAACCGGCCTGGCCCACCCTTACAATCCTAACCTCCTGAGTCCCCAGTGGAACTTGCAGGACGTCAAGGGAAAATACATCGTCCAAGATTTTGTCGCTGTAGCCAAAGAAAAAGGCTCCGGATGGTCCGACTATTACTGGAATAAACCGGGAGAAACCAAGCCGGTTCTCAAGAAAACTTACATCATGCGGGTCCCCGGCGAGGAAATCCTTGTTGGGTGCGGCTATTATGTGGAATAGACGCAGCCTGAATCCGGAGATCATGCTCCTGCAGAGAAGACAATCGTTTTGCCGATGAACGAACATCATGCGGTTTTCCGCAAGCGTGCCTACGGTTTGGCGATTTACGTCAGCCGGCAGCACAGGCGATCCGGATGCGAAACAGCAGCCCCGTATCAAGTGACATCCAGGGTCTTCCGTGCTGACTGCTTGCAAGGGCACATATTGTGGCGGCTCAACCACTTGGCGACCGTTCCGCGCCAATTGGCGGATTTTAAAAAGCGGTGATCGTTGGAAAAGAGAGATCAACCAACCAACCAACCAGAAAGGAGCAGGCCATGAGGAAGATCGCATTCGTTCTATTCATCGTGTTGGCGTTTTCTCCTGCATTCGCTACCGGAGACTCTGACAACGTGATGGAGCTTGTTAACAAGGCAATAGATATGTTCAAGACTCAAGGAAAGGATTATACCTTGAAGGCCTTGAACGCATCCTCTGGACCACTGAGAAAGGGAGCGATCTATGTTTTCTCAGTGGATTTTAAGGGGCGCATGGTGAGTCATCCGGTTCAGGAAGACCTGCGAGGTCAGGATGCATGGGAACTACAGGACGCAAGAGGAAAATTTATCGTTCAGGACTTTATAAAGGTTGCAAAGGAACAAGGCCAGGGCTGGTCTGAGTATTGGTGGATCAGGGTTGGAGAGACATCGCCTACCCTGAAAAAGACTTATGTCAAACGGGTGCCTGGTGAGGACCTCCTTGTGGCAGCAGGGTTTTACGTCAAATAGGGCTCAGTTTTACGCAAATCCCGAGACCGGTGGTGTGAAAACCAGCGCGTCCGCCCACTTTTAACCAGCGGTTTGGCCGCTGCGGTGATCCTGCGGTCACCGAGGCAATCATCGACTCTCGGACATTGGAAGGCGCGAAATCCCGCGTCCAGCAGGAACTCAATCCTTGTCGCGTAGGGGCGGACGGCCTCCACCCTCATTGGACCCATGCCATGCGCCCCTACCGAACCTCTCGCAATGACTGTCTTCTCCGCCGAAACTGAATAGTTACCCGCTGAGTTGGATCAGGTCTTTACTTCCCCCTTCTCCCATGATATTTAAATTTGATTAAGCTAAGAAATCCTAGCTATCCCTCCAGGAGGAAAGCGAGAATTGGCATTCCCAATTGAGAAGAAAAAGGCAATCATCGAGAAGTATCGAATTCACGAGACCGATACCGGATCTCCTGAAGTTCAAATTGCTCTACTGAGTGAACGAATCGGTTACCTGACCGAACACTTCAAGATCCACACGAAAGATCATCATTCCCGTAGGGGGCTTCTGAAGTTGGTAGGCCAGCGCCGACGACTATTGGATTATCTCAGATCAAAAAATGTGGATCGATACAAAGCCGTAATCGCAGGATTGGGCATTAGAAAATAGCCCGAAATGTTCTGATACATAACTTACTAGGTTTACGGGCCTCTCATCGCACGGAAGAATGAGGATCAGCCAAATTATGGTACATACTGCCACTGCCGACATTGCAGGCAAACAAGTCACATTTGAAACGGGGCGCCTTTCCAAACAGGCATCCGGCGCGGTCATAGTCAATTGCGGAGAGACGATGGTCTTGGTCACTGCCGTCGCTGAAAAGCATGGCCGTGAAGGAATAGATTTCTTCCCACTGACCGTAGACTATCTGGAAATGACCTACGCGGCTGGAAAGATTCCAGGCGGCTTCTACAAAAGAGAAGGACGGCCCACTGAAAAGGAAATCCTCACCGCAAGATTTATTGATCGGCCTATTCGGCCCCTTTTCCCCGAGGGGTTCCAATCGGAAACTCAGATCATAGCAACCGTGCTTTCCTCCGACGGTGAACACGACCCTGACATTTTGGCAATTAACGGGGCTTCGGCCGCTCTCCAAGTGTCGGATATCCCTTTTCACGGCCCCATAGGCGCTGTGCGTATCGGCAGGGTGGAAGGCAATTTTGTCATTAACCCCTCCCCCATCGAGGACACCTATTCCGATCTGAGCCTGGTAGTAGTGGGCTCCCGTAACGGCATAGTCATGGTGGAAGGGGGCTCGGACCGACTGCCGGAAGACGTGGTTCTTGACGCAATCTTCAAAGCATACGACGAACTTCTCAAGATTGTGGATGCTCAGGAGGAGCTTCAAAGGAGCGCCGGCAAACCTAAGCGAGAAGTCACGGTCCCAAAGGTGGATCTGGATCTGATCGCTAAAGTCAAAGATGAATGGGCTGAGCGAATCAAGCAGGCTCTGATCATACCCAAGAAGCTGGAACGACACGCGGCCCTGACCGACATCTATGATCAAGCCGTAGTGTCACTGGGTGAGGATGGAGAAAGCAGACGATCTGAAATCCTCGGCTATATGGACAAGATCGAAGGCGAGTTTCTTCGGAAACTAATCCTTGAGAAAGGTCAGCGTGTAGATGGCCGGTCTTTTAACGAGGTGCGCGAAATATCATGCGAAGTGGGAGTCCTTCCCAGGACGCATGGCAGCGCTCTGTTCACTAGAGGCGAAACACAAGCGCTAGTTGTAGTGACCTTGGGGACGTCTTCCGATGAACAAAAGATTGAGGCTCTTGAAGGCGCCACGTACAAGTCTTTCATGCTCCATTACAAGTTCCCGCCATTCAGCGTTGGTGAAGTCAAATTTCTTCGTGGTCCGTCGCGCAGGGAGATAGGTCACGGCGCTCTTGCGGAGAGGGCTGTTTCGTATCTTCTGCCCCATGACGAGGATTTCCCGTACACCATTCGGGTGGTTTCCGAGATACTTGAATCCAACGGTTCCTCATCTATGGCCACGGTCTGCGGAGCCTCTCTGTCCATGATGGATGCGGGCGTTCCGTTGTCCGAGGCGGTTGCAGGCATTGCGATGGGGCTCCTGAAGGAGGAAGACCGAATAGTCATCCTGTCCGACATCATCGGAGACGAAGATCACCACGGTGACATGGATTTCAAAATCACGGGGACCCGAACAGGCGTTACGGCCCTGCAAATGGATATAAAAATAAAAGGCCTCACTAAGGAAGTGCTCACCAAGGCGCTCTACCAAGCAAAGGAAGGCCGCCTGCACATTCTCGATGAAATGGATAAGGCCCTTTCGCAATCTAGAGAAGAAATATCCAAATATGCGCCCCGAATTTTTATCATGTATGTTAATCCGGACAAGATAAGGGATGTCATCGGGCCTGGCGGCAAAGTAATAAGATCCATCCAGGAAGAAACAGGCACAAAAATCGAGGTGGATGACACAGGAAAAGTTGTCATTGCCGCCGTGGATTCTGAGGGGGCCGAACAGGCAAAGGCAGCGATCCGGACGATAACCCAACAGGCCGAGTTGGGACGCATCTATATGGGAGTAGTGAGAAAGATCACTGATTTTGGAGCGTTTGTCGAGATTTTCCCGGGAACCGATGGACTGGTGCACATTTCCCAGCTTGCCCCTGAGCGCGTGCGCAAAGTGACGGATGTCATCAAAGAAGGGGACGCTTTTCCGGTGAAAGTGATCGGAATTGACCCCCAAGGAAAGATCAAGCTCTCGCGTAAAGACGCTATCGGCAAGACACCTGACGCATAGCTAAGAAAGTGTGACCTTCGTTTGAGTTCAAAGTATCAGAACTCCGTTGACTATCGCAAAACCACCCTCGATAACGGTCTCAGGATTGTTACTGAAGCAGTCCCGTACCTCCGGTCAGTATCACTGGGGATATGGGTGCATTCCGGGTCCAGGTTTGAAGATCCCTCCCAGAACGGAATCTGCCATTTCATCGAACACATGGTCTTCAAGGGGACCCATCGCAGGTCCGCTCTCGACATTGCAAAAGAAATAGATGCCGTGGGAGGGGCCTTAAACGCCTTTACCAGCAAGGAGTTGACCTGTTTCTACTGCCGAGTCCTGAACGAAAATCTTGAACTGGCGATAGACCTTCTCACAGACATCTTTCTCAATGCCTCGTTTCCGGAAGATGAAATTGAGCGAGAAAAGCAGGTAATCTGCCAGGAAATCTACCAAGTGGAAGACAGCCCTGAAGACTACGTACATGAAATATTCGGATTTCAATTTTGGCGAGGCGACCCCCTTGGACAACCCATAATGGGGACCATACCGATCATTACAGGACTAACGCGAGACGCGATCATAGATTTCAAGGGCCGACATTACACTCCCGAACAGACTGTGGTGTGTGCGTCGGGTAATTTGGACCACGACAGATTCGTGGACATGATCCAAACACAAATGCACAAACTGCCGAGCGGTTTGAGCCAGAATCGACCCACTGCCTCTGAGAGTGAGCCGTGCGTGCACGTGGTACACCGGGACATCGAGCAAGTGCACGTGTGCTTAGGCACTGAGGGGCCCAGCGCGACAGACGACAGACGTCACGCTGCCTACATATTGAATACCCTTTTGGGAGGCGGCTGGAGTTCTCGACTCTTTCAGGAGGTTCGTGAGAAGCGCGGTATTGCGTACTCCGTCTACTCTTTCCTCTCCTCATTTGCTGATACCGGCATGTTTGGAATCTATGCGGGTTGCGAGCCCCAGAGGTTTCAAGAGCTTCTCGGCGTCATCAGTGCCGAAACCCTGAATTTGTCCTCCAATCTCACCGAAGAAGATATCCGAACCGCCAAGAACCATATCAAAGGAAATCTCATTCTCGCGCTGGAATCGACTGAAGCACGCATGAATCGGCTTGCCAAGTGTGAGTTCTACTTTGACCGGTATCTTACGCTGGCTGAGATCATCGACTCGATGGAAGCCGTGACTCTGGTCGAATTGCAGGAGACAGCCGAACAGATGTTCACCAAAGCCGGCTACACGATTGTGGGTCTAGGGCCGATTCCGGAAGAGACCGACTTTCGAGCTTTTTTCCAGCCCTGATGCCGATGTGATGTCTTCAGAAGAAGTTTCGAGGGCATGGGATATCGTTGCAATGACAGAGGCATTTCGCAACGTCATCTTTGGGACTGGGCGGGGACTTGCGGCCATTCAGTCCTTACGGGTGATCTCAACTTTCCTTTCGATATTGTCTATCCGGACAGCTACATTGCGTAGGCTCCGGGTGCCCAAGAGATTCGTGATTCGCTTACTCTTCTTATCAAATACGTAAACTTCAATTTCTCCCAACAGCAAGTTGTACAAAAATGCGCTTTTCACTTTGTAGCGCGTGACCTGGTGAGATGTTCCGTCCGCTGTGCTGACGCTTGCTTTGCCTATTTGCTTTACTTCGGTGTCCCGGCTGATTTCCGTCAGTAGTTCTCGATCAATGAGACTGCACGTGGCGCCGGTATCGAGAAGAAATCTGTGAGGCGTCCCGTTCTTCCGGAAGCGCACCTGCACAAATATTTGACCGTGGGAATTCATGGGAACTGAAACACTCGACGGTCCGGATGAAAATATGGATAACTCGTGCAGGATTTTTTCCGCCATTTTCCTTGTTTCTTGGTCAGGGTTTAATGTGAGAGCATGTTCACTGTCTCTTCTCGCACCCTCGATATTATCCTGTCGCAAGTATGCTTGCGCTCTTCCCGCGTAAGCGAATCCGGATTTTGGGTCCAGTTCGATAGCCTTGTTCAGGTCGCTCAATGCCTTGTCGGTGTTCCCGAGCCGCGTGAACGTGAGCCCACGACTGGTGAAGCATAGCGATCTCAGGAGATCGCTATCATGGGGCACTTTTAGGGCTGCGGTCAGGTCTTCCAGAGCTTGTTTGTCTCGACCTCGGCGCAAGTGCAAGACGCTACGCAATTGCAGCCCGGATGCTACGATCTCCCCGTTTGCCCCCTCCGACTGAATTACTTGAGTCACATCTCTCAACGCGTTTTGCAAATCTCCTTTTCCAAGGTAAGCCTTCGCTCTGGCCAGTGTGACCACATGGGCGTTTCGTACTCCAGGATCGAGACCATCTGCGGCTTTCGAAAAAAATTCTATAGCCTGGTCGTAATCTCCGGAATTGAGAAAGGCTTTTCCCTTGTCGAATAGTTCCAAAGGGTTCTCTTGCGCCTGCAACACGGAATGCGCAACCACGATCAAGAACGTAAAACAGACAGTCATTAGAATCGTAGCCTTCATGACTCTCCTGCCGGCTGGGCCCAATACAAAAGCTTCAGACTAGATATAGGAACTTTAGCCTCCAGTCATCTCTTGGGTCGGCGGCTAAACCATTCCACGATTTCTTCCAGCTCACTTAGTTCGCGGGCTGAAAATTTTCTTACTAACGAGAGCACCTGCTGCGACAACCAAAATCGTTCTTCTTTTGGAGCGCGTTCCGCGAGCTGTACGAATTTCCTCAAAAGGCTACTGATCGTCCGCAGTTGATTTAGGATGGAATCAGCGACGATAGCATCGAGTCGTCTCTGTCTGATGTCTATTATGCTTACCACCTTGGCAAGGTCTAGGTCTAACTCGGCCCCAAAAGGGGCTCCTCCGGAAATAATTGCTGCCGCGTGCTCGTGTGAAATCTGATATCCGCGTTCCAAATCTATTGCCTCTAACGCAGGATGAATCTCTCTTAGCTGAACTCCTGTTCGTACGTCAAAGAATTCCACTTGCGATTCTTTATGTGTTCGATTACTTTCACGCGAAACTTGGACTAGTACCGTGGCTTCCCTGATCAAGATGTAATCATGTAGGTCTTCGCTGCTCATATTGTTATCATATCACGGCCGGATCAAGGCACTACATTCTTATCGTGTACTACAAAAAAGCCACGAAATAACAATCCATTCCATGCTTGAAACGACAATATGCAGCCATTTAGCGCAATTGATATGAATTAGCCGGTTTGAAATTTGTGTTGATGCATACCAGCATGTGGCAATGGTGACCGCCCCACAGGACTATGGGATCTCTCCCATAGGGCAAGAGACTTCACCTGGGACATGTGTAAGGATGTTCTTCCCAATGGTTGCTGATCTGGGGCCATGTCAAAGGCTTACAAGGTGAGGTCTTGGGCTTTCATCTTGGCCTGAATTTTGCTGTCGGAACTTAACAGGCACCACGTCCTGAGTGTCATACGGAGGCCAAAATGGCGCCCCATGATGGTTGGAGCGAGGACTCCCAAGCGGCTGACTTCTTTGATGAAAAGGCATTCCAGGCTATCGCGGATACACTACCTGTGGGGGTAAGTCTAGCACAAGACCGAAAAATCAAATGGTGTAACGCAGCCTTCATGAAGATGCTAGGATTTGACGGTCACAACGATTACTTAGACAAGAGTGTGGAATTCCTTTATGCGTCCCGAGATGAATTCAAGCGCGGCGCTTGCGTCCTATACAAAGACCTGGAGCCGGGCAAGGTCACTGAAATGCTGACAAAACACAGGAGGAAGGACGGTTCCCTTTTCGATGCCCACGTGCAGATGAGCCTTCTCAACACTTCCGATTCTGGGAAGACTACCGTGGTGGTATGCACCACCGACGTGTCACAGCAAATCCAGGCGCAGGAAGCGCTTCAGAAAAGCGAAGAGCGCTATCGAGCGCTCGTGGAAGAGAGCTTTGACGGGGTCCTGATCCACGATGGTACGAAAATATTGTTCGCAAATTCGCGTGAGTGCGAAATGCTGGGCTACCGAAAGGAAGAGCTGGAAGGGATGGGTCTTTTCTTGACGGTCCACCCTGATGATCGGGAATTTGTGAGGCGGCGGGCGGAGGCTAGGATGCGAGGGGAAACAGTCTCGCCTCGATACGAAATCAGACTCGTGCGGAAAGACGGCTCGAGCCTTGACGTCGAGACCACTGCGCGGCCCATCACGTTACAAAACAAACTCTGCTTACAAGAGTGGGTCAGAGACGTATCCGAACGAAAAAAGGCGAGAGAGGCCATCAGCTACAGTGAGGAGCGTTATCGGACACTCGTGGAGGAAAGTTTTGACGGTGTGATGATCTTGAAGGGTGAGACACTCGCATTTTCTAATTCACGCCTATCGAAGATGTTCGGTTACTCGAAAGAAGAGCTTTCGCACATGAAACCTTGGATGCTGGCTCACCCTGATTATCAGGACCTTGTACGAACACGGACGGCAAAGAGACTGCAGGGAAAGAGTCCGCCGGCTCGTTACGAAATCCGGTTTCGGCGTAAAGACGGCTCCACCTTTGACGCCGAAATGAATGCACGAGTCATAAAGGTGCAAGGCGAACCGGGCGTCCAGGTGTGGATCAAAGACATATCAGAGCGAAAAAGGGCAGAAGAAGCATTAAGGGAAAGCGAAAAAAAATACAGGGCGGTCTTTGACAATGCAGCGATGGGCATCAATCTGAATCGGTACGGACATGTTCTGGAGGCGAACTCGGCCTGGGCAAAAATGCTTGGTTACAGTCAAAGCGAACTGAGACAGCTTACATTCTTCGGCATCACGCATCCTGATGATGTTGACGTTACACAACAATACCATGACGCGCTCGTACGCGGCGAGGCTGACTCCTATCGCCTCGAAAAGCGTTACATCCGCAAAGACGGCCAGGTCTTGTGGGCTGATGTCTGCGTATCCCCAATCCGGGATGAGGCGGGACAGTACCAGGCAACCATATCCACGATAATAGATATCAGCGACAAGAAGCGAGCCGAGGAAGCACGCGAAATTGAAAGAGAAAAATTCCAGACACTGGTAGACAACGCTCCGTTCGGGATGGTGATGATTGGCACAGATGACACCTTCAAATATGTGAATCCCAAGTTCTCGGAAATATTCGGCTATAGCTTGCAGGATGTTCCCGACGGACGAAATTGGTTCAAAAAGGCATACCCCGACGAGGGTTACAGGCATGAAGTGATTGCGACATGGATTAGGGACAAGAAGGAATACCGAACAGGCGAGCATGAGCCTTGGACATTCACTGTCACATGCGCTGACGGCACAAAAAAAACTGTCAATTTCAGACCGGTACAATTGCGCACGGGCGATTACCTGATGAGTTGCGAAGACATCACCCAGGCATTGCGTGACGAGCAAGAGCGGGGAAATCTGAGGCATCAACTCCTGCATGCTCAAAAGATGGAGGCAATAGGCACGCTGGTTGGAGGAATTGCCCATGACTTCAATAACATGCTTACCATTATCTTAGGACATGCGGAATTGCTTCTTCTGGAGAACAAATTGGATGACCGGAGTAGCGCGGACCTTCAAAAAATCGTTGAAACCGCTATCAGCGGAGCTGCCCTGGTTCAGAGTTTGCTAACGTTCAGCAGCCAAGCCGACGCGAGACTTCAGGTATTGAATTTGAATCGTGAAATAGAGAAGGTCAGAGGTTTGCTGTCGCGGACAATCTCAAGAATGATCTCATTTGAGTTAAAGTTGGATGAGGACCTGGCAGATATTAATGCCGATATGATGCAAATTCAGCAGGTGTTGATGAACTTGGCTCTCAATGCCGTAGATGCAATGCCGGATGGAGGAAAGCTGACGTTTGAGACGAAAAATGTAACTTTGGACGAAGACTACTGCCGAACTCATCCGGGTATCAGCCCCGGAAATTACGTTTTTATGGCCGTTTCCGACAACGGCCGCGGAATGGACGATCAAACGATAGCCCGCATTTTCGAACCATTTTTCACTACGAAGCAGCGAGCCACTGTCAAAGGAACAGGCTTGGGTCTCGCGATAGTTCACGGCATTGTGCAAGGGCATGCTGGGTACGTATCGTGTATCAGTGAACCCGGCAGAGGAGCAAGGTTCGAACTCTATTTTCCCGCTCTGACAACCGCAAGTGAAAAAGAAGTTGAGAGCGAAGTGAGGCTGCCGACCGCTGAGAACGGCACTCAAACCGTGCTCCTGGTAGATGACGAGGAACTCATGCGAGATCTTGGAGAGCGGATCCTGAAGAGTGCGGGATACAGAGTAATTACCGCAGTAAACGGGAAAGAGGCTGTTGACATATATCGAAAGGAGTTGGGGAAAATCTCTCTGGTAATACTTGACCTTATCATGCCGGAGATGGGGGGCAAGGAGTGCCTTAAGGAACTGTTGAAAATTGACCCAAAAGTCAAGATCTTGATTGCCACCGGTTATTCCTCCGGTCATGATGAAGATAGATTGATTATTTCTGCTTTAGCTTCCGGATTCATAACCAAGCCTTTTACGATATCCGAGATGCTGAGAGTAGTTCGTGAGATCCTGTACAGCGACTGACCAGCGAACCAAGGCCAAATAGGTCGAATTAATCGGTGAATGGTAGCGGGTTAGCTTGACATTTCGGCTTCGATGATCCCTTCACTGTCATTCCGGCGGAACTCAGTCCGGCGCAGAACGCATCGTGGACAGCCACTTTTGGCTGGGTGACGGAATGAGTAGTTCTCGCCGGAGAGGGGAGAAATCAAAGCAGCCAACTACCAAATCTTGACATTCGCGCTCGCTATGCTAGAAAATTATATCTTCAGGGGATGGAGTCCCCCAAAGAACCGCCTTTAAGGCTGATGACTCCTGCCGCGGACAATTCGGCGGTGGGAGCGAAGTGAGCCTTTCATGACCCACCGGATGGTGGGTTTTCTGTTTATACAGCCCCACCGTAAATTTTGTCAGTCACCGATTGAGGGAAGGGTCAGTATCTTGCCTGCTGTGCCTGGCGAAGACAGTGGAGTATTTGTGATGGGTTCTCCCATACTCGACTATTCTCAACTTGATCTATCAACAACATCATCATCTGCGGAGGAGTCCGCAAATCCTTTGGGATTCCGCTTACTTTTGGAGGAAGCGGCAAAGAAATTATTTGCGCTTGGGCCCCAGTTCTCCGGAGATCGCAAAAAACTGCTTTCTCTCAACGAACGATTGGAGGAAGGCCGATTTCACCTCGCTGTTCTAGGCCAGTTTAAGCGTGGCAAGAGCACTCTCCTTAACGCCTTTCTCGGAGAATCCCTTCTGCCCACCTCAGTCGTACCCCTGACAGCCATACCCACCTTTCTGCAATATGGTCCGGAGCTGCTGGTACGTGTCTATTACCTGGACGAGCGCCCGGTGGAAGAGTTTCGTGGTAAGTCCACAGCAGAATCTCTAGAGCTTCTGCAAGGTCTCGTGACTGAGGAAGGCAACCCTGCCAATCAGCTTGGTGTGCTCCAGGTGGAAATTTCATATCCCGCGCCGATTCTAGGACATGGTGTCGTCCTCATCGACACTCCGGGAATCGGTTCGACATTCACGCATAACACCGAGGCAACACTTAATTTCTTACCCCAATGCGACGCTGCATTGTTTGTGGTCTCAGCCGACCCTCCCCTGACGGAAGTAGAAGCGGAATTCTTGAAGAGCGTACGATCGCGAGTGTCTCGCCTGTTCTTTATTTTTAACAAAGTTGACTACCTCAACGAGGAAGAAAGAAACGCCTGCTTGGAATTCTTCGGCAAGGTGCTTAGAGAGAAAATCGGATTGGCCGATAATTTGCCGATTTTCTGCGTCTCCGCGCGTCGCGGTCTCGACGGTAAGCGTCTCGATGATTCCACGCTATGGACACAAAGCGGCTTGGAGGAGGTTGAGAACCACCTCATGTCTTTTCTGGTCTCAGATAAAGCTGGCGCTTTACGGGAAGCCCTGGGCAAGAAAGCGCGCGATATTTTGGAAAATGTGGTGATGAGACTCAGGCTCGGAGCTCGATCACTCCAGATGCCGCTGGATGACCTCGAGAAACGTTTGCAAGTCTTTGACAAAGAATTGAAGAGTGTTCAGCGCCAGAGAATAGCCGCCCAAGATCTGGTGACAGGTGACAGAAAACGAACTCTGGAACTGCTGGAGGAACAAGCTGAAGCGCTTCGCCAAAGATCGAGAAAGCACCTGGACCATGTGCTGGAGGCTTCCTTCGTCACCGTCAAGGCCAGCCAAATCAGTGAGAAATCTGTTCTGGATGAACTTGCCGAGGAAGTCACTTCATTTTTTCAGGACTCGGCCGAGGAGGTCTCACAAGGGTTTGGTGTTCATGTTACGGTGGCTTTGCGGCCACATCAGCAACGCGCCGACGAACTGGGCGCTACTGGACTATAGTTTTTTTCGGCTACGGGATGAATCTGCTGGCAGTGCCGCTCCTGGCATTTGCCGGTTGCTGGGAAATTGCGGCGGTCCTAATGATTGCGGAGAAGATGGGTAAAGCCATAAGGACACCCGCGCGTGATGTGATGCTCTCTTGCGCATCTGAGCCGGTTGGGCGGGGTTGGGCGTTTGGTCTGCATGAGGCCATGGATCAAATAGGAGCAGTCCTCGGACCACTGGTGGTCGCGGCAGTGTTTCATTTCGGAGGGGCTTATCAAGCGGGCTTTGGAATACTGTTGTTTCCAGCGCTGATCGCGCTTTGCGTGCTGTTCGCTGCAAAATTGTCGTACCCTGACCCTCGCGACCTCCAGCCCGCCTCGATGAACCTGGAAAGTAAGGGCTACCCTCGCGCTTTTTGGTTCTACGTAGTAGCGATTGGTTTCATTGCCGCTGGATATGCGGATTTTCCTCTCGTGGCCTATCATTTCAAAAAGGCTGTGGTGGCCCCTGACTATTGGATTCCGATATTTTATGCCGTGGCAATGGGTGTGGACGCCGTGGCCGCGCTGATCTTAGGGCGTCTCTTTGATCGCGTCGGGTTCTCTGTCCTGATTTTTGCCGTAGTTTTGTCCGCGCTATTCGCGCCGCTAGTATTTTTGGGCGATTTTTATTCTGCCCTTGCCGGAATGGCATTATGGGGCGTCGGCATGGGCGCACAGGAGTCGGTTATGCGAGCCGCCATTGCGGAGATGGTACCTGCCAACAGGCTCGGCCTGGCTTATGGGGTTCTAAATACCGCTTACGGCGTTTTCTGGTTCGGCGGAAGTGTTCTGATGGGCATGCTGTACGATGTTTCGGTGGAGACCTTGATTGGATTTTCAGTCGTGATACAACTTGCTTCTATTCCTCTGTTGCTGGTGGCCGGCAGCCGGACTCCACGTGGCTAAAATAATCAGGAATGGAGAATGGACATGGAATGGAGAGCTATCGTTTCCTCTGACTGGAGCGAATGCCTGGCGCCGAGCGGTCCCTTTGACCCGATTTCATTCATCTATCCGGACCTGGAATCAGAGTTGTCCAACGTCTTTAAGCGATACACCGGTAACGAGATTTCACTGACCGAGGCCACCCAAAGAATCTCGGCGCTGATTCCCACCCCTATTACTGAAGATCAGATGGATGCTTATCTTGACGCTCACTTTGCCACGTACCTGGGCGTCCCTGATTTCATCGAGTGGTGCTTGAGCCGCGGCATCCTTTTCATGATCAATACAACCAGCGCGCAAGGTTATTTTCAGCGAGTCTTTGCCAAGAATCTTCTGCCTGCCGTACCATTTGTGGCGGCCAATCCGCTGATCCGTTTTTTGGGGGCAAGTGATGATCAGCGCTACCGGTATCGGGTCGCTGAGATTGACGACAAGCCGAAGAATACTCAATCCCTGATGAAGAGTTTGGGGATCTCTCCGAAACGAGCAGTGATCATAGGCGATAGCGGGGGAGATGGACCGCACTTCGAGTGGGGCGGTTCGGTCGGGGCCTTTTTGATCAGCAGCATGATCAAGCCATCCCTTGATCTTTACTGCAGAGAAAGAGGCGTCATCATCAACAAGCGTTTCGGCCGCTCTTATTCTCCGGGTGAAAAAAGAAATCGGCCGGAAGAAATGCAAACGAATTTTATGGAACTGACTGAGACGCTTGAATCCGTGCTGCTGTGATATCCCACTTCTGTATAAGAAACGAGCCGCACTCTCGGCGGCGCACTGTGGAAGCTGGAGACCCAAGTCCGAAGACAATGGATTTGAATGCATGAAGGCGATTCATATCGTGGATGTTCAGCAAATAAAGGCATCGCGGCCTACGTCACCGAGACCCAGTATGTGAATAATGAATTTGGAGCGGAGAGGATGAGGAGACGAAGGAAACTTCCGGCTTGACTCCGATGTGACTACACCTAAGAATAGTTACGTGGGGTGATTAGTTGAAAAAAGCGACATTGTGGAGTCAGCCTTTCGCAAAAAACTCCGGAAAAATGAGCTGCGAAGCCCTCTTTCAGGACTTTGCCTTGAAAGTTCATGGACATGCTCAAATCCGGGACCAGCAAAGGAGGAAGATCGCCAAGAAGGGGCAACCTGAGTCCCAATAGTGACGGCAATGAAAATTGCCGGATTCAACCGAATGAGCGCACATCTTCCAAAGAAAGGAGAATGCCATGTTTATTCAACAAGCTGATCTTTTCAGGGAAGTTGACCAGGAAACCATGAACGAAATATCTGCGATCATGGTTGAGCAATCCTATGACAGGGGCGCCATTCTTTTCGCCGAGGGTGACCCGGCTGATTATTTCTTTATTCTCAAGGAAGGTAGGGTAAGACTAGCTGTCGGAAAGGAAGCGGAAATAGACTATCCGGTGAGCAGTCCGGGGGAGGCTTTCGGTTGGTCTAGCCTGGTGGGCCGGGACCTTTACACCGCTCAGGCGGAATGTCAAACCGCGTGCAAGCTAATTAAAATTGAAGGAGAAAGCCTGCAAAAGATCTTCAACAAACATCCCGAGAGTGGAATGATATTCTTCAAACGTCTTGCGGGCGCCATTGGTCAAAGGTTGATCCACACTTACAACGCGTTTCTCCTCAGGCAGAGCCCTCAGCATGACGTATCTTATGGCACCCGGCAAGTCATGGAGATCGCCGTGGATTAGGATGACCGTGCGACGGAATACCGACCGCAATCCTATATTGAAGCACATTGAATTATGCGCCAGAGCTACCCCCTGCCCCCTCCCGTCGAGAGAGGGGGCCTTAAACCTCTTCTGTCCTCACTCCTAACTGGATACTTGCATCAGGTTTGGCTTTTTACTTTACATTCGTTAGAAGCGACGCTACGATCCGCCCCGATTCCATGAAACGGAACTGATTGGAAATGAAGATTAAACGCCTCGAAATCAAGGGATTCAAAAGTTTCCCTGACAAAATCGTTTTTGATTTTCGGCCCGGCATCACCGCAGTGGTCGGACCCAATGGCAGCGGCAAGAGCAATGTCCTGGAAGCCATACGCTGGGTCATGGGAGAGCAACGCGTCCGAAGTCTCCGCAGCAAGAAGATGGAAGACGTTATATTCAATGGCTCAGAGACACGAAGGCCGGTCGGTATGGCTGAAGTTAGGCTGGTGCTCTCCACCGAGGACGGTGTGGCCCCGCCCACAATGGCCGACTACGACGAGATAATGATTACGCGCCGATTGTTCCGGGACGGGGAGTCCCAATATGAAATCAATAACATCCCGTGCCGCTTGTCGGATGTGACCGATTTTTTTCTTGATACGGGGGTGGGAAGGAATTCTTACGCGATCATCGAACAGGGCCGTGTGGATATGATTGTTGCATCGAAACCGGAAGACCGACGCCTATTAATCGAGGAAGCGGCCGGGATCACTCGTTACAAGTCGCGCAAGGAAGTAGCCCTGAAGAAGATCGAGCAGACACAACAGAACCTGCTGCGCATCGGGGATCTCATAGGCGAGGTGAAGCGACAGAGCGTTTCGCTCAAGAAACAGGCATCAAAGGCCGAGCGCTACCGCCGACTCAACACGCGCTTGCGCGAGCTCGACATAAGCCTTCATGCGTACAAGTGTGGCGAAATTCAAGGGCAGCATGGACGTGTGAAAAATGAACTGGACGGGATTCGCGCGTCATTGGCCCGGCAGGAAGCCATATTGGCCACAGCAGACGCCCAACTGGAGGAGTCCCGTATCGAGGCTTTGCAGACGGAAATGCAACTTAAAGAGCTGCTCGAGACGCGACACAAGACGGACCTGGAACTGACTGCTGTCAGAGGGCGCTCCGAGGCTGATCGTAACCGTATTAGCCAACTTGAGGAGCAAACAAGACGTCGCAGTTTAGAAAAGGAGGGCCTCAACAGTAAGAGGGAGGAGGCCGTTTTGCGGACCCGTGAATTGGAAACTCTCAGCTCTACCGTCCAGTCGGAACTGGCCGCCGCTGGCGAGCAACTGAGAGCAGCGCTGGAAGAATCGCAACGCTCAGAAAAGGAACTGGCTTCTTGCAGAGGACGATTGGACCAGCTCAAAGATGATCTCTTCAACACTCTCCAGCAAAGTGCACAACAGCGAAACCGCAAGGAAGGGCTTCTCAAGCGTAGCTCCGAGATCGGGACCACCTTGGAAAAGATCGCTAGAGATTCAGAAACCTTATGTGCAGAACTTAAGGTCGTCCAATCCGAAAAAGAACGGCTTGTCAATGAGGAGGCCAAGGTTTCCGAACTGCGTCGGGAGAGTATCGAGAAGAAAGAGGGTCTGACCGCCGAACGAGAAAGGGTATCTGGAAAGCTGGCTTCATTGCGCAACGATCTGGCCCAGACTGAAAAGCAATTGGCAGCGGACAGCGCGCGACTCGAATCACTCGAGGAACTGCAGAGAGAATACGGTGCGTACGGGGACGGTGTCCGGTTTTTGATGAAAAGCCGAGAAATGCAGACGAGAGACTGCTTGCTCGGTCCCCTGGCTGAGATGATCGAGGTTAAAGAAGAATTCCAAAAGGCGTTGACCGCCGCGCTGGGTGAGCGTCTCGGGCACGTGGTCATAGCTTCGACCCGCGATGGGGTTGAGGCCGCGAATCAACTGCAGTTGGCAGACGCGGGGAGGACAACTCTCATCCCACTTTTCCCTAGAAACGCGCCTGAGCCCTCAGATGTTTCTCTTCCTGTCGGACTAACGCGACTTCAGGATGTTGTCCGATTCCGTGAAGGTTTTGAAGAACTTGGGAATTTTCTCCTCGGCCGTTGCTTCATTGTGGAAAATATCGAGCGCGCTATCGATGTGTGGGAGAGCAACGGGTTTCACGTCGACCTGGTCACTACCCGGGGCGAGGTGCTCAATCGTTATGGCGAGATCACGGGGGGCTCGCAGGAAAAGGGCCGTCAAGAGATTTTCGAGAAACGCAGGGAAGTGGAAGCGCTCAAGAAAAAGGTTTCAGCTCTGGATGAAGCTGCTTCAGGCATGCGGGCCTCTATGAACGAGCAACAGTCATTCCTGGACAAGCTCATAGTGGAAGCCGAACAAACGGACCGATTGATTTCCGACCTTAACATGAAAGAGATACAGCTCAAGAATGATCTGGAAAGGCTGGAGGCGCAGATGGTCACTGCGCAACGTCGACTTGAGGTCCTCGACCTGGAACAGGAGCGCCTCAGTAAAGAGAATGATGGTCTGGCCGGCGATCTTCAACAATGCAATGATGTTGCATCCACGCTGGAAAGCAGGCGACAGGAGCTGGACGAAGAGAAGCAAAAAGGTCAGCTCACGACCGAACAACTGGAGCTTGCTCTCCGTGAGAAATCCCGCGTAGCCGAGGAAACCCGGGTCCGGCTGGCTCAACTGGAAGAGCGAGGCCATTCTCTCGAACGTGAATGTCGCTCTTCGCGCGATAGCCTTGATGATTGCGAAAAGCAGATCACTGAACTCATGGCGGAATTGTCTCGCAATAAAGAGGACACCGAGAGGCTGGTCCAAGAAATCGAAAGTTCGCTCACCAGGGAAAAGCAACTCATGCAGGAGCATGAAGAGCAGGCAAATGGGATTGAAATTCTCAAGAACAGTTCTTCGGAGTTGACTTCCCGTGTCAAGGAACTGGATGAACAATCCGCGTCTGTGACAAAATCAATCCGAGAATTGCGAGAATCCGTACACGCTCAGGAAATGGAATCAGTTCGTCTGGAACAAACACTTGCAGATCTCGTGGAAAAAATCCTGGAACGTCATCACGTGGACCCCCGTAATGTGCCTGCGCCGGAAACACCTCCCGAAGAAAGCGAGGTTGTCGAAATCAGAAGCAAACTCGAATCCATGGGAGAAGTCAACCTTGCAGCCATCACCGAAAGTCGTCTCACCGAGGAAAGGCTGGCGTTTCTCCTGGAGCAGGAAGACGACTTGAACAAAGCCGTGGACTCCCTCTACGCGACCATAAACACCATAAACAGGACCACCAGCGAGCGTTTTCGTTCAGCTTTCGACAACGTCAATGAAAAGTTTCAGGAAATATTTCCATTTCTCTTCGTGGGCGGTGAGGGACGTCTGGAGTTGACAGATGAAGAGGATCTTCTGGAAACCGGCGTTGAAATACTGGCCCGCCCCCCTGGTAAAAGGATACAGAACATGGACCTCCTCTCGGGCGGAGAGAAGGCTTTGACAGCCGAAGCACTCATTTTCTCAATCTTCCTTACCCGCCCTTCCCCATTCTGTCTCCTGGACGAGGTGGACGCTCCCCTTGATGATTCGAACCTGGCCCGATTCCACGAGATGCTTCGCAGACTATCCGACAAAACTCAGTTTTTGTTTATCACTCATAACAAGCGCAGTATGCAGGAGGCCGATTCGCTCTACGGGATCACCATGGAGGAGCCCGGCGCGTCCAGCATCGTTTCAGTCGAGTTTGTGAACTAAGGGTCGCCGTCTGCGAGAGCGAGGGTCAGCCTGATTTCAGTTCGCATTCAAAATCCCCCTTCCCCCCTTTAATAACTGGGGTCGGAGCGGATTTTTCTTACGGACTTGAACACGAATTAGGATGAGGTCTTCCTTCCCAGAGCAGGCGAGAGATATTTATCCAGAAAATCCAAAATCGCTCGATATCCTCTGATCTGGTTCTCTTTCTTCGCAAACCCGTGACCTTCGTCCTCGAAGACCATGTACTCGACCGGCACATCTCGCTTTCGAGCCGCTTCCACGATTTCATCGGATTCGGCTTTGAGAACTCTCGGGTCGTTCTTCCCTTGAAGCACCATGAGCGGTTTCACGATTCTATCTGCATGAAACAATGGTGAGATACTGCGCAGATATTCTTCCTCCGTATCGGGGTTACCAACTTCGCGGTACCAGGATTCTTTGTAAGGCGCCCACCATGATGGAAGACTTTTCAAAGTGCGAAGCCAGTTTGATACTCCGAACAGGTCCACGCCAAGAGCAAATTCTTCGGGCCTAAAGGTGAGGGCCGCCAGGACCATGTATCCGCCATAGCTGCCGCCTATAATGCCGATCCGCTTGGTATCCACGTAACCTGTTGATTCAAGGTAATTCTTGGCTTCAACGCAATCTGCCAGGTCATCTTGTCCATGCTTGTGGTTGTCCATCTTGTAAAAGGTCTTCCCATATCCTGAACTACCGCGATTGTTCACTGCTATGATCACATATCCCTGATTCAACAAATATTGTAGCAACGGACTATAACTAATTGTGGACTGTCCGCCGGGCCCTCCGTGGACCCATACCATTGCCGGGGCCTTGTTGGCGGCATCGGCCTGGTGAGGTTTATACAATATGGCGGGAATCTCCAACCCGTCGAACGACTTGTAATGGACTCGCTGCGCTTCCACCAGATCTTCAGGATCGATCTCCGGATTAAGTGTGTTGATGAGCCGCGAGTACCGCCCGGTCTCAAAATTGTAGATGTAGAGATTGTTGGGCGATCTTGCCCCGTCGACATAAAAGCTCATCAGCTTCTCGCTCTTTGAAATTCTCACGGATGTTATCTGGCCCTGGGGTGGCTCGGGAAGGTGCACCAACCGATTGGTGGAAGTGTCGTAGATTCTGATTTCGGTCTTTGCATTGTTGTTGATTCCCACCACCATGTACCTTCCGGAATGGGAAAAATGGGCGAACTCCACATCCCAATCGGCTTTTAGTATCGTCTCGGAATTACCGGATTTGAGGTCGTACCGCTTCAAGTAAGTGAACTCGCTACCTTCATCTGTCAGATAATACAAGCTTCCGGAGTCCACGCTGAACGTCGCGGGACCATAATTCACGTCACCGTGGTGTGGGGTGAGGTGCTTGAACTCCTCGGTTTTGGTATCGTATAGATATATATCCGAATTATCTCGGGTTATGATCTTGCCAAAGGCAAGATAGCGATTATCTCTGGACACGGCCCCAAGACTGTAAGCTCCTTCATTTTTGAACACCAGGCGTGGAGTGAAGGTCTCGATGTCCATGTTATAGACATCCATGAACTTCGGGTCCCGTTTGTTTGAACCAAAATAGAAGCTCTTCTCGTCGTAGCTGATTCCGTAAAAAACCGATTTGGCTTTTTCATCGGGAGTCAAGTCCCTGACTTTTCCATCTTTTTCTTGAAGATAGATGTGCCCGATCTCATTGCCTCCCCGGTCGCTCCCATAAAGGATTCGATTGTCCTTAGGCAAGAATGACAAAGCGAATATGGAATCTCCCTTGGAGAAGGTGAGCTGTGAGGGCTCTCCCCCGGTTGTCGGAATGACGAAAGCGTTAAAAATGCCGGTCTGATTGCTCGAAAACAAAATAGACCTTTCATCAAAGGAGAAAGAACTCCCCCCGATGGATATTGTCTTCATGAACTGTTCGATAGAGTACTTCTTGACTTCCCGGCAGTCGCCCGGCCCGACCGCGAAGCAGAGAATCAACAAAGAAGTTGCACAGCAAATCAATAACTTATGTTTCACAGGTCCTCCATCGGATAATTAATAGTGATGCCCAATGACTCTGCACGGACAATTCACGCCGCTTTCGTCATGGGGTCCACGAGCGTCAATACTCAACGACACCTCTCGACCACCAAGGTTCTCTTTGTGGATAAGGAACCGCTTGCGTCCGCGGCCCTTGATCCAAAGGATGGCCGATGGTATGATCCGTTCCGCAGAAGAACAGAGGAGAGCTTGCCCTGGCCACGCTGCGGTCGCTATACCATTCGATGAATCCTTTCAATCACCACCATGACACCGAAACGCAGGATTTTTACCAGCCCCCGGAAGACTTCCCACGCGTCCTCTCCCACACCCACGTAGGCACAGGCTCTTTCAGAGCGGAAGCGACTGCCGTCATGTTGGAAGTGGTGATCCTCGCATTCACGTTGTCTGCGCTCATAGCGGGAATAGTCACACAGGCCCCTGAGCTGCGCGATTTGGCTATCAATTTCGTCTCCATCATACTGGAGGCTGTTCCCTTTATGATGGTCGGGGCCGTTATCGGAGGGATGATCGAGGCATTCGTTCCTCCGGAGTTTGTCCAACGGGCGCTAAGCGGACACACCACTGCTACGGTATTTGTCGCCGCCGGCATGGGGATGGTCTTTCCTATCTGCGAATGCGCAATTGTACCCATAGTGCGGCGTTTGATCAATAAGGGAGTACCTCTGCCCGCGGCCATAGCCTTTCTCCTCGGCGCGCCGATTGTGAATCCCATTGTAGCTGCTTCTACTTGGCTGGCCTATCAGGGAAATTGGAGCATGGTTACGACTCGCATGGTGTGCGGATACGTCATCGCTGTAAGCGTCGCTCTGATCCTGGGCGCGATGTTCCGCCACGAAGAGGGCGTTCTGCCTACAGGGGGCGCTTCTTGCGAACATGACTGCTGCCACTGCGAGGATCACTACCACGGCCCCATGCAGTCAAGCTTCCTATCCAAGATCCTGGACGCATTCGCCCATGCCCGAGATGATTTTTTCACTTTCGGCAAGTTCTTGATTATAGGGGCATTCGTAGCCGCTTTGGCTAGGGCCACCATCGATGTGGTGGCCTTCCGGCAACTGTTCGCTTCACCAATGCTCAGCATATTGGCAATGATGGGACTGGCCGTTACTCTGAATTTGTGCAGCGAAACCGATGCATTCATAGCGGCCGGATTCCGAGCGGTATTTCCTGATACCGCTCAGATGGCTTTCATGGTCCTAGGCCCCATGCTCGATCTGAAACTTGTGCTCACGTATTTCACACTATTCAGGAGCCGTATGATCGGGACGCTCGCATTACTGACAATTACAGCGGTCCTGATAGCAATGATGGTCTTGCATTACGGTTTTGGAGGTTTGCCGGGTGCAAAATGAGCGCAAAGGCCCCCTTCGGCCCGGAATACTCCAGGCGACAGTTGTGATCTGGTGGCTGGCTGCCTTTATGTGGCTTTGCCGCGGACCCGGAGGCGACCCGTTGTTGGGTCGGTTCATCCGTAGCGACTACTGGTGGCTCGTTTACACTGCCATTGGAATTCTCATAGCTTTTGCAGCATCTCTCGTGGTACGGCCGCCTCAACAGGCCGACTCGAATCGTTCGCGGGGCCTCCTTCAGACGGGGATCCTCTTTCTCCCGCTCTTCTACCTTCCGCTGGCGGTCACCTCCGAACTTAGCATTCAGGCGGCCGAAAAGCGGTCTCTATATACTCCGCGTGCGGTGGTGTCGCGATCCGAGTCGCCGAAACCGATCAAAAATCAGCCGAAGCGCACGATGCCGATAGAGAATGCCAAGCCATCCGCAGTCAAAGTGAAATCTCACGAAGCTACACTGTTGGATCTAGTTTCCGATCCTGAAGATTTCGAAGGAACGGATACGACCCTGGTGGGAATCGTTCACAGAGACAAGAGGCTTCCGCATGACGCCTTCTATTGTTACCGGCTGGTCATGGTCTGTTGCGCGGCCGACGCTACCCCTGCCGGAGTCATTGTGAAATCGTCGGAAACCCCCAAACTCAAGAAAGGGACGTGGGTCAAAGTGCATGGAAAGGTAACCTTCACCACATTCGAGGGGAGTGACTACCCTGCCATTTCCGCGGACAACGTGGAAAAGACGAACCCGCCTAAGAATCCGTTTCTTCTCCCGCAATAGACAATTTTGCCGTGCAACTCGAATCGAGGTCTGAGCGACCGTAGGATGACCGACCAGGACCTCCAAGACCACAAAGATACCAAAACACGCCGCATAATTCCGGTTTAGTTTAGATGAACAGATTGACATGCCTTGTTCCCAGCGCGATCCTTGTCCACAGGTCACTGTCGACCAAAAATGGTCCAGCCAAGAGGGGAGGGATGTCTGATGTCAAGCTGTGCGGAAATGAAATTGGATCAGGTTTGGATTTGTGAGGTGTGCGGACTTGAGGTCAAGATAGGGAGAACATGTAACTGTTCCGCGGAAGAACCTGATGCGGGGGCCAGCACGTGTCTGACGTGCTGCGGCAAGCCACTTAAACTCAAAGGTTGACATCGCACAGCGTTGTCCACCGTGGTTACTTTCATTTTGTCGTCGCTGCTCTAATCGGGGGGATTGTTCGCGCCGATGTCCCTGGACTCCATTCCCTGAATGAAGCAGGGAATGCTTTGCCCTGTTGCATGAGCTCAACAACGAAGATTGGTACAATGCGGTTCTAACGCAATGGGAACCTGTTCGACCACTTTCAGGCCGTATCCCTCAAGCCCCACGATTCTCGTGGGATTATTCGTCATCAACCGCATCTTTCTGACACCCAGGTCGGCCAGCATCTGGGCGCCGATACCGTAATCCCGGAGATCAGGTTTCAGTCCGAGTTCTAAATTGGCTTCCACTGTGCAATATGCCTGATCTCGAAGAGCATGCTGCTTGATTTTGTCGAGCATGCCGACACTTCGGTCTTTTTCCCGCATGTACAGGATCACGCCATTCCCCGCCTCTTCCACCGTGCGCATCGCCCTTTCCAGTAGGGAACCGCAATTACAGCGTACCGAACCAAACACGTCGCCCGTCAGGCATGCAGCATGTACCCGCACAAGAATCGGCTCGTCGGGAGCAACTTTTCCCTTCACCAGGGCTACGTGGTGTAGTTCGTTCACCTCACTCTCATACACGATAAGCCTGAAATCGCCGCCGAAAGACGAGGGTAGTCTTGTCTCAGCCCCACGCCGAACCAGCCTTTCGGTACGCATGCGGTACTGGATCAGGTCCTTTATGGCGCATATTTTGAGGCCGTGCTTCTCCGCGACAGTGATGAGGTCCCGTAGCCGAGCCATTGTTCCGTCTTCGTTCATCACTTGACAGATCACGCCAGCGGGAGCAAGTCCGGCAATTCTCGCCAGATCCACGCTGCCTTCCGTTTGGCCCGCCCGGACCAGCACTCCACCCCTTCTGGCTCTTAGGGGAAACACATGGCCCGGCGAAACTAGGTCCTTGCGGTCGGCATTCTTGCCCACCGCCGCAAGAATCGTGACCGCTCTGTCATGGGCGGAAATACCGGTGGTTATACCTTTGGCCGCATCGATAGAGACCGTAAAGGCAGTTCCATACCTGGACTCGTTGTGGCCGACCATCATTGGGAGTCCCAGGGTTTCGATCTTTTCCGATGTCATGGACAGACATAGCAGTCCCCTGCCGTGCTTGGTCATGAAGTTGACGGCTTCGGGGGTAACCTTTTCCGCTGCCATGGTAAGATCGCCTTCGTTTTCCCGGTCCTCGTCATCAAAGAGTATCACCATTCGGCCTTGTCTAATTTCTTCAACAGCTTCTTCAATACCAACCAGTACGCCCATTTGAGGCATCCTCCTTCATGGTGAAACAGATTTTGCAAGCCTTTTCAGCACCTTTCGAGGGGGACCGACGGGATTGTGACGCCACCTTGCAAACAGGCCGTACTTTGGGGCGACAATCAAAACTGCAAGAAACTGCAAGCACGCGAAAAGCATTATAGTTGCTCCAGAGGCTGCATTGACCAAGAGGCTAAGATAGAGCCCTCCGAATACCGACACCACGGCAAAGATCGCAGCAAGAATCATCATCCGGGCCAGCCTGTCGCAAATCAGGTAGGCGGTGGCCGCAGGTGTGATAAGAAATCCTACGATCAGTATGACCCCAACCATGTTAATCCCCGTTACCACGACCAGGGCTACGCCGGCAGTGAGGGTGGACTGCACCAAACCGAGCGGAATCCCGATGGACGCAGCCATGATCGGATCAAAACTTGCAATTTGGAAGTGTCGAAAGAAGACGCAAATGAATGAGAGCACCAGGCAGCACACTAACATGGTTGCCCAGAGGTCCGCATCAGCTACACCGAGGATGTCCCCCATCACGAAGTGACTAATCGAAATGTGAATCCGGTCGATAAAGAGGGATATAATCACCAGTCCGAGGGAAAACGTAGCAGAATACATTATCCCAATCGCGGTGTCTTCCTTTATTCGTGGGACAAGGGACACAAAGTTGACAAGGGCTACAGCCAGCAGGGCCGCCACCAGTGAGCCAATTATCAGGCCTAAAGAATGGGCTTCCACGCCAAAAACGAGTTTCATAAAGAGGTAGCCACCTGCCACCCCGGCGAGCATGGCGTGGGAAAGAGCGTCTCCCAGAAAAGCCATGCGATTAAGTATGACCAGGCAGCCGATCACCCCACACGCTATTGCAACGACCGAACCGGCAATAAGCGCCTTCTGAAAGTACGTCGCCTGTAGTGGAACGAGAAAAAAATGAATGAACCCGGTGCTCACGATACTGCTGCCTCCCAGACAGGATGCTTAAACGGTTCCAACTTGTCCTCATATACCCTGCGGAGGATGTCCGGTCGAAGCATGCGCTGAGGAGTCCCATACCCGTAGAGCTTTTGGTTCAGAAGTATAATCCGATCGAAATAGTCTCCTGCAGTGGCAAGATCGTGATGCACCACCAACAGAGTGCATCCTTCGACCCTGGCCCTGGCCAGCACTTTCACCAACTCCTTTTCTGTCGCAGCGTCGATTCCTGCCAGGGGTTCATCCAAGAGAAGGACCCGGGCATCCTGGGCAAGGGCTCGGGCTACGAAAAGCCGCTGCTGTTGACCACCCGACAACTCGCCTATCGGTCGGTTGCGGAGATTGCCGATGCCCAAGGTATCCATGGCCGCCCTAACAGCACTTTTGTCCGTGGCGTCGGGGGAACGCCACCACGTGAGTTTCGCGTATCGCCCCATCATCACCATATCTTCAGCCGTCACCGGAAAATCCCAGTCCAGAGCCCCTCGCTGGGGCACGTAAGCAATAGAGCCCTTGGATCTGTGTGCCGGCACACCGCAAATCCGAATGTCTCCGGAATCCGGTTTCACAAATCCCACCAGTGCCTTAATGAGCGTGGATTTGCCGGCCCCGTTCGGGCCGATGATGCCCACCATCAACCCCGGATCGATTGTAAATGAGGCTGCCTGAAGTGCCGGTCGTCCGCCATAGCTTACCGTAAGGTTGTCCACATCTATGGCCGGGACATTGTTTCCCTCAGCGTTCATGGCTTCCTTCCCCTTGCGGATCCGTCCGAAGATTGATGGAAAAGGCTGCAGTTATGTTAGCGCAAGCTTCCGTCCAATACGTGTGTTCAGTCAATTCCTTTCCGTCCCGGAAGCATCTGAGACGCACAGCTTGTGCTCGAGGGGCCTCCCCTGAAAGGGGACTTGACTCCACATAGAATTCATTTACGCCATCCACCAGGCCTCTCACAGGCTCCACAAGAACAGGGATTCCCGCGGCAACTTCGTCATGACGGCGCAAGATCTCCTTTCCATTCAAGCGCACAAGGAGCGAAGTGGGCTTTTCATCCGTCTTGACCCCGAACGAATCCGGCTGAGCAGTGAAGGATAGAGTAATGTCCAATCCGAAGGTACCCTCCGGAGTCCTCTGCGACCTCATTTCAGCATTTTCTTGGGGCCGGGCGCCTTCTCGCTCATGCATGTAGAGCGAAAGGCCGCCAATGCCGATGAACCAAATCAGCAAAGGTGTGACAATAACCCTCATCATTGGCTTACTTCAGGGCCTCCACTATGGTGAGCGTGTTTTCTCGCATCATCCCCAGATAGGTGTCGGCGGCCGATCCGATGGGACCCAGCATGTCGGCGTAGAGAGTTCCGCCAATCCTTACACCCGCTTCCTTCCCTAGCTCGGTCATAATTTTCGGGTTGAGGGTTGTTTCCATGAAGATGGCTTTCACATGGTATTTCTTTGTGAAATCCACCACCTTGGCTCGGTTCACCGGACTCATTCCACTCTCTTCAGCGGCCTTCCAGTCCAACGGAGCAGCAACCTTGAACCCGAATTCGTTGCAAAAATACCCTAGCGCGTCATGGTTAGTAACCAGGACTCGCTGGCTAGGCGGGATTCGGTTGACCTGTTTTTTTATCCAACCATCGAGTGTTTTCAACTCCTGTAGGTAAAGGTCTGCCCGTGCCTCGAATTCGTATTTTTTCTCGGGGACAAGCTTGGATACTCCCTTAAGTATGTTGTTGACATAAATGGCCGCAGCTTTTGGCGAATGCCATGCATGAGGGTCGTCCACCTTTTCCCCCTCTTCGATCAATTCCAGAGGCTTCAGACCATCTGTGGCCGTGACAAGGGGCTTTCCGGCATCTTTGGCCAGAGTAGCCATCCAATTGTTGCTCCCCGTACCCTCCATGTGCAGACCGTTTTGCACACATAGATCTGCAGATTTGATTATCTCGGCATCAGCGGGTTTAGGTTGGTACTCATGCGGATCAGTCCCGGCTTCCGTCAGGCTCTTCACTTCGCAATCGTCACCCACCACTTGCTTCACAAAATCCGCTAGGACAGGAAGCGAACACACTATGACGGGCTTCCTGGCTTCTTCGGCATGCGCAAAGGCCGAAAAACACGCGACGAGAAGAATCACGAGAAAACAAGAAAGACGCTTCATTGACTGACCTCCTGACTGCCAGATAACTTTATGCTTGACGCGGATTACCACTAATGATAATTCTTGTCAACTATGAAAGACAAGGAACCTGACGTCATAGATCTTGGGAACCGCTTCAGACGGTTGGGGATGCGTTTCACCCCTCAGCGGGAAGCTGTATGGAAGCTTTTTCGGGACAGCCGCAGGGGATATTTCATCTCGGAAGCGGTCGAGGTTCTTAAGGACCAGGGCATAGGTATGGCAACCGTGTACAGGACGGTGACGGCCTTACAAGAGATCGGCCGACTCCACCGTGTGCACGATCAAACAGGCGAACATCGCTACGTGGCCTGCAAGGCCGTACACGGGCATCCTCTGGTGTGCGAGAAGTGCGGACTCGTACAGGAATTTCCGTCCTGCGATCTTTCGGTCTTGGAAAGGCTCTTGGCTGTAGAGACCGGTTTTACCATCAAAGGACATCACCTGGAAGTTTTCGGGATTTGTCCGGCTTGCAAAGCATGATGATAAAACCTCTCAATAACCGCAACTCGACAATACACTCACCCTGCGGTGTGGAAAATTGAGTTGCCACGGAGGTCCTGTGAATGCACTCGGGCCTGAGGCAATAGTGATCGTGGGGCTCGGCGACTGTGTGCCTGGAAACACCGAGCACATCGATCTGTTGGCTCGACGCCTCCGGGAGAGATACGGGCATCCCATTGTAGAGGCTTGCGCCATGACACCTCGCAATCGTCAACTGTCCGAAGCCTTTGCGAAATGTGTCAGTAGAGGCGCGAGAAGGATTCTCGTTGTTCCGTATGTCTTCGAATTGGATGCACACGAACTTTTGGATTTGACCCATGCTCTCCGTGATGAGGCGAGAAATCTCTATGGCGTGAGAGTTTTCATCGGGAAGCCTCTTGGTTTCGATGAGTCACTTGTCCAGATCGTGGACAAGCGCGTCCGTGAATCCAAAGAATTGCCTGATGTCAGAGCATTATCTTTCGTGAAGGAAGAAGGTTGCGGAACGGCTCTATGAGACCAAATGTTTGGATTGCGTCTATGGATAAGATGTGGTAAGTAAATAAGGCTGTTAGGTAAATGGATTACCTGGAGTATTAATTTTCTTGCCTGTTTTTGTCCGCGACTGATTCAAAGTACTAGGGGCTGCCGTCCAATGAGGTACCATTCAGGGTTGAGAAGACCTGCAAAGCGCTTCTCGTACGTCAAGATACTTGCCGTTTCATTAATTGTCACCGGGATTTCTCTGGCTGCCGGATTTGCGGATTTCCTCCTTGGTTCCAAGAACAACCCCCCTATCTATTCTCATGTATCCCAATCCAATTCCTCAGAAATTGAAGCCGATTCGTCCTGTGCTGTTCCCGGTCCGTCAGCGTGTAATGTTCCGCCAAACGGGAATCCATCTGAAATCTCAGACATGACCAGTGATGGAGATACTCTGCTTTCCCTATTTTCGCTCAGTTTCTGCGACGCCAATGCGGTAGAGCAAGTCGCTAACAGCCTGGCCTCGGTGATCGAGGCTGACCTTGGAAAGCGTTTTCTGCCGACGGATGAGATTCCTCCCGGCAAGAGGTTCGTTATCCATATTGATGGGAAGGGGGAGTTCCAGAAAGCTACAATTGAGTTGGATCCGTCCCGCGTTTTTCATTCCCAAAAGGAAAGAGACACCATCAGGTCGTGGAAGGAAGATGTAGTACTGGACTACAAGACGGAAATGCTTTGTTTTAAAGTCCACCGCGATATTGTTCAGTCCGTATTGGCCGCCAAGGAAAGCAGGGAATTGGCCCTCAAGCTCGCTCACGTGTTCCGCTGGGATATTGATTTTCAAGCAGACATAAGGAAAGGAGACGAGTGCAAGATCGTCTTCGAGAGACGTTATGCCGATGACAGACCGAGCGGATACGGTCGCATTCTCTTTGCTGCTTACGAGGGCAAACGCACGGGCAGAAGGACCGCGTGCCTATTCAATGGAGAGTATTATGACGAGAACGGAGTCGAACTCAAAAAGAATTATCTAAGGGCCCCTCTCAACATTCTCCGCATCACTTCCGGCTACGGTTATCGTATTCATCCGATTCTCGGCTATTGGAAAATGCACACCGGTGTGGATTATGGCGCTCCCACAGGTACACCCGTATACGCAATCGCAAATGGAACGGTAACATTCCAAGGTTGCGGAGACGCGTACGGCCTTTATATATGTGTTCGCCACGAAAACGGCCGTGAGAGCCGCTACAGCCATCTAAGTCGAATACTGGTCAAGGAAGGTCAGCGAGTGAAACAACGCCAGACAATTGGACTGGTGGGCTCCACGGGGCGTTCCACCGGACCTCATCTCTTCTTCGAGATCATTGTCAACGGAAAACGCATTAACCCCACCAAGGTAAGGATGGTCCAAAATCCGAAAGCTGTCCCCGCCCCGCTTAAGACCAGGTTCGAGACGGTGATGAACGCCCAGGCTCGTTTTCTGAGGCCGGCCGCAACAAACAATGATCCCCGCACATAGAACTGCACGTCCTTGTCCTCGATGAGAAGATATTAAAGCGACTGAAGCGAACTATATCCGACTCGGGAGTGAAGCGTTAATTTACGATTTGCCGCGACTCAAGGCCCATTTCAGCGTCGTGACTCCTAGGTAGACTGCCCCGGCAATTATGATGGTCGTGGCTCCTGCCGGGTAGTCGGGTCCGTAACTCAGCATCAAACCGGATGTGGTGAAGATTGCGCATAGAATGGCTGAAATAATCATCATGCGCCACATAGTGGTGGAGAATAGCGCTGCAACAGCTATCGGCAGCGTCAAGAGAGCGATTACCATCACAATCCCAACTACGGTGGCAAGGACCACTACTGTCAAAGCAGCCAGACCCAGCAACAGGAGATAAAACAGCTCAACCCTGAGACCCCGCACACGTGCAAACTCCTGGTCAAAACAGACTGCCAGGAACTGGTTATAAAACAGGAGCCCTACTGCTACTATGACGATGTCCAGCCCGGCCAGCATCCACAGGTCACTGCTCGACACCATGAGGATGTTGCCGAACAAGTATCCCATCAGGTCTTCATTGTATCCGGGCGTCCGGGATATAAAAACTATCCCCGCGGCCATGCCTACCGCCCAGAGAGCGCTGATGACGGTATCTTCCCTTTGTTTTGCCCAGAGGCTCACCAGCCCGATTATGACGGCAGCGATTACCGCCGCCACCAGAGCGCCATGCAAAGGCACAACTCCTTGCCAATGATATACCTTGTGAAGGTATAGAGCTGCGCCCATTCCACCAAGTACTGTGTGGGCAATGCCGTCAGCGATGTACGAAATCCGTCGGATGACGATATAGGTCCCGATAATCCCGCACGCCACACTGGCGAGGATACCTGTGAACAGAGCATTCTGGAGGAACTGATACTGCTGTAAATCCGTCAGGAATTGCGCCACCTGATTACTTCCTTCGAATCACCATGGTCGTGTCGTACAATACGCATCGGTGAACCGTACATGGCGTCAATTATCTCGCCCGTGATTTCACTGGTGGGGTGCGATGAAACTTGGCATTTGACGCATACAACGCTCTTGACCAATTTGGAGACAAATCCAAGATCGTGCGAGACCATTACCACGGTCAGCCGCTGGTTCAGAGTCTGGAGCAACTCATACAAACCACTTTCCATGACCACGTCGAGATTTGCGGTAGGCTCATCGAGCAGAAGCAGATCAGGCTCACAAGCCAAAGCACGGGCTATGAACAACCTTTGGCGCTGGCCTCCGGAAATCGATGCAAAAGGCTTTTTGTACAGGTCACGCAGTCCGACCTGGTCCAAGGCTGTGACAACCGCTTCTTTGTCTTTCTTGGAATACGGGCCGAACGGTCTACCATGACCGAGGCGTCCCATCAGAGCTACATCCATAACCGTTGCCGGAAATTGAGGATCCAATTGTGCATGCTGGGGCATGTATCCTATGCGCGGTCTTGCTTGTTCGGGGGTTACACCGAACACTTGGATCCCCCCGCGGGTAGGTCTGAGCAGGCCTAACATGAGTTTCAACAAGGTGGTTTTCCCCCCCCCGTTAGGCCCGACGACGGATACAAAATCACCATGAGGAATGGAAAGATTCACGTCTTCCAAAACGGCATGTCCGTCATAGGAAAACCACAAGCCCTCTACTAGGATTGCAAGAGCCTCTTTCTCATTCACGGTTTACACCTGTAAGTGCCTACGGCCTTGTCCCAAAACCTTTACTTCTTCTGGGCACTGAGGGCCGATTCGAGCTTGGTAGCGATGTCTCGGAGAGTCCAGAGATAATCATGAGCGCCGTGCGCATCAATGAAGACTACTGCCCCACCAATGGACTTTGCCAGGGTTTCAGCGCTCTTTTTCGGGAATTGAGGCTCCACAAAGATAATCCTGACACCATCTTCTTTGGCCAACTCAATCAATCGTGCAAGTTGCCTAGCAGTAGGTTCTTTACCTCCAATCTCCACAGGAATCTGTTTGAGACCATACGCTTCCCCAAAATAACCCAGTGCGGGATGGAATACGAAGAAGCCCTTCCCCTTTACAGGGGCCAGGGCCCCTGTCAATTGCTCGTGAAGTGCGTCCAGGTCACTCTGGAAGTCTTTTAGATTCTGTTCGTACTTTTCCTTATGGCTGGGATCGATGCGAATCAACGTGTCGGCTATGGTTTTGGCTTGAATCTTTGCAAGCTGAGGATCAAGCCACGTATGTAGATCCATCTCCCCGGCTTCGTGGTGGTGTTCATGTTCTTCTGCCTCTCCATGACCATGTCCGTGGCCGTGTTCATGCTCTGCTTCATGCGCGGCTTCTTCAGCTTCAAGCTCTTCTTCGGTCATGGGCCTAAGTTTGATTCCCTGCTGGAGATCGACCACTTCCAGATTCTTAAACGTTGATCCGGCCTTCTTAATCAGCGTCTCTTCGAATGGAAATCCCATTTGAAAAAGGACCCGAGCTTTAGCCAACTTGGCTACGACTCTGGGAGTGAGCTCGAAGGTGTGAGGATCCTGGCCAGGGCCTATCAGAACACCGACTTCCACGTTGGAGCCGCCCACACGTTCCACGAAATAAGCAACAGGGTTGATGCCGACGAAAACGTTTACCTTATCTCCGGGCTTATCCGCAGCTATAGCAGGCGACACAACCCATAAGGCAGCGAGTAATAACACGATTAGAGTAGCGAAGCACTTACGCATCGATCATTACCTCCGTACAATCGGATCCAACGGCAGAGTTGCCGCTGCTTCAATCGGTTTCATGAGCGTGCACAGCTTCATTGGCGCCCCGCTCACAAACCACGTGGACCGCATTACAGGTGTCACATTCCTCAAAATGATGATCGTTTGTGAACAGGTCCCAGTGTGGACGCTGGCTGGGCATTATCACCCCAGTTCCTTTGCAGAGGGGGCATGTACTGTCGAGAGCAGCGACCACCGCGGCTCGGATGAATTCGGACCTATTGGGAATCCCCTTCATAGCATCCTTCAACGATTCAGGAACCTTGAACGTGATGATGTCGAGCTTTTCTTTTTTCATGGGCAGTTCCTTCAGAACGGAGGTAGTTTTCGAGTCGCGTGTAATTATTACTTTGTAACACCCTCTTGTCAAGCCACCGCGCTCTGCGGGTCTCCTCCCGGAATCGCAACAGAATTCAGCCCAGCGTCACCACGTCCCACAGCCGGTCATATAGACCTTCTGGTTCTTCGCCGTGATGGTGGTGGCCACCCTCCTCGTCGCCATGTCCATGTCCATGGTCATGTCCATGCTCGTGCCCGTGTTCGTGGCCATGGTCGTGACCATGATCCCCTTGATCATCGTGTCCGTCATGTTCATGCCCGTGACCATGGCCCTCAGCCTCACCGTGGTGGTGGTGATGATCATCCCCGTGGTCATGGTGGTGGGCCTCACCGTTATGGTGATGATGATCATGACCGTGGTGATGGTGAACCTCTCCGCGGTCGTGTTTGTGACCGTGCTCGTGGTGGTCACCTTTTCCATGCTTATGACCGCCAGTCTCTCTCAAATCGTACTTGCTCTTTGGTTTATCATCGTGGGTGTCACCATGCTTGTGGACATGCTTGTGACCGTCTCCCCCGCGCTTGCCGTCAAGATTCCTCAAGTCATACTTACTCTTGGCCTTCTGGTCATCCTTGTGACCGTGTTTATGCGCGTCACCTTGTTTATGCTGATGGTTTGAATCATCAGGCTTGCCGGCGATAAGTAAGGTCTTTCCACAGGACATCGCAACCGTGATGACCGGTACAGGGTCCGATAGATAAGGGCCTCTATAAGTGAAAGCGTGTTTGGGGGCTTCATAGGTCCCGTTATGGCCCGGCAGCCACGAGGACCCGTACGCGGTGGCAATGGCTAGAAGTGAGAGAAAAGAGAGAATGGTCAAAACTCTTTTCATTTTCAACCCTCCTTGAAATCAAGCTGAGAACTGCGCAGATGGGTCCTCTAAAATTCGAACGTGGAGGAGAATTCGCCGCCTATAACCCCGTTAAGAGACCTGTCAGGCCGAGTTCCAAAAAGATTTCCCGCATTTCCTGTATGCCAGGCTGGAACGGACCTGTCTATGCACGCATAGTTGAACCACTTACCAGGTTGCCAATAGCCGAAGACCATGCCGATCTGCCACTTCTCCAGAAGTTTCCAGTTGAAGCCTGCGTCGACCTCGTAGCCGAGGCTTCGGTCAGGAATGTTCGGCGAGGCCGGATAGCGATTAAGAGTGAAGTCTATGTTGCCATCCACCGGAGCTGGAAAGGCGCCTGCCCCGGCGTTGGGGCCGATACACCCCCAGCTATAGCCATTGGACGTTCTCTCGGCCCAGGCAAATGAGCCAAAAAGGTTGAGATTAGCGGCCACTGCGTAGTCGATTCTTGCGCCAAAGACCGAGGCATCTCTTATGTAACCGTCGTTTGACAGATTATAAGCGTTCAGCCCCGATCCATAGTCGTAGCTGAAAATGTATGCGTAAGACCGAAATACGCTGAAGTTAGCCAGATAAAAATTCTCAAAAGTAGGATGCCAGATAAAAGCCGCGGGCTGTTTCCCTATGAAAATACCATTCCTGCGGTCCGGACCCGGTGTCACGGCAAACAAAAAGCTGGCTTTCGCGGGGCCGCACACAGATCCAAGTTCCATTATGTACCGCCATTGCTCGATGTACCTCGTGGTAGCCGGAATCCCGTTTTGGAGAAAAAGACCGGTCGGGTCCGAATACCGGTCGGTCCAATACAACCAAGCTGCTTCAGCGTTGAAGAAGAATCGGCCGTTCATGTACTTGGTAAAGATCGAACCGTGACAAAACTCGGAGTCCTGGGCCACGGGTTGATGCGCAATCAAAGGATTTAAAGGCGCTTCAGGGCCGATATGAAATGTGCCGTAGTTGACAAGAATTCCCGCGTGGAGAGGACCGTTGGAATAAGTCACGAAGGCAAGAACATCAGTTTGCGGAGACCCGCTTTTATCCGCACGACTGAAATATTGCCGGGATATTCCCGGAGTTACCGTGATCAAGTCGTAGGGATCTCCCAGGGCAGTGAACGCCGGAATGCTGGAGGTCCCGATGAACCTGTACGGATAGTAGCCGATCCCGATGTCCAGCGGGCCATACGGAACCGCGAGAACAATGGATTCGGTCGTAGCACCGTCCGTATCGTACTGAAGCCCGGTACCCCATCTCCACGGCCTTTTTCCAATACCTAAGACACCCCAGGGAGTTTGAGCGGTGACCCAAAGCATGGTCCATTGGCCCTCGCTAAAGGCATTGTTGACACCCGGTGAGTCCTGGGTGTGGTAGTTGGAATTTATTGGATCTCCATAAGTGCCCAGCCGATATTTGCCGGTCATCTTGATCGCGGGGTTTATCCGGAATTGCGGATTGAATTCCATATAGAAATACGACCATCCCGCATCCGCGCTGGTGGTTATGTTTGTGTCAAACTGCCCACCATTCCAGAAGTTCTGGTTTGTGGTCGTGCCCGGGCCGTTGTCCACATTGTAGCGCCCAAAGAATCCCTTGTGGCCTGTCTGGTTGTACCACTCATACTTCCAGGTGAAGGCAACATCCAAATCGGCGAGTTGCCACGCATGAGCTGAGGTCCCTCCGAGGAGGAAGCACGCACACATACCAATACCCAAGGCTATGCTCCAGAATCGCCCCATAACCCACCCTCCTACGATTGGGAGTCAATCGTCTAAATGATCGT
>DATJPW010000220.1:0-20626 GCA_035506215.1 Desulfomonilaceae bacterium
CGTGGATGACAAAATCCACGTTCAAGGGAGTCTTGGCTCGCATGTATTCGAGCCCATCGGGGTTTGCTCCTGGTGCGAGGAAGGCGTCGAGGTGCTGATCACTTTCAACGGCTACACCCGAGCTACATTGCAGCCCAAGTCGGAATCCTTCCGCGGAAGGCCGGTCCCAGTGCTTATAATAAAGGACGGCCGGGAATAGACACCCGTCTGTCGAATGGCCTTGAGTTCAGGAATTAGAGCGATGAACGGACACGGGTTGCCCGATCAAATATCTGATACTGCATTTTTCCGACGCACTCTCGGGCCACTGACAACAAACAATCAGCTTTCTGTCGAGTACTTAATCCGGTTCTCGAGGTTCGATGATCAACCTTACGCCATCCAGGACTTGCCGTATCCGTTTCGGGGACAGTGTTCCGACATAGTCGCTCAATTGTGATTTGTCGACGGTGAAAACTTGTGAAACGTTCACTACGCTTTGCCTGGGGAGATTCACCTCATCTTTGCCCAAGAGCACATTCCCCGGAGCGTTCGCTCGCTTCAGGTTGGACGTCAGAGGACAAACCAACGCCGTTCGAATTTGGCTGCTGTTAAAGAGATTGTTCTGCACCACGACGTGCGGGTGCCGATACCCTGGTTCTGAGCCGTCAGGTTCTTCCAAGTCGACCCAATAGATGTCGCCCTGGCGGATCACCACTGCCCCTCCACCATGCGTCGGTGTTTACGTTTAACCTTTCGGAGCAAGTCTTGCTCGCCCGGATCAGACTCGTCCGCATAGGCGGCATTGATCTGTTCCAGCAACTCTCGATTCTTACGCCGCTGCATGTATTCTTCCAGCGCGAGCACAAACAAGCGGCTTCGGGACACTCTCATTTTCCGCGCCAAGTTTTCCACTTGCTGGAAAAGCGGCTTTTCAATAGAGATGGCAGTCTTCACGGTACTCATAGTTGTACCCTTTCTATACCAAGAGGATAACTTTAAATCTTCATTAAGTCAATACTCCGAGCAGACTCAGGGTATAACCATATGGAATTCCCGATCCGCGCCACGTAACCAGTCAGGCCTTCGTTCCGAGCCATTTGAATTCGTTGTCGTACGATTCTCATGCTTGTTACTTGTTTGAACGTAGACCGTCATGACTTGCAGCAATCAGCTCATTGTAGATCCGGATATACGACCGAATCAGCACACGCCAGTCTCTGTTCTCCTGAACCCATTGCCTTCCGCGCGCCCCAAGATCAAGTCGAAATTCCTTATTTTCAATTAGATAACGGCACGTTGATACTAAGTCTTCAACATCCTCAGACTTGAATAGAAGTCCGTTGACATTCTCCGTCACTATCTCACGATGTCCCCCAATGTCACTGGCAATAAGCGGTTTTCCCATGGCCATGATCTCTAGTGGCTTGAGAGGGGTGACCAGACGAGTCTCCCTCGTATCCATGCGCGGCAGAACCATCAAATCGCACAGGCGGTAGTAATCCATAATTTCCGCATGGGGGACCCTGCCCGTGAACAAGACCTTGTCGGATAACCCCGCGTTGTCTGCCATTTTTCTTAGGATCGGCGCAACTTCACCGTCACCTACCAGAAGGAGGCGGAGTTCCGGAAACTCACCCGCCAGAGGGACCATTGACTGGACCAGGAGGTGAAGCCCCTCGTAATGAAAAAATGAACCGATATAACCTATGACCGTCTTGTCCTGGAGACCTATACTGCGCTGCAACTCAATGTTGGGCGGACCCGGAATGAACGCCGTCACGTCCACTCCGTTGGGCACGACCACGATTTTTTCGTCGGGTATGCCGCGAAATAGGAGCTCATCCTTGAGCGCATCACATATTACACAGCAGACATCAGCCCCCCTCAGGGCAATATCCTCTAACAAGTGCACCCCGCGGTATCGTAAGGACCTTTCAGAAATTCCATGACGGCTGGTGTGGGAATCTTCCCATAACCCTCTCATTTCATAAACACTCGGAATTTTCTTTCGTCGGCCCACTATATTAGCGATAATGCCGCATGTGAACGGCGAATGGCCGTGAATCACGGCCGGACGATAGGTTTGTGCCACCCTCAACGCTTCTGTCAGGAGCATCACGTTCTGAAAGACCCTTAGAGACGACTTTATCGGACTTTCGTCATGAACTTCGCGAGTGGGCGGCAAGATCCTGCTGCACGTCCTGAAGTATCTAACTCCACGAATGAATTCGCTTCGCTCCGAATCCAGTTCGCCCGCGGGGGCCTGGGACGGCGAGGTTATCACCAGCGGCTCCAAACCGCTTTCCAACTGCTTTGTCACAATTTCTTCGCTTCTTATGGCATATCCGTGAGTCCCGGGAACAGAGCGATGCAGCAAGTGTAGTATTCGCATAGGATGTCCTCGATAATTGATAACCTTTGTCCTGATCAGGCACGGACGGCGGTTGAGATGAGAAAGTCATATACACCGGGTGGAAAAATCGCGTCGGTCAGGTCCTGGGGCAACTCCAGGGACTGGCCCGGCGGCCTGATGCCAATGAGCACATTCGCGGGCAGCTGAGTTCGCACCTTTCCTCGAAGCGTCGGCGATGGGATTTTAAAGCCGTAGTAGCGTGAATACCAACCGCAGATCGGGTCCATCGAGCCGCGAAGCACCGTATGGATCGGCCCTGGCTGGACTGCCTCCAAAGCGGAGGCTTGCGAGAGTGCTGGAATAGTCCTTGAAATCCCCCCTAACCCCCCAGGCGTTAAGATAGGTCCCTCGCTGGACATGAAAGGCCCCCTCTCCCTCCCCTCTCCCGCGAGGCGAGAGGGCTTTCGAACCTCCTCCCTCGAAGGGAGGGGGCGGCGGCAGGGTGATAATATCGGGAAATCATGTTCATCGTTTGATAGCGAACCCGTTTCAAAACCATACCGGACAAGAACTTCCAGTGTGTGCCTCAACGTCCAAGCCGAAAACAGCCCGCGCCCAATCTCACTAATGTCCCAGGCAGGGTCAAAGTGCAGCGACCATTCAAGGTCATGCGGGCCGGAGCCGTCGACATGGTCCAAAACAAAGAGACCGCGGCCCAAGAGGTGTATTATAAAACGTTGATGGATAATTCGGCCCCAGTGCAATGTTCCGTGAAGAATTCGCCAAGATTCATTATTCTTCTGGGCCTTCTGTCGGATTTTGAAAGGCTCAACCCAGCGAAAAGTATCCAAAGGCACTGCTTGGCATTTTCCGTCAATACTAATGGTGTTGTGAGCAGCGGTCGACCGGAAGTAGTCCCGCCACACGGGAGGACCGTTGTACAGCCCGGTTCCTGTGTCCACAATTACCGGTTGTCCTTTGTAATGGAGCAAGAATGATAACCCGTCCGCATGACCGTGCCCGCACCCGGGCGGAATCCCAAGCGGACCGGCGTCGAAAATTATTGAGAATTGCGCGTCCCTGCTGATCTGATAGCCGCCGTCAGCAAAATCCCAGAATTCCGACAGTCCCTGAATCCCACCTGACGCCCTTTTCATAAACGTGGAAATCGGCGGATTTTCTTTGCCTGTTGCTTGGACCCCATGTTCACCCGCTTTGTAACTTCTGAACGATTCTAGCCCACTTTCACCTAGCAGAAGAAATGACTCGGCAGGGAAAGCATCGATTCCATCAAACAACGAAGGTCGATCCAGGAGCACTCCTCCCGCGGCCGTTAACCAGGAAAAATCCCAGAAATCCGAGAGGCGCCACCCTGTCGCCAGGCCGGTATCTGAATCGCCGATCATCGGGACCTTTCCGGAATCCTGGGCAATTGCCCGGATGAACTGCATTGCACTCCCGATGCGCTGAAGGACTGCTTCAGAAAAGACTATCCCATGACATTTCGCCAGATGCAATACCGGCAGAAGGAACTCCAACACAAATCGTAAATATCCGGTGGCCTGCTCTGCGTACACACCGTCCGACAAGATGATTCTCGGCACGAGTCGATTTAGAATGTTTGTCGCGATCCTGCGCCATTTACTGGAAGCCGTGAAAAGTGGATAGAAGATTGAAGCGCAAAAGAGGGCCGAAGCCTCTCCCAGAATATGGTTCCCCGGCGAGTGATGCACTGTAAGCTCTCGTGCCAGGTGGCGCAGTTGAATGTACACGCATGTTATGAACCGGTTCGTGAAATCGCTGTGCCATGCCTTGCTGTTCATGCACAAAACATGGCAGCGCGCCCATGCAAGCAGCCTCAAACCGACCTCCAGATTGCTGCTCCACTGCACGCCCAGTGGATAGAGTACACTATCCATCCAATTCTCCAAATGGTCGCGTGCTTGCTGCGCGAAACACTCATCCCCGGTGAGCCGCCAGGATGCGCCGAGGCAAAGCAGGTGTTGGAACCGGTTCAATTCCCAGCACCACTTGACGTCCCGTTCGGGCCTAACCGGATCGTGATAAACGTGTATGTCGGCATAATAGATCTGCGGCCATTCCTCATCCGGCTGACCCGGTTCCATCGTTGCAGACCATCGAACCTGGTCTGGCAGCTCGATCTCTTTCCACTGGAAGAGTCTCAGCCGCCCGGCAAGCACGGATTCAGCCTCGGAGAGGATTCGCTTGGTTTGCTCCGGATACAATCGTGAAAAGTCGTCCCAATATGAACGATCCGACCACCAGTTCACAGGAAGGGCTTCTAAGAGGCTTTTGTTAACGGTCTGGGATGTGTCAGGGCAGGCGTCCTCATGCAGCCAACGGTTGCGCCGCTCATAAACTCGCTCGATGGACATCCCCACCGGGTTTGAACGCACGTTCCGCCTTTCGTTCCAATGACGCGCCCAGGAACGGGCACGCTGGAACGGCTCCCTTATTCCAGTGGCCCCCAGGCGTTGAAGCAAATATCTGAATCGGTCAAGATGCATATGCCTGTCTGCAAATATAACGTCCGGAGACGGGAAACCTCTCTCACACCGGCTTGCATTCAAAATCCCCCTTCCCCCTTTAATAAAGGAGGGTTAGAGGGATTTTCTTACAGACCTGAACGCGAATTGGTGTCGGGTGGTGGCTTCCCTACGCGTCTGTGGACTCCGGTCATTGCTTATCGACCCAGAATACCTCGCAATAGTTCCCTATAAACACGATACTGGCTATCCCAGGTTAAGCCAGCCGATCGTTCCATGGCCTTTCGTGCAAGACGTTCCCTAAAATCAGGCGATCCGTAGAGTTCCAGAATCTTGGCTGCAAAAGCCATGTGATCCCCTGGCGGAACAAATGCTATGGATTCATCTCCGTAAAGTTCTTCAAGCACCGGCAGCCGTGTCGATACAATACAAAGCCCGACGCTGGCCATTTCCGGGATCTTCAGCGAGAGTGCGATGTCCATGTGGCAGTCTCTCAGTGCTGGATAGATGCCTATGTCAGCATCCCGCATTATGTCCGGCATCTGCTCAAGTGGAACAGGACCATCCACTTCGATCAGGTCGCGAACGCCCAGTGTATTGGCCAGCTCCAGGCAATCATCCAGGGCCTTGCCTTCATCACGAATCTTCGGAACAATTTTCAGTTTAATTCCAGGGACCGCAGGTCGAAGAACCGGGAGCGCCCGAACAGCTATTTGCAATCCATAACGGTCCGCCACGGTACCGACGTATAGGAGCGTGAATTTGTCCGTCCGAGTCCGCCGCGCCTTCCACTTATCATGATTTCCCCTGGAAAAACGGGGATCGGCCGCGTTCATGATCACTGTGATCTTCTGCCGCGGCACACCCCTTCTGATCAACGCATTCTCGAATGTCGGCGTAGCCGTAATGATATGACTGCTAAATCGGATTGAGATCTTCTCCAGCAATACCTCGGCGCGGACCAGAATATGGCTTTCAGAGACCTGTAGTTTGGATTGCGCCAGCTCCGGAGTTGGATCATGAATGTTCAAAATTATCGGGCATCCTCTCAATCGTGGAATTAGCGCGCAGAATACCAAAAAGTCCGGCATGTTGTGGACATGGATTAGGTCGTAACGGTTACGGATGTCCAACTTCGAGGTGTACAGAAACATCATCAATGCGGCGTTAGCCCAACCGATGACATGTCCCCACCCTTCTCGACGACTTCGGGTAATCGGCAACGTGTGCACCGTAATATTCGGATGGTTGGACTGAGACCCTCCGTCTTCGGACGCAAGGCAAATTATGTCAACCAGGTGCCCCTCTTCCGCCAAAGGCTCCACGTAACGCCGGACCCGGGTGTCACGAACATAAACACTATGAGTAATCATCAGGAGGCGAAGAGGATCGGAATTGGCCAAGAATTTTCCTTTCGAAGACCCTACAAGAAGCGATATATCCATCTCGGAATATGGAACTCGCGTTTATTGAGAATTATTCCCAGCACTTCTCCACCACCCGACTTGAGCCTCTCGATCGCGTGGTCCACTACCTGCGAGCGAGTTGAATTTGATTCCACTATCAATATTGCTCCATCGGTCATGCCCGAGATAATGGTTGAGTCTATAAAGGGGATCACCGGAGGGGTATCCAGGAGAATGCAGCGATACATCCGGCGGAGTTCCACGAGCACGCTTTCAAGATTCTCGATGCGCGCTTCTCGTTCCAACCCCTGTTCGGAACCGTTTGACGCCGGCAGGACCGAGAAACCGTAATCGTCAACCCGCTGGATAGCGTCTGCTACTGGCTGGGAATCTTGAAGGATTCCCAAAAGGGACCTGTCGGATTCGAGCTTAAGAAGTCTCCGGAAGGACGGTCTTCTCAAATTGGCCTCCACCACTATTATCGAATCCGGAGAGTGTACTTTGGCGAGGAAAGTGGCAAAAGCTAGGGTTGTGGATGTCACCCCTTCTGAAAAATGGGAAGCCGTGAACTGAACTGCTCTCGATTCAACCGTGCCGTTCCTCGGAAACAGAGTGCGGTCGAGTCTGTAAAATTCATCCGTGAAGGAGGATGCAAGTTCTCTGAACATGGGTTTCCCTTTCTGCCTTTGATTATTAGAACTTATAAACACTTGGGGCATGGAAAGTCAAGGCCGGAGGGCGCGCATTGTCAACTATTGTGAACAATAATATTTTAAATATCAGTATATTATATTAATATTTTAATGTGAATATACCGTATATATTATTAATTATTGACAATAATTAGTATATTTTGATACACTATCAGACAAAGGCACGGCAGATCTGGGCAGTCATCTATCTTAAGCTTTTTGCACTCTCCGGAAATCTGCGTACCCGGAGAAACGCCGAGATGGAAGCAAAGAGATTAGTTAAAGAAAACGACTGGCACTCTATCTTAGGCGACGAGGTGGAAAGGCCGTCGGACAACGAGATTGGAGCTCTTTGCAGTCCGTACGACCAGGTCCGTCACGACAACACCATCAGCCACGATTCAGACGCGTTCAGCGCACCCCACGGGCCAATGGAAAACTCCGAACCGGACGAGCCGTCGGATCCACGCGTTGGTATTGGTGAGGCGACGGGCTCACCACTGAACGTGAGCACGATCGCGAAGCTATTTATCTTTTTAATTGCGGCCCTCACAGCCGCCATTGTCATACCTTGGCTCTCTCGCTCTGACCATGTTGCTTCGGAGCCTAAATCGCTCAGGATTTCCGGAGATCACGCGAAGTTCAGCACGCCGGCCGGCACGGGCAACGGCCTTCGTGGCGAGGCTCACGCTACTACAAGTGCTGCTGATGTTCCAACCGGTCCCGGAGTTCGGTTCGCAAACGAGGCTGAGGACAGTACGAAGCCTGCCGCCCCACCCCCGAAGCTCTCACAAGGGTCCGCCGAAGCCATTGCCCAACGATTGCAAAAGGTCGAACTTCAGTTGCGCGAGTGTGAATTGATTCTGCAATTGCTGGATTCGGGGAAAGGCGTATTCAGCGGCTTTGTTCCTGATAACAACATCACGGGCATATCGTCCCTGGCCAACTTTCAAGAAAAGATAGTTCAACTGGAGATTGACAAGCGAGCTTTAGGGGTGAGATTCACGCCTAACAGCAGGGAAATCCGAGCCATTGACATCGAGATTCAGGGTATCAAATCGGCCATGCGAGAGTGTGTAGAGGCCAATCTCCGATTTTTTCTTAAAGGACGCGAACGGCTGCTGACCCAAAAGGCGATGTTGGAAGGCAGGAGAGGCCCTGTGCGGTCTAGCGAGAAAGTTCATAACGCCCAGCTATCGTGTTCACCCTCGAACGGCCGATGGTTGTCTTGGGTGGACAATGGGATTAACCCAACTGCCGACCGACTTCCCGCAGCCGGAAGACCCGCAGCCGGCCGCATGGTCGAATTCACGAACAGGGTCCAAGCCAACATTTCCACTGCCGGCGGAGAGAATTCAGGCGCCCGATCAAAACGCGCGCGAAACTGGTCTCGACGGGCCGGTTCCGGCCCGGACAAGCCCGTTCGAGGCCGAGTCGGCCTGATTCGGGCCGACCAATCCGAGAATTCGGTACGGTCTTTTCACAAAGACTCTCGCATTCGTCATCGTGTCGTCAGTCCGACAGCGAGTGCTGAAAGACGTCCAGAACTCGTGAACCCCATGCAGGCCGGGCATCTGCTCGGGGGAACTCGGAGCGACACCAACGGTTGCTACGGGAGATGGTGACTATGCCCCATAAGAAGAAATTGGATGCGATGACGACGACCGGGGCACGACAAACCTGGCATAGGATTGCGCTGTGGATTTCTGCATGGTTGATGATATTGGGGTCTGCCTTGGTTTTGCCGGCTGTGTGCGATGCAGAGCCCATGGATTACAACGGTTGCACCACCACCGGTTTCCAAGGGTTCTTCAGTTGGATTGACGGTAGGATAGGATTCGAACAGGAGAATCTTGGAGCCGGCACCCTCAACAACCTGATAGCCGATCTGGGGTTGCCGACTGACAACCAGAGCTACAGAGTGGTTGGCTCAGTGCGCCCTCTGGAACACCATCTGTTGAGAATTTTCGGCACTATCCCTGAACGGTATAAAGGCAGCAATACTCTCGCTAGAACTCTGGTGACCAGGAACTTCGTTTATCCGGCAGGCAGCCAAGTGGAATCCGAATTGAGAACCGCGATGTTCGGATTTGGTTACGATCTGGACTTTCTCATTGGACCGCGTTGGTTCGGCGGTCTGAACGGTGACTTCAGGTACATTGACCTCAGGGTAGGTCTAGGCCCTCCCGGATTGAGCTTGCCCGACAGAATAGCCCTTAGTGAGCTTGTTCCTTGTATAGGCGCTCATTTTGAATCCAGATTTCCTTTTGGTTGGGATGCGCCTCCCCTGTGTTGGAGCTTGGGCGCATTCGCACGTATGACCTACGGAATCAATCCGAATTTTTTTAATTTTGTCGATGTGTCCACGGGTCTCTCGGTTTTGAGACGCCCTATGGGTGCCCCGCTGATCCTGAATGCCAAAGTGGGATATGAGTTGGAAAGCTATTTTAACAACCAGGAGAACATTGCCGGCAGGACCTTGGAATTGAGAAGAGAGGGATTCTTCGTATCAGTTGAAGGCGCCTTTTAACAACACGGGACTTTGTCACTACCCGCAGTGAGACGCGTCATCAAGTGATTTAACGGAACCTTTACCCGAACAGGAAAACGCATTATGAGCACGCGGAATTCTACCATATGCTTAAAAAATCATTTCGAGAAAGTGTTTTCTCTCTGCGCTGTCGTGCTATTGATAAGTGGCTGCGTTATTCCTCGGGAACGAGTGGTTGTGAACGAAACTCCGCCACTGCCCGTGAATCGTGTGACGGAACATTTCCCGTCATGGCTGTACAGACTCGCGGAGGGCGATGTCCTGGAAATCTTGTACCTGCCGACTCCCAATGTCTCTTCGTCTCCTTACAGACTGCAAATCAAAGATCAGATCGACGTAGAGTTCACATTTCACCCGGAGATGAACCGCACAGTTCGGGTCCGGCCGGATGGCATGATCAGCATCCCGCGAAAACCTGATGTAAAAGTCGCCGGCTTGACCGCGGATGAGACTCGTCATCTTCTTAAGAAAGTCTATTCCGATCTTCTCAAGGACCCGGACATAACGGTCACTGTTAGGGACTTCAACGTCAAACTGGACGAAATGCAACGAACGTTCGCATCCGCGGCTCTCGGTCAAGCACGCGCTGTTAGCATACGTCCTGACGGTCACATCTCTTTGCCGCTGATTACTGATATGCCCGCAGCCGGCATGACCGTGCCTCAACTCACAGAGGCCGTCAACAAAAGGTATGCCGGTATCCTGCCCGACACGGACGTGTCTGTAATTCTCAGGGAAGTGGTCGGCAACTTGGTATTTGTTGATGGAGAGGTTAATAGGCCCGGAGCCTTCACGGTCAGAGGCCCTACCAGCGTTCAACATGCCATTGCGCTCGCGGGCGGGACCAGGCCCACAGGAGAGCCGAGGACAGTGCTCGTTGTATCCAGAGGGCCTGACGGCAGGTTCTTAAGCCGTACTACGGACCTGACCAAAATGACGTCCGCGTCCGATTTCATGCTGGGCCGCAACGACCTGATCTTTGTTCCCCGGAGCACCATTGCCAGGGCAGACCTGTGGGTGGATCAGAATATCAGGCAGTTGCTGATGTTCACCGGCTGGTCGCTGGGCGTACAAGCAGATTTGGGCCGAACCTCAATAACACGATGACCAATTCATGAAGCGTTCACCCGTTGAAGCCGGTAGCCCCATCTGTCCACGAAGCGCCATGAATCGAGATGGCCTTTGAGGATCATTCGAAATGTCCTTGGACCATCACCCGCGGTAAGTGAAGTGCGACGCAAATAAAAAGGGTCGCAGCCCATGTGGTTGAGTCCGTGGACAGCCGTAACCGCATAATTGTAACCGGCTTTCTGAGCGATCCGAGCAATGACGGCCGAAAAATCTCGCATCGTCCCGTAAGGGTATGCCACACCTGTGGGAGGTAAGCCCAATTCCTCTGCAATCCGCCGATAAGAATTTACCAGTTCCAGTTCAGCCTCTTTCGGACTCATACCGCCGAGGCTCTGATGACTCACAGCATGTGATCCTATAGAAAATCCCGCGGCCGCCATCTGCCCGACCCCTTCCCACGTGAGAAAAGGCCCCCCCGGAAATTGGATTTCTTTGTCCAGGAGCCCCGTAATAATGAAGAATGTCGCAGGAATTTTGTGTTGATCAAGGATTTCGCTGACGATAGTAGCGGCCTCGCTGTAACCGTCATCAAAGGTGACGGCAATGGAGCCTTTCTCCGGCACGGGGCCGTTCACCAGCCTTTGTGCCAGCTCGCCCAGCCCTATTACAGGGTGGTGGTCGGCCAGAAAGGACATGTGATTTCGGAAATGGTCGGTTTTTACAGTATGCGAGTCACGGGGACGCTCCGCGATCCTGTGGTAGGTCAGTATTCTGAACCCCTCGACAAAGGCCCGACTACGCTGGTATGCCAGACCGTAACCGGAAATCGCCGAAGCGCACTCCACGGACCATTTCGCAGTTCGTTTTAATGCCCAGCGCAGGTTCACCACATACCTCAACCACCGCATTCCACCTAAGCCAACTGCCGGGCCGGTAGATAATCGCGGCCGGTGCCCTGACCCTTCTCACCGGAGGCATATGTGATTCTGATTCCGTCAGTTGAATTGGATCCTGCTTTAAGATGGAATACGCTAATTTCCGGTGGACAGTTGATTCGCAGGGGCAAATAATTACGCCCCACCCCTCGACTCACATACATTCCGCACTTTCCGGCCCGATACCATCCTTGGACATAGTCCGATACCAAACTGAGCGGGCTTAACCCTCGCTTCTCCCCCGGCCAGGGAATTATAATCTGTCCTCCATGTGTGTGCCCTGCCAGGACCAGATCTATTTTCGAGTGAGAAGCTGCGGGAAACACGGTGGGCCTGTGGCAAAGCAGTATGCGCATTCCGGGGCTAGGGGGCGCATTCCCGATGAACCGACGAAATATAGGGAAATCCGGGTCCGACGGCCAAGTGGTAAGCACATCGTCCAAACCACCCAAATGGATGGAGCGCCCCTGCTCCTCGATAGAAATCCACTCGTCTCTGAGCACCCTGAGCCCACTCGCTTCTAAAGCTTTCACACTACGTTTCTCCCCGGCATAGTACTCGTGGTTCCCTGTGACAACGTAATTCCCATGGCCTCTCAGTATGAGTTCTTGGAGCAACGGCACAGCTTCCTGGATGACCGTGTGACCCGAATGGAAGATGTCACCTGTCAGCATCAGGGCGTCCGCTTCAATGGCATTGAGGCTTGTTACAAGACTTGCCAGGTCATCGACCCCAAAAAAGAAACCGAAATGCAAGTCCGTTGCCTGAATTATGGTTATCGGTCTGCTTATGCCTTCCAGCGAGGGATGAAATACATCGAATTGTTCTTTGACCGGGATGCGACTTGCCACCGCCTGGGATGAGGCCAGTCCGATTGTTGCAGTTAATCCGACCGCACCGGACCATTTGAGAAAAGAGCGTCTAGAGCACTTAACACTGAGCCGCTCGATGCCATCCGTCTGTGAGGAATGCTGTAGACTTATATGCTTGTCTTTCACCGCTATCAATCCGCCCGGAACGTCTCCTTATCGCGCTTGCTTACCTCAAGAGAACGTAACCACCATAAACCGATCATTCCTTTATTGCGCTACGCCGACAGCCCAGTATTTGCTCGCTTCTTGCGGAAAGTCAATGTTTGAAGGCATTCCTTCAAAATGTTAATCATAATACAATTTAGTCCTTTCTCCTTTCATTCGTATCGGACTGGATGAAACTGGGACGCGGCATTCTGTTCTGCACTGTAGGTTTTTCGGAGGCGAAGCAACAGGCATCGAGATGGACACGGATTCTAAATCAAGGAAGATTACTTCTGCCGTTGGAGCGGCCATGATGCTTTCCTGGTTTCTGATACCCGGGCCGCTGGGTTTGATCGGGCTGCTTCTGATGGCTTATGCCATGGAATCCGGTAATGTGCCCCTGGGAGTAATATCAGGTGTTTTGCTCATCTCGCCCCTCCCACTGGTTCTCATATGGGCGCCGTTAGCATGGGCGCCTGTAGTTAAACGAAAATTAGCAGAGAGACAGCCGCTGGAAGGCGGAACAGACTGGTGGAGCGTCCATACCCGATCTCGCATACTGTACAAAGCGTTCTTCTCCTAGGCCCACGTTCTCAGTCTCACCGAAAAGTTGCATCCATTAATGCTGCATGATATTTTGCAGTTGAAAGACATCGAGAGTTTTGTCCGACCGGTAGAATCGAGGACCATGCTACCGGCGATTATCGGCAACCGTTCGTGCCGCGAGTCGGAGTCGTGATACGTCGTGGTGGGAGTTGCCGCATGTCGGAAGCTTCTCCGGAGAAATCATCAGGGGGTGTTAAATGAAGAAATCCTTGGTTAACGCCTTGGGTGTCGTTGCGATAGCTATTGCCGCGGTCACCGTTCCGAATGCCCTAGCCCAAAGTGATGAAAGCGCTGTTCGAGTCTCCGGTGCGGACAGCATGTTCGGCAGAATACAAATCCTGACAAGAGTGTTCACGAAGAACAACCCTGCCATAAAAGTGAACATGATTGAAGGTCAGCTTGTCGACGTTGGCATTGCTGAATTGATAGAATGTAAGGCTGACATCGCCATGGCTTCCCGCAGCATAAATGATAAAGAGAACAAACTGGCGGTTCAGAAAGGCGTTGAACTCGTTGAACGACTGATAGGCTATGGTGGCATAGTTATCATAACACATCCCGAAAACCCTTTGGACGAACTTTCCGTTGAGCAGGTACGGAAGATTTTTAAGGGTGAATATACGCGTTGGGATCAACTTGGCGGCCGCGGAGAGATGATCACCGTTGTCAGGACGGACGACACCCATCACCCGGGTACTTTGGTTTTTTTGGAGGATGACTTTCTCGGCGGCTCCCGCTTTACAAGCGACGCTGTGGCCTTAACGCAATTTCCCGGAGTCTTGGCGAAGGTAGCCAAGACGCCCGGGGCCATAGGGTATGTAAGAATTCGAGACGCGTTCGAATCAAAGCCTAAACAGAGAGAGGCAATCAAAATCCTGAAGATCAAAAGACTGCCCTGTCTGGTGGGAGTGACTCCGTCCCGCGAAACAGTGAGCGACGGCGCATATCCGATCAAACGGCCTTACTATCTGTATTATAAGAGCAACGCGAGTGCTGACATTAAGAGCTATGCCGATTTTGTGGTGAACAGGGGCTGGGGTTCGCAGGATTTGTGATCCGGCTCAGGGGCGGTCCCGGGCCGCGCGTATGTCAATTTGCTCCGAATCCTCTACTTAGGGCTTCTTCGGTGAGGACCGACATGGAGAGCAAGTCGGTCACTTGCTGAATCTCATGCATCTTGTCCGTCTCGGGTCCCTTGTTCAGAATAAACCATCTTAGAGCCATGTGATTGAATGTCCCAAGAAAGACGTTGCGGAAGACCCTCGGGTTAACGTCGGGACGGAAACTCCCATCGGCTTTTCCTTCCTCTATTACAAGCTCGATGACCCGGCAATATCGGCGGAAGGTATCGTACGCTTTGGACGAGTAAAATCTTGCGCTTAACTGTATTTGGATAATAAAGACCTCCAGGAAATTGCGATTTGTCAGGTATAGTGAAAAATGATTACGAATCAATCGCCTAAGTTTTCCGAGTGGGGTTCTAATTTGAAAGGTTTCATCCAATTGGTCCATATGGTCTTGAAATCGCTTCGCCGGGATGGACAGGAGGAGGTCCTCCTTGTTAGCAAAATATTCGTAAACTGTCCCTTCCGCCACTTTAGCGAGTTTGGCGACATCGGCTACTTTAGCCTTGTTAAAACCCTTCTCGGCAAAGACTTGTTCAGCGGCCAGAAGCATTCGGTTGGCCTTATCCATCGGCTTATCATCCCATGGCGATCCTTTCTTTATCATAGGAAGAATAAGGCCCATGATGTGGTCCAAATCAGAGGAAGCATCTGTGGTCTCCCCTGTTACCAGGAAGCTGAGATCTTCAAAATCCAGAGCTCCGAAAATCACATCGCGCACCAGACGCATATCGACATCCTCGCGAAAGCTCCCATCTTTGATCCCGTCCTCGAGTATGCGTAACATCACGCCTGCATACTCTCTGACAAGAGCATGGCCCTGGCTGCGATAGAAATCCTTATGAGATCTGCATTCTAGTAACAGTAGCCGGGCGAAGCCGGTATGAGTCTCATGATACCGTAGATGAAACCAGATCATCTTGCTCAGCCGACTCTCAGCGTCCCGGATGCCTTGGAGGCTCTCTTCCAGAAACTCGAACACTTCAGGCATTCGTTGGCTTGCAATAGAGAACAGCAAGTCTTCTTTACCCTTAAAGAATTGATAGATCACCGAATCGGTGACCTCCGCCTGGCGAGCTATTTCAGCAATACTGGCGCCCAACAGGCCTTTTTGGGTGAAGACTTCCTCGGCTGCGGCGAGTATTCTTTGTTTTTTATCTTTGCTCGGCACTTATACTCACGCTCACAAGACACGTCTCATAGTGTAGTGACCAACCATGCAGAGGCTAGCCTTGCAAAAGTGACTACTTAAAGAGTTTCTGGACGTGCCGTTTACAACGGGGTCCGAACTGACCGGCTTGCACTAATCCGTATTCCGGTTATTACGTTTCCGAGGACACGCGCTCCGGATTGAGGACTATTTCGACTCAATTCCGGCTTTTGAGCGCGCCGATCATGCGCGGTCTAGTTGTTCAGGGCATTGATGCTCGTATTCGTTCATGCGGTTGCAATTTTTGAACTGGATTCTGATCTTGCGCTATATTGAATATTATTCTAAAGGTTCTGTCAAGTCGGATCTTTTTATCGAGCCAAGAATAAGCAGACCCCGAAGCCATCTCTTTGTTATTATAGGATAATATTGTCATACCAGATGCAGACCTCCCCCTCTTTCGAGCAGCCTGAGATCAAAAATAAAAAAATTGCCACCCACAAAAAAAAATATTGAATGCGATTCTATGATGTGGTACTCTCAAATCATCCTGAATGCTCAACTGCAATTCCACGCTAAAATTGTTGGAGAAAACATGTCTGGCCGACTCACCGACCAGCACAAATCGCCACGAAACCTGCCTCGAAAGTCGACAGCCAATGGGTCGGCAGGGCTCAATGCCCGGATAGGTCCCAAGATGTCGGGTAAGAAAGGGACCCTCCACAAGAGAGTGGGGAGTTCAGACTACGCATTCAGGTCCGTGGCAGCGCGCATGGAAAGCGGCACTACTGATGAATCGCGACCCTGGCCAGGGCAAGTGAGCCTCATGTTAGAGCGAGTGAAACGCGTTTCAGAAGAGTCCGTTTTCCGGCGCGTCTCCCCACGGCAAGGGGTTAGGCGGCGTGGGGGTCGGATCGGCCTGGGACGGCACTTCTCCATATCGCCGTAGTCACTTCTTGATTCTGTTTGGGCGGCATGCGCCTGAAACATGTTGGCCAAAGCCTAAGATCGCTGACCTGGTTTCAGTTTCTCGGCTTAGCAATAAATAGAAGGGAAAGGAGTGCTTAACTATGGCAGATGATCAAAAATGGTACGACGCCCACCTGAAGGTGTATGAGAAGGAAGCGTACGTCGTCGGCATGGATAAGTACCAAGAACTGTACAAACGCTCTATCGAGGACGACAACTTCTGGGCAGAGGCGGCCAAAGAGTACCTCACCTGGGATAAAGAGTGGGATTTTGTCCTCCGTTACGATTTTGAAAAAGGGAATATCGAGTGGTTCGGAGGAGGGGTGCTGAATGCCTCCTACAATTGCCTTGATAGACATCTTCCAAAGCTAAAGGATAAGGTGGCTTATTACTGGGAAGGCGATTCTCCGGATCAATCGAGGGTCGTGACGTATCAGCAATTGTACGACGAGGTGAACAAATTCACGGCCGTCTTGAAGTCCAAAGGCGTCAAGAAGGGTGATCGCGTCATTATCTACATGCCCATGATCGTAGAGCTTTCGGTGGCCATGTTGGCCTGCGCAAGAATAGGTGCGATTCACTGTGTGGTCTTTGGCGGCTTCAGTGCTGAATCCATTGCGGACCGCACTAAAGACTGCGGCGCAAAGCTCGTGATTACGGTGGACGGGGGATTTCGTGGAGGAAAAGCGCTGGGATTGAAGAAAACGGTGGACGAGGCACTTAAGCGCTGCCCTGAAGTGGAAACAGTCATCGTTTACGATCATTGCGGACTCAAAATAGATTTAGACCCCAAAAAGGAATTCTGGTGGCATGAACTCATGGCAGACCCGTCACTGCCCTCTTATGTCAAGCCCGAACCCATGGACGCGGAAGACCCACTGTTCATACTGTATACAAGCGGCAGCACCGGAAAACCCAAAGGTGTGCTTCACACCACCGGTGGCTATATGCTCTATGGAGCCATGACCACCAAGCTGGTTTTCGATATTAAGGAGAATGAAGTTTTCTGGTGCACCGCGGACATCGGCTGGATCACCGGACACACTTACTCCGTGTACGGGCCTCTGACCAACGGATTTACCGCGGTCCTCTTTGAAGGGATCCCCACCTACCCCGATTTCGGCCGATATTGGGCGATCTGCGAGAAACACCACGTGGCTAAATTCTATACGGCCCCGACTGTCATCCGCTCTCTCGCCAAAGAGGGTAGCGAGTACGTGACAAAGCATGACGTTTCATCGCTCAAGCTGCTCGGCACGGTGGGTGAGCCCATCAATCCCGAGGCCTGGCGCTGGTACTATCACTATGTAGGCCGTGACTGGGCGCCCATCGTGGATACATGGTGGCAGACAGAGACCGGTGGCCACCTGATCACCCCACTACCCGGAGTAGGCCCGATCAAAGCGGGTTCTTGCTCATTTCCGTTCTTTGGGGTCGAGCCGGTAATCCTGGATCCGGACACTCGTCAGGAGACTACTTTCCCCGGCCAGGAGGGGGCGCTTTTTATAAAGAAGCCGTGGCCGGGTATAGCGAGATCGGTGTTTGGGGATCACGAGCGCTTCAGAGAGACTTATTTCTCCCGTATCCCGGGACTGTATTTTACGGGCGACGGCGCCAAGAAGGACGAAGACGGCTATTATTGGATAACCGGCCGCATTGATGACGTTATCAATGTCTCCGGCCATCGGATCGGGACAGCGGAAGTTGAATCTGCTCTGGTACTCCACCCCAAAGTGGCGGAAGCGGCTGTGGTGGGATTCCCTCATGCAATTAAGGGACAGGGGATCTACGCGTTTGTTACGCTGAACACAGGTGTGCCCAAGTCCGATGAGCTAAGAAAAGAACTGATCGCGGCGGTGCGCACTCAGATTGGGCCGATTGCCACGCCGGATATGATTCAATGGGCTGACGGTCTTCCCAAGACTCGTAGTGGAAAGATCATGCGGCGCATTCTGCAGAAAATAGCGGCGGGCACTGTGGATCAGCTTGGAGATACTACCACGCTCGCTGATCCGTCTGTTGTCGAGCAGCTGGTGAAAGATCGTCTCGCCTCTGCCTGATCGAGGTCTTGAGGGGCCGACTCGGGTGCTCAAGGCCATCTGTCCGGATCTGAGCTGTGAGTCGGCCTTCATAGGAGCGCATAATGACCGCACAAGTGGAGAAAGAGCCGGGAAGAGCGTGGATCGTCACCTTCGCTGGAATGGCCGTAAATCTGTGTCTAGGGATCCTGTATGCGTGGAGCGTTTGGAAAAAAGCCCTGGTGAATAAGCCTAAGGCGGATTTAGGCGAATTGATGACGGGGATCAATGCAGGCTGGCCGTACTTGACGGACGCCCAGGGTACTGTCGCTTATTTCCTCTGCGGGCTTATATTTGCCGTCTGCATGATACCAGGAGGCAAGATTCAGGACAAGTACGGCCCAAAAGTGGGGGCCACGATGGGAGGCCTCTTGCTGGCCGTGGGCTGCATAATCGCGGGGTTGATGAAGAGTTATGCGGGGCTAATTATCGGCTTCGGAATTCTAGGCGGAATGGGTATGGGTATTGGCTATGCCGCACCTACACCGGCCGCGTTAAAATGGTTTGGACCGCACCGGAGGGGCTTGATTGCAGGTATTACAGTAGGTGGTTACGGGGGAGCCGCGCTTTACATCGCTCCCCTGGCCCAATACTTTATAGACAACTATGGTATCTCGGGCAGCTTCATTGGCCTTGGGATTATTTTTGCCATAGTCGTGATAATCGCAGGTCAGTTGTTATCGTGGCCGCCCGAGGGTTATGTGCCTGCTGCTGCGCCGATTAAACCCACGCCTGTAGGAGCGGTGAAACCATCATTGAGCGGGAGCAAACCCGCCCTTACAACCGAGGACTGGACGGCCACGGAAATGCTTGCCAAATGGCAGTATTACGCCTTGGTCGGACTGTTTATCGGCAGCTCACAATCAGGCCAGCTAGTGATCGCCAATGCCGCGCCTCTTTTGGCCAAGACAGCCGGCAAACTGGAGTTCTTCGCCTATAACGCGTGGATAATCGCTTCATTTGGCGGCCTGATAAATGCCTCAGGCAGGATATGTACAGGGCTTTATTCAGACAAGATCGGGCGTGCCAATGCCTATATGTTGAACGGCATTGTGTCCGCCATATTCTTGATCTCTACGCCCTTCATTATGAGAATGGAAAGCGTGCCGCTTCTGTTTCTGGCGACAGGTGTGGCTTACTGGCAATACGGCGGCGGACTCGCTTTGCTGCCGTCTTTCACGGCCGACTTCTTTGGCGCCAAGAACCTCGGGACGAATTACGGATTCGTGTTCCTCGGCTGGGGATTGGGATTCTTGATGCCGCTTATAGCCGGGTACATCAAAGACGTTACAGGTTCTTACGAAATTTCATTTTGGCTTTCGGCAGCTGTGTTGATCGGGGCAGTGATCCTTTGCCGACCCACCAAGAGACCGACCAAAACCAAGAAGTGAGGGCAAGCCTTCGCGCGGCAGGATCATACTGGTTGGCACAGCATTTAATTCCTTGCACTTGCGGGATCAGAGCTTAGGTGCTCTGGTCCCGCCCTTTCCTTAGAACGGTAACTCCTACCACCAGGACAACCGACCGACTCTATCTCTGATACATCTGACGCCACCTCTCCTGCTGTTGCCATTGTAGCCACTGCTGGCGATCGTACATCTGTCGCATTTGCTCAAGCTGCTGCCATTGGAGCCATTGCTGTCGGTCATACGCCTGCCTCATCCGTTCCTGCTGTAGCCATTGCTGCATCTGGCCTGCAGCAGTTCCCGGCAAAGCAGTTGATGCAATTATTATTAGCAGACCGAGCCCTAGTGCTCTTGACACGAATTTACCTATTATCTCTTTCATCTCTCTCCCTTTCATCAATTGACGTGATCCTAGAATTGTCCGAGCGCCGGACTGTATCATCAATAGTGATCGCAGCCCCGTGGCGTATAGCACAAAATGGTCTTGAGTTCAGCAAATGGATGCTTTCGGGACGGAAATGTCTCTCGTTTACGGTATGAGGTGCAGGCCAAATCGCCGTCCCGCAAGAGCGAGAATTGGCGTTGGGAGTTGATTAGCCTCTCGGGCACAAAGAACGAGCAAAGTAGCGCAGGAGTCTACAAGCGGTTGCAAAACCTCAATGGAAGAAAAGAATAATGCAATATTTTGTAGGGGCGGTTCGTGAACCGCCCGAAATCAGGGCGCTTCTCGAAGCGCCCCTACTGTATCACATGTGTATTCAGAGGTTTTGCAACCACTTG
>DATJPW010000221.1:0-27356 GCA_035506215.1 Desulfomonilaceae bacterium
AAGGCCATAGAAGCTATGGAAAAGGGCCTGTCTTTCGATATTGAAGCTGATGTTGATCGAGAAATAGATCTGTTTTGCGATTGCGCAGTCTCAGACGTCGCCAAGAACCTGATCGGGATTTTTCTCAATACCAGGGCCGCCGGGCGGCTCCCCCGCATCGAGGGGATTCAACCCGCGAACATCAAAAGGGTAGCGATGCTGGGCGGCGGTGTCATGGGATCGGGCATTGTCAACCTGTTGCTCAAGGGGGGCTTTGATACGGTCCTCTGGGATATCAACCAAGAGGCCCTGGACAAGGGCATCGCGTCCGTCACGAAGACTTTCGAATACTCAATCAAGAACAAGAAGATGAAACAGGCCGACCTGGACTCGATGCTGAACACACAACTGAAAGCCACGACATCTCTTGAGGACGCGAAGGATGCGGACCTGATCATTGAGGCTGTGCTCGAGGACTTGAAGGTCAAGCAGGATATATGGAAGAAACTTGAAGCTGTCTGCAAGCCTGAAACCATATTCGCCACGAATACATCCGCGCTGCCCATCACCGAAATGGCATCGGTACTTGAGAACCCGGGTCGAATGATCGGCCTGCACTTCTTCAATCCGGCTCACCGTATGCAGCTTCTTGAAGTTATTTGTGCGCAAAAGACTTCCGATCAAACCCTTGCCACGTCAGTGGCATTTGCACGAGCGATCAAGAAGATCCCGATTGTCGTTAACGACGCTCCCGGTTTTTACATATCACGACAGCTCGGCGGACTCTTTGGCGGGACTGTGTATCTTATTGCCGATGGAGTGGAGGGCACTCAAATAGAAAGGGTCATGAAGGACTTCGGCATGCCCATGGGACCCGCGGAGCTCGCCGATCTCACTGGGATCGACATCAACTATCGGGTGAACAGGACCTTTGAGCAGAAGCTGGGAGAGCGATACAAGGTCCACGAACTCACGGAGCGAATCTACCAAACAGGCTGCTATGGCAGAAAAACAGGTGCGGGCAACTTCGACTATAGCGGCCCCAAGCCTGTACCCAACCAGAAGGTTGTGGATGTTATTCAGGGTTATCTGGGCGAGAAGGGGATTTCCCCTAAAAAGGTCGATGACCAGGAGATAGTCGATGTCATGCTTGCTCAGGGAATAAACGAAGCGGCGCTGATGATGGAACAGGGAGTCTGCGATCGACCGCAGGACATGGACTTGGCCATGATTTACGGTACGGGATTCCCACCCTATCGCGGAGGAATATTACGGTACGCGGACAAATGGGGAATCGGCAACGTTTACAATAAATTGGTCGATCTCGAAAGCCGGTACGGCGTCCGGTTCAAGCCGGCGACGCTTCTTAAAGAGATGGCCGAATCCGGAAAGTCCTTTTATCCGGCTTAGGAGGCCTTATGGCGGAAAAATTCGTGAGCAAGCGAAACCTGGATTTCATGCTTTATGAAGTCCACGGAGTGGAACGACTCTCGGTGTTGCCTTATTTTGCGGACCACAGCCGTGAGACCTACGATCTTGTTTTGGACACTGCCCTGAAGCTGGCTCGCAACTTGATCTATCCGTACTTACGGGAAATGGATGAAGAGGCGCCGGTGCTGGAAGACGGTCAAGTAAAGGTCCATCCTATAGTTAAGACCATGATGAAGGAATGGGGAGAAGGCGGATGGATCTCTTCAGCCATGCCATATGAGGTCGGGGGTCAGCAACTCCCTGTTACCGTGCATATGGTTTGCAACTATGTGTTTGCGGCCGCCAATTTTCCCGCGACCGGCTTTCCGGGCTTAACCACCGGCGCTGCGCACCTGATTCTTTCCTACGGTACGGACGAGCTCATGGAAACTTATGTTCCCCGGCTGCTGGGAGGGGAGTGGCAGGGGACAATGGCCCTCACCGAACCGCAGGCAGGCAGCTCTCTTTCAGACATTACCACGCGGGCAGATCCCACGAATGAGGGATATTACAAAATCCGAGGGCAGAAGATATTCATCTCGGCCGGCGATCATGACGCTGTGGACAACGTGATTCACATGATGCTGGCTAAAATAACAGGCGCTCCGCCCGGAGTGAAAGGAATTTCCCTTTTCCTGGTCCCCAAGAAAAGGCTTAAGGATGACGGGACCCTGGAGCCCAACGACCTGACTGTGGCCACGGTCTATCACAAGATGGGCTATCGGGGGTGCCCCATCACCCAGCTGAGCATGGGGGAAAACGAGGATTGCCGCGGGTATCTGGTCGGTGAGCCCCACAAGGGACTCTCATACATGTTCCAGATGATGAACGAGGCACGCATTGGCGTGGGTATGCAAGCCACCGGTATAGCTTCGGCAGCCTATTACACCTCGCTGGAGTACGCCAAGGAGAGGCCCCAGGGTCGCAGGCTGACCAGCAAAGACCCCACGCTTCCCCAGATCCCCATCATCGAACACGCGGATGTGAGGAGAATGCTCCTGTTTCAAAGAGCAGTGGTGGAAGGCTCTCTTTCGGTAATTCTGCAATGTTCCATGTACACCGACCTGGCCAGAGCGGATGATGCGGAGCAAAAGGAGCGCTATGGGCTCCTGCTCGATCTGCTGACGCCGGTGGCAAAGAGTTATCCGTCCGAGAATGGAATAATTGCGGTAAGTCAGGGACTCCAGATATTGGGCGGCTACGGGTACTGCCAGGAATTCCCCATGGAGCAGTACTATCGCGACATCAGGATACATGCCATTCACGAGGGGACTACAGGCATACAGGCTTTGGACCTGCTCGGGCGAAAGGTGGTCATGAAGAACGGCAAAGCCTTGCGGCTTTATTTTGAAGAGGTGCAGGCCGCCATAGAAAGAGCCCAGCGATATGAGGGACTCAGACCGTACGCGGATCGATTGAAAGAAACCTTGGAAAAACTTCAGACCGTTACCATGCATCGGGTGCAATTTGCCCTGCAAGGCGACATTGAGGAGTTTCTGGCGGATGCAACGCTCTACCTGGAGATGTTCGGGATCATAGCCATTGCCTGGCAATGGCTGATCCAAGGTATCGCCGCTCAGAGAGCCTTGGAGACCGATTGCTCTGATTCGGATGGCAGGTTCTACGAGGGCAAGCTGCGTACTATGCAGTACTTCTTTCATTACGAAGTGCCCAAGATCAACGGATTGGCCGCAAGACTTATGGAGAGCGACGGTCTGACCGTGAACATGAACGGCGCAGTCTTTGACGACTGACGGACGCTTCGAACGACCGATGACAGTAGTCGGCAGGTAATGGGCATCGTAACAGGCCCGACAAAATAAACGGAAATTGGCGATTCACAAACGCAAAATTCCAACTACCTATGGAAGGAGACACCCAGATGAAAGAAGTGGTCATTGCAGGATACCTCAGAACTGCTCAATCCCGTTCTCGACCTAAAGATCCGGCCAGAGACGTGTTCTGCAGAATTAGGGCGGATGAGTTGTTGGCAAAATTAATGCCCGAGGTAGCGAAAAGGACAGGAATCCAGCCCGAAGAAATCGACGATTTCATCGTAGGATGCGCTACAGCAGTCGGCGAACAATGGGCGTACGGGGGCCGTTTCCCGGTCTTCTTGGCCAACTTTCCCAAAACCGTCTCGGCCAAATTTGTGGACCAGCAGTGCGGTTCCTCCATGGCCGCCATACACCTAGGTTTCATGGAGGTTGCCACCGACAACGCGGACGTCGTCATGGTCGGAGGAATGGAGCATATGACGAGGGTCCCCATGGCGGGACCGACAGTGGAGGCTGGATTAATTGCCGGTAATTTAGCACTGTTTTCGGCCCCGGAGTATCTCCACTGGGACATGATGACCACCGTCAACATGGGGCTTACCGCTCAAAAGCTGCTCGTTCAGTCCGGCCTGACCCGCGAAGAGATGGATAAATGGTCTGTGCGATCTCATCAACTCGCGGCCAAGGCCCAGGAAGAAGGCTTCTTTGATGGAGAGATATTGCCCGTTGAGGCGCAGCAGGCGGATGGATCGGTCATCACTGTCAAGACGGATCAGGCAGTGCGAGGGGATACGACTTTCGAAAGTCTGGCGCAACTCGCGCCTGCTTACAATAAAAACCACCTGATCACTGCGGGGAATTCTTCGCCGTTAAATGCGGCAGCCTCCACCATGATCTTGATGTCCAGGGAAAAGGCAGAGGCAAAGGGTATCAAGCCTCTGGCCACCGTGAGGTCCATCGGTTTCGCCGGTGTAGATCCTACGATCATGGGAGAAGGACCGGTCCCGGCCAGCAAAAAAGCGCTGGAAAAGGCCGGATTGCAGGCCAAGGATATCGATTACTGGGAGATCAACGAAGCGTTCGCCATCGTGGCCCTGAACTGCATCAAGGAGCTGGGACTCGATCCGGACAAAGTCAATGTGATGGGAGGAGGAGTGGCCATCGGTCACGCCCTGGGGGCAACGGGTATTCGACTGGTAGGGACCCTCGCCCGCATATTGGAGAAGAAGGGCGGGCGCTACGGTTGCGCCAATGCCTGTGTGGGCGGCGGCCAGGGCGTGGCGACCATCATAGAGCGAGCTGTCTAAGGTTTGGTGAGCCTGCCGAAGCAGTTTGCTCATCTTGATCCGGCAGGCTTATCGGTAACCTACCTTATATGACACTAGGAGGTGAGTGCCATGGAAAAGATCTGGCTGAAGTCGTACGCGGACGGTGTTCCCGCGGAGCTTGCCTTTGAAAAGCTTACCCTGCCTGAGGCTCTGGCGAGATCAGCCGAGAAGTATCCTAACAAACCTGCCCTGCTTTTCCAGGGCACAGCCATAACGTTCCGCAAGCTCGATGAGATGGTTTCCAGGTTTGCTTCGGCATTGATCGATCTTGGCGTCAAGCCGGGCGACAAGGTGGCTCTGCTCCTGCCGAATCTCGTTCAAATGGTGGTAGCCGCGTATGGAATCATGAGAGCGGGCGCAGTGATGGTCACCAACAATCCTTTGTACACGGACCGTGAACTGGAACATCAATTCAATGACTCCGGCTCCCAGTATCTGGTCTGTCTTGACCTCTTGGTCCCGAGAATGATCAAGTTGCGGCAAAAGACGGGGATCCGGTCAATAATCTCCTGTCATATACGTGACTTTCTGCCTTTCCCTCTCAAGCAATTGTTCCCTTTCGCTAAGAAGGGCATGCACCTCAAAACACCGGCTGCCCCGGATGTTTTTGAGTTTATGGACCTGGTCAAGCGATATGAGCCGATCAAGAATCCGCCGGCCCTGAAATGGGATGGCACGGCAGCCTTGCTTTATACGGGTGGAACAACCGGTGTATCCAAAGGAGTTGAGCTGACCCATGAAAATCTTTCCTGCAATGTTCAGCAAGCCGACTCCTGGTATCCCGAGTTCAAGGCAGGGGAAGAGATCGTCGTCGGCTGCTTGCCGTTTTTTCATTCCTTCGGCATGACGTCGGCAATGAATGTGGCGACGTATTATGGGTACGCCAACGTCCTGATTCCCAAACCGGAGCCTCAAGCAATTCTGGAGGCAATCCAAAAGTCCAAGGCGACATTCATACCTGCCGTCCCCACACTCTACAACGGGATTATCAACTATCCGGAATTGAAGAAGTATAATCTGAGTTCACTTAAAGGGTGCTTCTCAGGGGGAGGAGCGCTCCCTATGGAGACCATAAAGAAGTTCGAAAAGCTTACGGGTCTTCCGATCCTCGAAGGCTACGGGCTGACCGAAAGCTCACCCATTACTCATAGCAATCCGTTTGGCAAAACCAAGTTTGGGACAATAGGATTACCTTTTCCCAATACAGAAGCAAAGCTCGTTAACGTGGACGATTATAGCAAGGAGATTACTACGCCGGGCGAGCCGGGCGAGCTCTGTCTCAAGGGCCCGCAGATTATGAAAGGATATATCAATCGTCCTGACGAGACCGCGGCCGCGTTGAAAGATGGCTGGCTGCTTACCGGCGACATCGCTGTTTTCGATGAGGAAGGCTACTTCACAATTGTGGACCGCAAGAAGGACATGATCATCTCAGGAGGCTTTAACATCTATCCGAGGGACGTGGACGAAGTCCTATTTTCGCATCCGAAAATCCTCGAAGCATGCGCGATCGGCGTCGCTGACGAGTATTCCGGTGAGCGCATCAAGGCATATGTGGTACTCAAGCAAGGTGAATCCGCCACGCCAGAGGAGATCATCGATTTCTGCAAAGAACACCTTGTGAAGTACAAGGTACCCAAGTACATAGAATTCGCCAAGGAACTTCCCAAGAGTCCGGTCGGCAAGATCCTACGCAAGGAGTTGAGGGCCATGGACCGAGCCAAGGCGAAGTCATCCCAATAGATTGAAACAGCTGGTCTCCGGCTCAATGACTCACTCTGTCAGGAGAAGAAATGAGAACAAAAGAGCAATTTATCCAAGATCTGGCGAAGATGAAACGAAACGTCTATTTCAACGGGAATCTCATCGACCGCACAGATGAATTACAGATGACGTGCATCGATTCCATTGGTACCACGTATGACGAGGCACTTAAGCCGGAGAACCAAGCGTTGTTAACAGCGGTTTCTCACCTCACGAGTGAGCGGATCAGCCGTTTCACCCATATCCATCAAAATACGGACGATTTGCACAAGAAACAGGATATGACCCGTGTGCTCTGCCACAAAGTGGGCGGCTGCATACAGCGCTGTATGGGGGTGGACGTCACTAATGCGATCTACAACGTTTCCTACGAAGCTGATAAATCCAACAATGGTACCACCCAATACCACGAAAACTTCAAGAAGTGGCTGGTCCGCTTTCAGACCGAGGACCTGGTGGGCTGTTGCGCTCAGACGGATGTCAAGGGTGACAGACTGCTGAGACCTTCGGAGCAGCTGGACCCGGATGTTTACGTGCGGATCAAGGAGAGGCGCAGCGACGGCATCGTAGTTACCGGATGCAAGCTGCACATCTCTGAGGCCTCTGTGGCCCACGAGGTGCTGGTGATCCCTACGCGGGCCCTGCGGCCCGACGACAAAGACTATGCCGTGGCCTTTGCCATTCCGGCGGACTGGGACGGGTTGAAGCAAGTGCTTACCGTCCATAATTTCAGGCCCAGAGAGCATTTCCCGCGTGGGTTCATGCACGGAGCGACGGATTCCTACTTGATTTTTGACGATTGCTTTGTTCCCTGGGAAAGAGTGTTCCTGGCGGGAGAATGGCAGCAAGGGGGTGTCCTGGCCCTTCTTTTTGCGTTATTTCACCGGCATTCCTATTCAGGCTGCAAGCCCGCGATCGGCGACCTGCTGTTGGGAGCTGCTGCCTTGGCCGCGGAGGTGAACAACATTCACAAGGCGTCGCACGTCCGTGAGAAGCTGGCCGAAATCATCATGATCACCGAGTTGGGCTACGCTGCCGGATATACGGCTTCCGCTCTGGCCAAACCGGAAGTCTACATTCCGGGCATGGGTGTTATCCCTTACGGACCCGGATCCTATATTCCAAATTCAATTTTCTGTAATGTGGGCCGGTGCCTCTCGGGTGAGGCGGTTTTCAGAGAAGGTGAGATACTCTGCGATATCGCCGGAGGTGTTGTAGCCACTTTTCCTCACGAAGGGGATTTCGTGAATCCTGACACTAAAGATCTGCTATTGAAATACACAAAGCGCAATCCGAATATGCCGGTCGAGGACCAGGCCCAATTCTGGCGGTATCTGGGCGACCTGCTCTGCTCTGCCACGGGCGGCGTGACCAATGTCGGCTATTACCATGGCGGCGGCTCGCCGGTCATGGAGCAGATCGCGATTACGAGCCAGTACGACATCGAGGCCAGAAAGAAGCTGGTGAAATACATCGCGGGCATGAGCGGCGGCGACCGAGAAGCCTTGAACAAGGAGATGAACAGGTAAAACGAGGCCCGTTTGGCGATTAATTGCTGGATTAACTGTTCACGTGCCCCTTCTTGTCTCTGCACGGAGGGGCATTGCCTTGTTTGGATTGATTTTTCAAATTTATAGTCGTTTGCCAAGCGTAATGACCTTTCCACGATCCGTCACCCCGGAAATTGTCTCAGAATGGGTTTGTTTCACAAGATCGTGGCACGATTCCCACAATGAATCGAATTCTGAGACAGTTTCCTCGGCTTTCGCCGGAATGACGGTACAAGGCTACCTCGAATTGGACAAAACTTTTGGCAACAAGTATAAAAAGGCAAAACTATGCACTGTCTTTGTAGTGTGATGAGCACAAATTCAAGTTGCTGAAGATGCCAAAATCTAGTGACGAGACCTAGTGGGGACAGAATCATGAAGGCCGACAAAAAGGGCCGTCTGGAAGGGAAAGTCGCCGTTATCACAGGGGCGGGCAGCGGTATTGGCCGCTCAACTGCGATTCTTTTTGCTGTGGAAAGAGCCAAACTTGTCCTGTCGGATTGGCATGCGGAACAGCTAAAGGAAACACTGGAGCTTGTCCTGAACGAGGGTGGGCAAGCGATCATACAACAAACGAATGTAGCAAATGAGGAGGAAGTCAAGAACCTGATCGATCTCGCTCTTCGCAACTACGGCGTTATCGACATTGTATGCAATAATGCGGGCATTACGGGAAGCCTTAGCACGCTGGAAGAACAGGATGAAAAAGACTGGCAGGAAGTTTACTCGGTAAACGTTCTGGGCGCGGTCTTCACCACCAAACACGTAGCCAAGCATATGCAGGAGCGCAGGACAGGCGCTATCGTGAACACATCCTCGGTGGCCGGGATCCGGTCGGGCGCCGGCGGCAACGCGTACAGCGCAAGTAAAGCGGCTCTTATTAACTTCACACAGACTTCCGCTTGCGATCTCGGGGCATACAACGTCCGAATCAATGCTGTGTGCCCCGGTTTGATCGAGACCGGCATGACCAAGGCCGTGTTTGACCTAGCCCGAGAAAAGGGAAAGTTTGACAAACTCGGTAGCCGCTGCGAGTTGCGGCGCTATGGTAGACCGGAAGAGGTGGCCGCGGCCATTCTTTTTCTAGCAAGTGATGAAGCCAGCTATATTACCGGTCAAGCGCTTCCTGTGGACGGCGGCAACACCGCCTCGCTCAACTTGCCGGGCATGAAATTCTGAAAACGGGAGAGTTGAAAGAAAAATGGGAATGAAAGAGGCCCTTGAAGAACTGGAACGACGGAAAGCTATGGCCCTGGAAATGGGAGGCCCCGAACAAGTCGCCCGGAAACAGGCTATGGGATTGGAAACCGCGCGAGAGCGTGTGGCGAAGTTGCTGGACCCGGGGAGCTTCTTTGAAATCGGCATGCTCAATCATTCCGATCTTCCAGGCATGGAAGACAAAACACCGGCCGACGGCAAGATCGCCGGTTTCGGCACGATCGATGGCCGGACGGTCGCAGTTACCGCGGATGATGCCACTGTTCTTGCCGGCACGGGGGGTCGAGTCGGCGTAGAAAAAGCGCACCGCCTGCACCGTTGGGCAATCGAGAAGGGCTATCCCATAATCCACTTGGGCGAAGGAGGCGGCGCTCGCATACCGGATATCATGGGCTCAGAGGGCCTAAGCTCCATGACCATGAGAAAGGAAATGGCCATCCGAAGCCGTGAAGTGCCGTTCGTGGCGACTATCATGGGCGAGTGTTTCGGTGGTCCGTCGTGGTTGGCCGCACTCGCGGATTTTGTCGTGCAGGTGAAAGGCTCGTGTATGGCTGTTTCCGGTCCGAGAGTGTTGGAAGTGGCAACCAGTGAACAGGTTGAGAACGAAGACCTGGGAGGATGGAAGCTCCACGCGGAAATCACAGGTCAAGTGGATAGGGTTGCCGAAGATGAGGAAGACTGCTTCCGCATTGTGCGGGAGTTCCTTTCTTACATGCCGTCTAATGCTCAGGAATTACCTCCGGTTGTGCCTCCGCGCGGAAGTGACCAGGAAGCGAGACAACAGGAACTGCTATCCCTTGTTCCAGAGGAATCTCGCCGTGGCTATGACATGAATCGGGTGATCAAGACCATTGTCGATGACGAGCAGATATTTGTGCTCAAGCCCGATTTCGACAGGAGCGTGATCACTTGCCTGGCACGTATCGAAGGTCACAGCGTGGGAATTATCGCAAATCAGCCCATGCACACAGCAGGAGCCATGGGACCGGACGGCTGCGATAAGTGCTGCAGCTTCATCTGTCTGTGTGATTCGTTCAATATTCCGTTAATTTTCCTCCACGACACTCCCGGTTTTCTTGTCGGCAGGGCAGCGGAACTCAAACGCATGCCCGGCAAGATCATCAACTTCATTGAGGCCGCCGCACTCTCCACGGTCCCTAAAGTTTCCCTGGTCATCCGCAAATCGTACGGCATGGCCTACTCCAACATGTGCGGCACAGGCATGGGCGCCGATTTTGTCTTGGCCTGGCCGAATGCGGAAATCAGTTTTATGGCGCCGGAAGTAGCCGCTAATGTCGTGTATCGCAGAAAAATAGATGAATCGGACGACATCGAAGCCGCTCGGCATCAGGCTGAACAGCAGATTAGAGCAGCCGGCGCGCCGTGGAAGGCAGCGGGCCTGCACTTGTTGGACGATGTGATCGATCCGCGCGATACACGAAAAGTTCTAAGCCGTATCATCGACTTGGCAAGAGGGAGCGACGGCGGGTACCTTAGTCGGAGATTGCTGGCCAATTGGCCCACAACCTTCTGACGTTACCGAACTCACAAGCTATGACAGGACCTTCTTGAAGCCCGATACCACTGTGACCATAGAGACAACGTCCTACGTGGTCGCGGCTGAAAATATGCGCTCTCACCTGACCGTCAGTCAATTCTGAAGAAAGACTCGTCGAACTCAGGTTTACCCTCGTAGCGCTTCATGTGGGACGCCACCACCTTGTCTCTACTCTTCAAAATTGTTGGGTCCACTTCCACTCCAGCCTGATGCAGGGCTTTAATGACTGCATCAGGAGCCGGCGGACACGTCTTGACCGCTATCATATTCTTAATGTTGGGATTGTCCTTGTTTGCCTCAAACATGCACTTCCCCAAAAGGATCGTGTGCTTACGTCCGGGCGTGGGTTTCATCATCTTGCCTGTGAGGATTTCCACATCGTCCCACGGTTCCCCTTTCCACGCGTGAGCTATGGCTGTGAGGACGACGCCTGTCAGCCCGGAACAATATGTGCATAAGCTCAAATCGAACTTCGGATAAAGGAGACCCTTTATTCCCATTTTTACCATCGGCGCGGGGAGAGTCCCGGTCTCATTGTAAGCGAAAGTGTGTTCCAGACTCATCGCCACGTCCTCAATCTTTTCACCCACTATTTCGACATCTGACAAATCCAAACTCCTATGCATGTCCCTGGCCGCATGCACAAGATGAGGGACCTGGGACGGCGGATATCCGAGTATGGTCGCTCCCACCTTGTCCGCGGAAAGCACGTCCCCGGAGGCCACCAGTATGTTGCTCCTCCTGATTTTACCGTCAAAAGAAGGACCCCGTTCATTCGTGTAGATGCCGTCAAGAATGGTGAAGGACGGCGGCATCTTGTGAGCCAACTTCGAAATCATGTAATGCAGGTTTTTATGAGGGTCTGCGGAGTGGCACTTTTTTCGGGACCTTATATCTATCATTCCCTTGAAGTTCTTGATTCCGAGGCTCACCACTGTCTGCGCATGAGTCTTCATAACAGGGATGTTCACTATAAAATCGCTATTGAGAATATCGGTATTGAAAGCGAGCTCTACTCCGCCGCCAAGGTCGACTTTTTCGAAGGGTCTCTCAAATATGTTTATACACTTGACTCCGTACCGCTTCTTGAGGGAACCATAGCCCAGAGTTTCAAACGCATCAGCCGCAGTCTCATAATCTTTCGGGTTATGGACCACAGTGCCCTCGCCGATGCTGATGTCGTCGATACCTCGGTCCTTAAGCAAGTAAACGATATCGTTTATTACACGCGATGTGGTTATGACACCCCACTTGGGAATCGGAACGAAGCGGGACCAGAAGACGATGTTAGGCTTCACGAAAACCCTTGCTCCCGTGGGGAGATGATCAAGTCCACCGGCGAGGTCTACTGCTTTCTTGACTGATTCTAGGGGCTTGTCGTAACGAACAATCGCCACTTTGGCAGCGGTCATTTGAAAGGCCTCCAGTTTGTCATGGTGTAAAAGACAGGAAACGAATCGAGAACTTCGGACGCATTTCAATTCCCCGGGCGAGAGGCTTCGTCACGGATGATCTCTTTCTCGAACGAGTTTACCCCTGTCCCCGAACTGCGTCAACAAGCATCAACGGGGGTCTTGAAAGTTCATTGTCCGCGTTGACCTCGCTGATTTTGCAGGCAAATTAGTCCTGAAGATGCCCTTGAGCACAATCCGTGCTATGTAGTATCCGTGTCACTGACAGAAGGAGGATGACGTGAGTAAAAGAATCATGAATAATCTTTGGCAAGTGGGCGGGGGCGGGCTGACGGACCCGGCGGATGCAGCCGTCTATTTGGTCCGCTTTGACGACAAGGCAGCCCTTATCGATGCCGGCTGCGGGGGAGCGCACTCACGACTGAGGGAAAACATCACCGAGTGTTTAGTCCCGGATGCGCGACTTGAATACCTTCTTCTGACGCACTGCCACTTTGATCATACGGGCGGGGCCGCAGCGGTGAGAGATGAATTCGGCTGCCGCATCGTGGCCCATGCGTTGGACGCTGTTTACCTTGAATCCGGTGACAATTCCGTGACCGGCGCCACCTGGTACGGCGCCAGGCTCGAACCGCTAATCATCGACGTCAAATTGCAAGGTGAGAAATCCACGCTTACGATAGGCAGCGGCAGCGTGACGGCCATTCATTGCCCCGGTCATTCTCCCGGCTCGGTTGTGTATACCGCACACATAGACGGTCAGCTCGTGCTTTTCGGTCAAGACGTCCACGGACCAATACATCCGGATCTGCTGTCTAATGAAAAACAATATCAGGAGTCTCTGGCAAAGCTCGTGGATTTGGATGCGGACCTTCTCCTGGAAGGGCATTTCGGCATTTTCCGGACAAAAGAAGATGTGCGGGAATTCATCCGGTCGTTTATGAAATAGGCAACGTCGCGTGGTCTCAGCGCATTCTCTCATGACATCTTCTTTCTCGCCCAAAAAACCTCGAATAAACCATGGGCACCAGAATGAAATAGAAGATTTTGTCCGCCATGGTGACGTCACTCGACTCACTTGAGGCGCTTGACGAAAATCTGAATGACCCCGTCACCTTGTTTGGTTTCCAGGACCTCGTTACCCGTTGTCTTGGCCCAGGCGGGAAAATCCGACAAGGAACCTGGATCGGTTGTGTGAACTTCGATCACTTCACCGACCTTCACGGAGCCAATCTCTCGGCTCATCCTGACTATGGGCATAGGACAAGAAAGTCCCTTGAGATCCAGAATCTTAGACACGTTGCTGTCAGACATTGCACTGCTCCTTAAATGAATAGTTGGTTGCTTGATTCTTTGGCGTGGGCCAGGAATGTTGCTACGCCGACGTACTCGATGTTCGGGTAGTCGATAATCTCCTCGCGTTTGAATCCCATGAGGTCCATGGACATTTCGCAAACCTTGATTTCGACTCCAAGCTGCGCGGCAAGTTCGAAAAGCTCATCCAGGCTCGGAGCGTTTTTCTTTTTCATCAGACCCTTCATCATGGCCGTACCCATGCCGCCCATGTTCATCTTTGAAAGCTTGACGCCATTACGACCTTTGGGCAGCATCCATCCAAACATCTTCGACATGAAGTCCTTGCCGTTGGTCTGGGCCTTGGGATTGCGTAACGCAGCCGTGGCCCAAAAAGTAAAAAACTGCACCACTTTCATCCCCATCGCAGCAGCCCCGGTTGCGATAATCATTGCAGCGAGCAGACGATCGAGATCTCCGGAGAAAACAACCATTGCCAGTTTGTTCTCTTTGCCGGGGGCCATCTCCTCAACTTTCTTTTCCAGGTCAGCTAGCTGAACCGCCAAATCAGCGCTCATTTTCGTTCCTCCATATTTTTGTTGGTTCCAGCGGCACTTGTGAGAGCATTTTTCGCCTTGTGTGTAAGGTTGACGGGCGGTCTTGCTCTCGCTCCTATACGTCAATATATCATTATATGAATACCAGTATACATACATATAGGTGTGTTGTCAATCTATTTTTCAAGAAAATTAAAGGAGCGGGTTTGTTCGTTTGAAGAGCGATCCGAGGACAAGCCGGCTCCTTGGCGTGGGCTCGAATCTCATAATGGCTTGTTGAGTTAGGTAAGGAACGATGAGGTCGGCGTCGCTGATGGGGCGCTACGGGAGTCGCCTCACAATGGCATCGACTCTGCGAGCCACTACCTTGGAATATCGCCTCATGCTCTCGCCTCCCAGGCACAGCTCAACGTATTGCTCCAAGCGGTCGGGACGTTCCTTAAGAATGTTTATGAGCTGTCCCCAGAATTGTCGCATCAGTGACGGTCGGAGTCCGATTGCCCAAACGAGGCTCATGAAAGCACGTAAGCTATAGAATTGGTCTTTCAGAGTTGCGTTGGTCATATTCCCTTTTATAGCCCGAAGTCGGGCCCTTATAGACCCCCAGGAGGATTGCGGGCTCTGCACCGCCTTCACACAACGGAATGCTCGAGCCAGGTAATTTGCAGGCTCATAAAGTCGAGCATAGATTCCGGTTACTCGTTGCAAAACCTGATCTTCGGATGTTTCAGGAACATAATTGAGTTCCGCCTCATGCACTGCCGAAGTCTTTTCGGGAATGAGCCTGCCGGCGGATTCCAGGCGGTGCCATAACCGAGTTTCCGGCCAGATCTTCAGCGGAAGAATCTGAGCAATTGGCAGCGATATACTTTCTACGAATTCACAAACCCGGTCCTGGATATCCGGATTTTCTCCGTCAAGACCAACGACGAATGCTCCAACAACGTTTATGCCGTTCTCATTGATGTTCTTCAACCACTCCTGGACAGGGTTGCCGATGTTTGGCTTTTTGCCGCTTATTCGCAGGGATTCTTCATCCGGCGATTCTATTCCCACGAGCACGCCCTCGAATCTGGCCCGAACCATCGAGCGCATCATTTCCTCATCTCCTCCCAGGTTGATGCCGGCCTGGGTGAAAAAACCGAAGGGCCTTCCTTTTTCCTCCACCCATCGTGCCACAGAGTTCAGTATTGATAAGGCGTGCTTCCTTTCGGCAATGAAGTTGTCATCACATACAAATACGGTGCCTCGATATCCCGCATCATAAAGAGCGTCCAGTTCCGATAACACCTGGTTATTCGTCTTGTAACGCGGTCGACGTCCGTACAAAGTGACAACATTACAGAACTCACAGTCAACCGGGCAGCCTCTACTGATCTGAATCGCAGCGCTCCCGTAGTCCATTAAGCGAAGCAGGTCAAACCTGGGTGCCGGTGATGCGGTCACGTCAGGTCTGCTCGAACCTTCAATGACTTCCCCATTTGTCTTGTTTTTTATCGATTGAATGAGGCGGTCCGCCACATCTTCCGCTTCTCCACGAACGAGGATATTGCACCCTGCGTCCAACACTTCTTGCGGACTGAAGGTTGGATAAGGTCCTCCACAAACAACGGTCTTGGAGCGCTGTTTTGCCTCGCCGATCAAAGCCAGCAACGAACTCTGCTGACAATTCATGCCTGTGAACATTACCGCATCTGCCCAATCCCAATCTCGCCCTGTCAATCGACCAACATTAAGATCAACAACCCGTAATTCCCAATCCTTAGGGAGCAATGCGGCCACGGTCAGCAGAGAAAGGGGTGGTGCGAAACTCTTACGTCCATAAACCTTCATCAAGTATTTCAGTGACCAGACCTCTTCCAAGAAAGAGGGATTTATGAGCAGTACTCTCATCACAACGCCTCTCAAAAATACGGATTCGACCAAAGTAGAGCTACGGATGGTCGGAAGTCCTCTTTTCAAGGATCACCATCCGCCACACTCTTTCGGAGTTTTGTCCCCCATTGATACGGCTTTCGATGAGTTCCCGAACCCCAATTGCCAACGTATCATTCCTGGGGACAATTATCAGAATACGCCATCTTGGACATTTCTGGCCAAGACAGTGGCTTTTCTTCGAGATCGTGAGCATACCGAACGCTCAATCCTGTCGTCAATATGAACAGCCCATCATTTCGAACAGCGGTCCCCATCCTCACATTCGCACGGAGTGGGCAATATACGAAACGACGCTCACGACCAAGGACCCCAGAAGGGCGGGCCAAAAAGATTGAACGTGAAAACCTGCAGTTAGAGATCCTGCAAGCAGGAATACCAGGGCGTTGATAACAAACAAGAAAAGCCCCAACGTAATCAGCGTTATGGGTAGCGTGAGTATCACCAAAATCGGTTTCACCAGCACATTAAGAACCCCGAGAATTGCCGCCCCGATCAATGCGGCCCCAACACTATCGACCCGGATACCGGGAATGATGTGAGCGGCGACAAGGATTGCGATAGTTATCACCAGCCAGTGAATGAGAATACCGAGCATATCACTTCCTCCCCGACGTCGTACGCCTAACTCGTCATTCCAGCGCTGACAAGGCATGAGCAAACCCTCTCAGTTCTCGGGATCATTCGCTCACGCCACCATGTCCTTCGCCTAATTAATTATAATCATCCGGTTATAATTAATCTCGCTCAGTTGGCAAACCCGGTTACCAAACGTCGCACCATGAACAAACGTTAATCTGTGTCATAGTCGACACAGACATATCTATTGAGATAGGGGTCCCATACCGTGTCACATGATGGTGTAGAATAATAATACGGTTCAACGTATGTGCCGCCATAGCCGCCGTAAAAGCCCCTATGCAGGCCGCCTCCATGCCAGACGCCGCCACCGTGGAAGGCGCCGATGTTACCGCCACGGAAACTGCCACCGTGACCGGTAGTCAAAGCCAATTCAGCAGCCGCTACTCCGGTCGAGGCTGCAGACAGAGCAGGTGAACTCGGAGCTACTTGTTTAGCGTACGAAAAGGTAGGCAGGAACATTCCTGCTGTGAATAGAGCACTTATAGTTAATGCCAACAACATAATTTTCGTTCTCATAATTTATCCTTCCCGGATTCTTACCTCCTGGACCGCCAAAAAGAATTTCAGTCATCTGCAGGAGAGAATCCTCCAACAAGTGGTTGCAAAACCTCTAAATGCACATGGGATACGGTAGGGGCGCTTCGAGAAGCGCCCTGATTTCGGGCGGTTCACGAACCGCCCCTACAAAATAATGCATTATTCATTTCTTCCATTGAGGTTTTGCAACCGCTTCAAGAACTCAATAAGATAAGGAGACGTGATGCTAACTTTAACAGCATACACATCCCCTTTGTAATTATTAGACAATTTAAACGAAGTATTGTTCTAATTATATTGCATCGTAATTATCGTAAGTTATTATCAATATATTAGAAAGGGTTGGTTCTTTTGAACGGTTCGGACAATTTCTTTTCGCCAATTTTGCACGAGGCAAGACCTCATCCAATGAGATTCTGCCTCAGGGGCTGATTCGAAATCCGGAGCATTTTATCAGGAACCGGTAAGAGATTTGTGTGTCCGAGCCAATAAATTGGTATGAGTCATACAAATTGTACGAAGAAACAATTGATAGGCATAAGACATGAAAATCTTTATCGGAACAAGCGGCTATGGGTACAAGGAATGGAAGGGAAAATTCTATCCTGAAAAGATCTCTCCCAAGGAAATGCTTCGCTTCTATTCGGAACGGCTTCAGACGGTAGAGATCAATAACACCTTTTATCGCATGCCCAAAGAGAGCGTCCTGTTGTCCTGGGCAGACCAGGTTCCCGACGGTTTTGTTTTTGCGATCAAAGCACCTCAGGCGATAACGCATCGGAAACGCTTGAAAAATGTGGACGACGAGGCGGAATACCTGTTCAAGTCGCTGTCGGTTCTGGACAGAAAACTGGGACCGGTTCTTTTTCAGTTTCCCAAGAGTTTTCGTGCAAACACTTCGGTGCTTGAAGATTTTCTCGCTCTGATTCCCGGCAATGTTTCCTGCGCATTTGAATTCCGCAGCCCGTCCTGGCACAGTGCCGAAATTCTCAGCCTGCTTCGTGAAAAAGGATGCAGCCTGTGCACCGCGGATGCTGATGAGGACCCTACAAATGAGATCATTAGCACCGCCTCATGGGGGTACCTGCGCCTGCGCCGTTCCGATTACACGGACGCGGATCTGTCAGAATGGATGGACAGAATACTTGCCCAGGAATGGGAGAGAGCTTTCATTTTTTTCAAACACGAGGATGAGGCCAAGGGGCCGGAAATTGCAATGCGTTTCCGCGAGCTAGCCGATTCCAGGCGAGAAGATGCAAAGCAAAACAGACAACTTAAAGTGGCTGCAGGATGAGGCGAGACGTGGGGGAACTCTGATGAATACAGGAGGATTGTCCAGTTGACGCAGCTCTTTTCCAAGTGTGGGGGGAATGACGAGACCCTTTTTGCGGTCGGAAGAACCATCCAAAGACCGATTTCAGAGCCATGCAGCCTTAGTATGACAAGACCGCCTCATGATTCTGGCAAAATGCGGGACGTAGAGGCGGCGGGCAAACCCATTTAAACATTCTGGTCTAATTGAGGGAGAAGACATGGTTACAAGTATCAATCATGGTGCTTTATTCACTTCATTTGATTTGCAGGGGCTTTCTTTGAAAAACAGAATCGTCATGTCGCCGTTAACCCGTTCACGGGCAGGCGAGCAGCGGATGCCCAATGCGTTGATGGCTGAATATTATACACAAAGGGCGTCCGCCGGCTTGATCATAAGCGAGGCGACGGTCATTTCCAAACAAGGTATTGGCTGGTTGAACAGTCCGGGGATCTATTCGGACGCACAAGCCGAAGCCTGGAGGCCGGTGGTAGACGCGGTTCATACCAAAGGCGCCCCAATATTTCTCCAGCTTTGGCATTGCGGACGAGCTTCTCACAGCGCTTTTCACGAAAATGGAGAACTTCCGGTAGCGCCCTCGGCAATCAAGATTAATGGTGACTATATTCATACCCCTATCGGCAAGCAGTCGTATGAAACGCCGCGAGCGCTGGAAATGGATGAGATAGCAGTCATTGTTGAGGATTATCGACGTGCGGCAGCACGCGCGAAAACTGCGGGGTTTGACGGCGTGGAACTGCACGCCGCGAACGGATACCTCATAGATCAGTTCCTGCAGTCCAAAACCAACCATCGCACAGACCAATACGGAGGCAGCTTGGAAAATCGCTATCGGTTCTTGGACGAGATCGTCAAGGCAGTGGTTACGGTCTGGCCGTCCAAGCGAGTCGGTGTGCACCTGGCGCCGAACGGCAGTTTCAACGACATGGGCTCACCCGACCATCGTGAGACCTTTTTGTATGTTGCTACACAATTGAATCGGTACGACCTGGCCTATCTTCATTTAGTAGACGGCCTGGCATTTGGATTTCATAAATTGGGAGAACCCATGACGCTGGCCGAATTCCGGGCGGTGTTCAAGGGACCGCTAATGGGAAATAGCGGGTACACACAAGAAACAGCGGAAGCTGCGATTCAGACGGGACATGCAGACTTGATCTCATTTGGCCGGCCTTATCTCAGCAATCCTGATCTGGTGGAACGTTTCGCAAATGGCTGGCCTCTGAATCCCCCGGCAGAGATCAAGGTTTGGTATTCGTTTGACGCTGTCGGGTACACCGATTTCCCAAGATACAAGGATTCGTGAGAGTTATCACTCCATCGGTCAGCTGTAGCCGTTTTATGAAGCAGGTCCCTTGTCCGCTTTCCCTAGCCAGTTCGGGTTTTTGGCCGTCCCATCGAAGGCATTCGTCGTCTTAAACTTTTCAAACTTGCCCTGCGAGGTCTCCTGGGCCGTCCGGGCGAGCAGCTCAGCCACCTGTTTCTTCGTCAACGGCCGGAAAGTCTTAACCGCGTCCGGTGTTCGAGTAAGGGGTGACCGAATTTCGGTTGACAGCGAGGTGGACGGACGGGTAGATTTAAATCATTCCTCCTCGTATATATGACTCTCCTCCACCGATAGCACCTCTTTGAGGATACTTCCTAAACAGAAGAAATGTAGGTTTCTTAGCAGAGTGACGACGGTTTTGCCTCTGTGAGGTTTCACGGGGTTCCACTCCAGGGCTCCATCTGTCTCAGGTGGACACTGCCGAGACCTGATTCCGGGGTGGACATCCCTGAAATGGCAATACCGCCGCATAATTCGGGAACATTGGTATGTCATTTCTTATATCTTGGTTGGACGGAAAGTCTCGCTGGGTTTTTCGGCGTTCAGCCAAGCATTCACAACGGGTACAAAGAGAGCGAATTATGAGCAATAGGGCTAAAATGTTGGTCGCGCTGGTAGCGGGCTCGTTTATCGCGGCAATCACACTGGCCTATGCAGCCACCCGAGCCCCGGAAGCGGCTGTCGTAATCGCAAGTGAGAAGGCATTCACTAAACCGATGACTTTTTCGCACTCCAAGCACAAAGAATATACATGCACAGAGTGCCATCACGACTATAAGAACGGAAAGAATGGGTGGCAGGAAGGACAGGAAGTCAAATTATGCAATGTCTGCCACAAGGAGACAAGGAGCGAAATCATCAACCTGGAAAAGGCCTATCACGACAAGTGCCAGGGCTGCCACAAGAAATTGAAGAAAGAAAAGAAGAAAACCGGCCCAACGTCCTGCAGCAAGTGTCATCTCGGCGCAGCCGATGAGGGTGGGGCCAAATAGCCTGCAATAATGCCGCGGTCGGTCACGAATCCTTTACCGGCTCTAAGGTCTGGAACGAAACGAAGGATTGCCAATTGTCAAAATTGGGACCGGAAGGCTTCGTTCGCCGCGGTTCCAACCATTGCCATTGCATGCTATTTCGCCTGCGCTTCCGCAATTTTGCCCGGCAGAAAGGTTTAACAGCTCAAGCGCCGCCTCACAATCTGTGGAAACTAAACCAACGCCAACCGGAACTCCGGTGTCGTCACCCGCTCCGACTGATCCAGCCGCGCAACAGGCCTGCACGGTCCAGCCGGCGCCCTCGAAGGCACCGGAATCCGCAAAAACGGCCGAACCTGAAGAGCTTAGCAATCAAGCCTGCATGGACCGTATACCGACCATGGCACACTGGTCCCTCACTTTCGACGTTTATGAAAGCCCTCCCTAAATTACCATCGTTAATGCCTATTTGACAAATAGGATGTTGCGATATACTATTTGCGTCGTTCCTGAGATCGCCTCGTTTTTTGTTTCGATTTCAGTGGGACTTTGATGATTTATGCGCTCTTGGGCCGCAAGCTGGAGTCCCGGCAGAATCTATTTTATTGCATAAGACTGGAGCATATGTGCCGTTGTCTCGAAAATGTGCTATGGAAGTTGACCGTGTCATCCCGTATCATCCCTGCCTTCATCCCCTCGCACACCACACCGTTCCCAGGCTTCATCTTCCCGTAGCCCCGAAATGCAACACTCGATGCGGGTACTGCGAGAGAGAGATTGCTCCGCATGCGACTTCAGTTGTTGCTCCGGGCCTCTCTGGCACACTGCTCTCTCCAAGCCAGGCACTGGCTAAGACACGGGAGTTCTTGCATCGGTGGGGCGAGAGTGCCGTGGTCGGAATCGCAGGCCCCGGAGAGCCACTTGCGAACGAAACAACCTTTAATACCTTGAGACTCATAAGTCGGGAGTATCCAGAAATTACTCTTTGTGTTTGCACTAACGGCCTGGCCTTGCCCGAACGCTGTGAAGAACTGCAGGACCTCGGCGTGCGACATCTCACCATTACGATAAACGGTTTCGACCCATTGGTGGTGGCGCAAATCCAGCCCATTGTCAACAAAGACGGGCATGTTTATGAAGGAAAACGCGCGGCCGAGGTACTGTTTGAGAACCAATCGGCGGGCCTGGCAATAGCGGTCGAAGTCGGGATGGTCGTCAAGGTCAACTGCGTGGTCGTCCCCGAAATTAACGGAAATCATGTGCTAAGCACCGCTCGAAAAGTCAAAGACCTTGGAGCCCATGTTTTCAACCCCATTCCCTTGATTCCGAGAGGTTTGTTTAGAGACATGAATGAGCCGGATGCTTGCTATATGGCACATTTAAGATCCCTGTGCAGCAGTATTATGCCGGTTTTTCATCAATGCAAACAGTGCAGGGCGGATGCAGAAGGAATCCCTGGAAAGGAAAAGGTCAGATGAACGAGAAAGAGAAGAATGTGAGCAGGCGGGGCTTTCTGAAAGCTTCCTCTCTGGCGGCCACGGGGAGCTTGTTGCTGGGATACAGTGCGTTGGCATCCGCGTTCAAGGACGATTTTCTTCAGGTGTGGTCGTGCGGCGGCCTCGCCGAGGCTTTTATACCGGCGAACAAGGCGTACGAGGAAACGACCGGGTGCAGAATAGACTATTCAGGCGCTTTCGCTGCCGCTTTGGGCAAATCTCTTTTAGGAGGCGCCAAGACCGAGGTGTTCGCGCCACGAGTCCTTGAACTGGCGCAGAAGCTCAAAGCCCAAGGAAAGATGCTCCACTTCGTGCCTTTGTGCTTCACGAAATACGTGCTCGTAATGCCCAAGGGAAATCCTGCGGGAATAAAGAACATTCAGGATCTCGGAAAGCCCGGCGTCAAAACCATATTGTCACCAAATGCGTCTCCGCCCGGCGGAGAAGCTTCGACCATGATATTGAAAAAAGCGGGAGTGTTGGAACAGGCTCAAAAGAATGCCGTGGTCGTTGGTGACTGTGTTCAGAGCGTGGTTCCGGATGTGATTAAACGAACCGGGGACGTAGCGGTCATGGAGCTTCGTCTGACTAAGAAGACGGAGTTTACAGGTAAGATGGAAGTAATCGAGATTCCAGAAGAATTCTTCCCGCCTCGGCCTGTGACCTTCGTGATAGGCGTCATGAAATTTGCTCACAACAAAAACCTCGCTGAGGATTACGTGAAATTCATCACATCGGAAAGAGGCCAGTCCTTTTTTGAGGCAGCGGGATTTATCCCGGCGTTGTCGACGGAAGGTGAACGGCTCGTAAGGAAGTACGGAGTGAAAGATGCATGAGAAGATGGCCGCCAACTGGAAGAGGAGAGTTTCTCAACTGGCCTTCCTGGCAATCTTGGGCGAGTTTTCGTTCTACGGGGTGTTCCGCTGTCCATTCGCTGTTCCCTATGTTAGCTGCGGGAATTGCCCTGTGCTCCAGTGTCCCGGCAGAGACCTCTGGATACCGGTCTGGGTTGGTTTGCTCGTATCCGGCATTATCCTAGGACGCTCCTTTTGTGGTTGGGCCTGTCCCGGCGGGCTTGTTTCAGAGCTTCTTGGAAAGCTGGCCTTGCTGAAAGGTAAGGCCAAAAGTTCCCTGGAAGCGGTGAGTAAATATCCAGTGGTGATCGCAAGTCTGCTCGTGTTCTTCGTGCTGAACAATCCCCGATGGGCCATACCAATCAGAACGGGGGAATTCTTTAACTCTGTGTCCTTGACCTTTGAGCATGCTGATCAGCTCTGGCTTTGGAGAACAGGCTTCATCCTGGGTGGCCTCGCCTTTGCTTTGATCATTCCGCACTTCTGGTGTCGGTATTTGTGCCCCACAGGTGGATTGCTGGAGCTATTGAACCGGATCTCATTCGTCAAGTATTTCAAGACGTCTGCATGCAACGAATGCGATTCTTGCCGGAAGGTCTGCTTTACGGAGACGCGACCCGCCGAAACCAACTGTGTGAATTGTGGAGACTGTAGCAAGATGTGTCCGGTCGATGCTATAAGACCAGGGCACGGAGAAAAGAAAAGCGAAGAACAACAAGCCCGGGCCGCGTGATTTGCACAGCGAGGCGCTCATGACGGCACCTTCGCCCGCGAGAATGATGCAAGACGATCTCCGTTTGGAAATGATCACATGAAGGCGTCCACCCAAGGAAAGAATGACAGCCCTAAGAAAAGACTCTTTGCCGCAAAGACGACCCCATGTGACAAGAAGATTTCTGCCATCATTCTCGCGGCCGGCTATTCCAGGCGCATGGGAACCCTGAAGCCGATGCTCAAGCTCGGGGACAAGACCATTCTGGAGCGTGCCATAAGAGTATTTCGTGACTTGAACATCGAGGATGTAATTGTCGTCGTCGGTCACCGCGCGCGGGAGATCATTCCAGTCGTTCATGAATGCAGAGCGCGGGCCGTCATGAACGAGCAGTTTGAACGAGGTATGTTTTCGTCAGTCCAAGCAGGGGTCGAGTCGTTAAGTACAGACTCTGATGCCTTTTTCGTATTACCGGCAGATATCCCGTTGGTCCATCCACAGACGATAGAGACTCTTCTTGAGGCTTACCACAGTGGAAAGAGCGAAATGGTCTTCCCCGTGTTTCTTGGAAAGAGAGGGCATCCTCCTTTGATCGGGGCCCGCTACAGAAACGAGATTCTCTCCTATTCAGGCGAGGGAGGACTTAGGGCTGTCTTCAGGAACCATGAAAATGAGTCGGTTGAGGTGGAAGTAGCCGATGAAATGATCCTTTTCGACCTCGACACGCCGGCAGATTACGAAGCCCTTCTCACCCGATTCCTTTGAGTCGATGTTCCGACACTGAGAGGGTTTGAAGTTTTGTTGCGACAAAGTCCGCTTCCGCGTGGGCTTGTTTGATAGGTATTTTAGATTTGACATATCGGAAATTACTTGGTATGCATTTCTGCAATATTCCCTCATTCCAGACCAGGAGCCTACTCATGCGCCAGTTTTTCGGTTTTACCTGAAGTAGCTTGAAGCAAGCTACCCGTGTTTGGTTAGCTCAGAGTTAGGCCGAAAGACCCCTTTTCTTCCGACTCGTTTCCCTGCATCCAGATCTGAGAACTTCTTTCAGCCCAGCTCATGGACTATCTCCAGGCTGTTTCGGGGGCAATGGTGCTGGGCGCCCCGCGGGCTGCAAACCCGTTGGCCCGGTCTGACAAACCGGGAGGAGGTTCGATTCCCCTTGCCCCCTCCAAAGGAGAATACCGTAGTCCTGGGACAAAGCGGGCTTAAGCTTTCGCTGTAGTAAAGAAGCTCGGTCCCCGAGCAGCGGAACAATTCGATGAGGCACCTCCAATGGAGACCCAGACAAACAACGAGAAACCGAGAGCTACGGAAAAGTTCATTACGGCAGGCGTTGCAGGGCATGTGGACCATGGCAAGACCAGCCTGGTTCGCTGCCTCACCGGGATCGATACGGACCGGCTCAAGGAAGAAAAGCGCCGCGGGCTTTCCATCGAACCGAGTGTTGCACCGCTGGAGCTTCCTTCAGGCAGCCGGATAGCTCTAGTCGACGTGCCCGGTCACAGCGATTTTCTGAAGAATACAATACGCGGCTTGAGCAGCGTCGATCTGGCAATCATGGTCGTAGCCGCGGATGACGGGGTCATGCCTCAGACCAGGGACCATTTGGAAGTCCTGAATTTCCTCAAAGCCCGGGGCGGCCTCATTGTGCTCAGCAAAGCCGACCTCGTGGATCATGAGACCCTGGAATTGGCGGAAATGGAGATTCAGGAGATTGTGAAGGGCTCATTTCTCGAAGGGAAGCCGGTCATCCCATTTTCCGCGATTGACGGGCGAGGTTCAGATCAAATCCTCCCGGCTATGGAGAATGAGATTGACTGTGCCGACAGCAAAGCAGTTCAGGCCCCTTTTCGGCTCTGGGTTGATCAGATGAGAATTTTTCCCGGCTTCGGCACTGTGGTGAGCGGGACTGTCCTTTCAGGAATAATCAGGCGCGACGGCATCGTCGAGCTGCTGCCATCTGGCAAGGAAGCGAAAGTGCGGTTCATTGAGGTTCATCACCAGCGAGTTGAGCAGGCAATCGCCGGCCAAAGGGTCGGCCTCAACCTACATGGTGTTTCGCTCTCGGAGATCAGCCTCGGAACGGTGCTCGCAGCTCCTGGCATTCTCGGCCCTGCTCGTCTTCTGAACGTGGAACTGTCTTTGCTCCCTACGGCTCGGCGGCCGATTCTGAACCGCCAGCGAGTCAAGCTTTACATCGGCACATGTTGCACTACTGCTCTAGTGGTGATGATGGAAGAGGAGCGGCTTCATCCGGGGCAAACGGGGCTGGTACAGCTTAGACTCCAGGAGCCATTGTCCGTTCTTCCGAGAGATCCTTTTGTGATTTCCCCCATGGATCTGCACTCCATCATTGGAGGCGGGAAAATACTTGAGACACCCCGGGAGAAGTTCCGGGCCGTCAAAGCAGAAAAGCTGTTGACGTACTTGAAGCCTTTGCAGAGCGAAAATGCGAAGACCATTATCCGTCTGTACTTTTTGAGATTTCCCAGCCGTCCTGTGACTGTGCAAGAAATCGCCTTTGCTACCGGTTTTCCTGAAGAGAACATTCAGAGCATAGTTAGCTCAGAGACGCGTGTCGGAAAATTGCTCTATCTGGAAGGCCGGGGATACTTCGACAATAGTCGGTACAAGCTCGTGAAGACGCTGTTGGTGGAGGTTGTTAAGCAGATCCTTTCAAAAGACGCTTTTAAGTCGGCGGCCAATAGCGACGAAATCAGGTTTCGGCTGGACCCGATTCTCGATGACGCGATTTTTGACCGTATGCTCTCTGAACTCTGCAACGAAGGAAAGCTCATGAAGAACGAAGCCGGGTATCGCATCCCGAATTTTGTGGTCCGGCACCCCTCCAAGTGGGAAAAACTGGTGGAGATGGTGGGCGAATTCGCGAAAAACCAAGGCTACGCGACTTTCTCTGTCGGAACATTCTGGAAGCTCTACGGGGAGGGCTTCACTCATAGGGATGTCGAGAAGGTTGTCGATCATCTTCATGCTCAGAAGAAGCTCGTCAGACTCAACGACGGTCGTTTTTTGACTGCTGAAGCTATAGCAGAGATCAAAGAAAAGGTTGTGGAGCTGATTCACAGAAAAGGGAAGCTAACCCTTCAGGACTCCAAAGAGGTACTCGGATACGGGAGGAGTAGAGCTATAGCGGTTTTCGAATATCTGGACGCCATCGGCTTGACCTGCCGTGCCGGAGACGCACGTCTTTTAGTATCGGAGAATGGCATTGTATCGAAACAGGGTCGGGGGTGATCTCATGCTTCAAATGGAGGGTTTGCGAATGATCGAGACGGCAGCGAGGCAAGAAACGGCAGACGTTCGGTTCTCGTCTTTAGGGACTCAGCCGTGCGCTACAAGGGAGACTTTCACATCAACATGACTCTCTTCTTTGTTGCGCGGCAATCTCAGACATCTCCGTCAGCCACCATCTACACGATCTCCACGTGTCCGTCAGGATCAGGTCCGGAAACGTTCCCGATCTCGGCGACCGGTGCTACACCTTCCGAGGCAAGACGCCGGATCAATTCTTCGGCCTGGGCTTCTGGAATGCCAATTAGCAGCCCCCCGGAAGTCTGCGGATCGAACATAAGGTCCGCTCGCTCCAGGGCCACTCCTGGATCAACCGTAATCCAG
>DATJPW010000222.1:0-3775 GCA_035506215.1 Desulfomonilaceae bacterium
CTACATTGCGACAACGCCTGAGAAGCTTTGGAAAGCTTTGACTGACCCCGACATAACTACAAAGTACTGGCAGCATGTAAACGTATCAGACTGGCAACCTGGTTCCACTTGGGAGCATCGGGATTCGGGCATACAAGGGGCTCCCCTGCTGGTTGGAAAAGTCCTTGAAAATTCCCTGCCCAGACGGCTTGTTCTAACATGGGCATTCCCAGACGATGCTGAACGTGAAGAGAAGCAGACGCAGGTTACTTTCGAGATTGAACCGATCCGGGGTGTGGTACGTTTGACCGTAACACACGACCGCCTTGAGCCTGACTCCGACATGTTTCGCGGCATCACCGATGGCTGGCCCAAGGTGCTTTCAAGCCTCAAGTCATTTTTGGAAGTCGGACAGCCGCTCCCAAGGTTGTGGTAACAGGCACTAAGGGGGGTCAAATCTCTATTTGATGGGAATAGCGATCAAACGGAGACCTGCCGCCTCATTGGTGTTTCAATTGAGAATTTAATGAAATAGATTTACGTTATGAACAATCTCAATGCAAAAGCGTGGTTCGGGCTTGTCTTTCTCGCTATCGCGATGGGTCTTTTGCTTTTTCTTCCAGCGGGGACTGCTCAATATTGGCAGGCTTGGGGTTATCTGGCCGTCTTTTTCGGGGCATCGCTTTCGGTCACGCTCTATCTGATGAGAAAGGATACGGCACTTCTTAAGCGTCGTTTGAGGAGCGGGCCAACGGCAGAGAAAGAGAAATCGCAAAAGATCATCATGCTCTTTGTGTCAATCGGATTCATTGCCTTGTTGGTTGTGCCGGCGCTTGACTATCGCTTCATGTGGTCGAGCGTGCCGCTCTGTGTGATAATCGCAGGTGACATGTTAACAGCACTAGGGTTCTACATTATTTTTCTTGTCTATAAAGAGAACCCGTTTACTTCCGCAACAATCGAAATCGCGGGTGATCAAAGAGTGATCTCAACGGGGCCATACGCAGTCGTACGCCACCCCATGTACGCAGGCAGCTTACTCTATCTCGTTGGCACACCGCTTGCGCTCGGCTCGTACTGGGGGCTACTCGTGCTTGCAGCCATGATGCCATTTTTAATCTGGCGGCTCTTTGACGAAGAGCGGTTTCTTTCCAAAAAGTTGCCCGGATACATAGAGTATTGCGCGAAGGTAAGCTGGCGGTTGATACCCGGAGTCTTCTAATTTAAGAATCCTCTCCTGATGATTGAAATCTCGAAATCCTGAAAACTTGCCACGTCCAGATCATGCAGAGTGAATCATGGCAGGCTGCCGGTTCGCCACATTGGCAAGTTAAGCTATATGGACTTTCGCTGAGCATGTGTGGATGTCTACCTTAGAGGTTAGGTCCATACATGTAGGGAATATTGACCTCCCGGCGTCATGAGTCAGTGTATTCATACTATGCCATCGGCTTTATCGTCTCGCCCTTTACTATCGCATCATTTTCGCTTGAACCCACCCAAGACGATGAAGCGGGAAACGTGGCTATCAACTGCGGGAAAGGTGGTATGTTCTCAAACTGCCCAAATTGATCTGATCGGCGTTTTTCTTGCGAGTTTTCATTGAGATAACATATAATTTAGGGACTCTGCGCGGCCAAGAGCTTTTTCGCGTGGTATCTGATCCCGAAAGGCTCTTCAGGATCTGTAGATGCTCAAGTTTACGAATCATCCCGGTCTGTGTAGGTTTCATTGCCAAATTCCGGATGAACATGAGGCTTTTCGCACCAACCGAGAAGGAGTGCATTCTTTGAAGCATACAACTAAAGTTCTATGGGTCATGGCACTGCTCATTTTCCTTGCCACAGCATGCGAGGGGATCGGAACAACTTCCATAGGCAACATACTCAATAAACCCCGTGATTATGCCGACAAGAAGGTTACCATTTCCGGGGAAGTAATGGACATATTCAGTTTGCTCGTAATCAAATATTTCGTTGTTCAGGATAAGACGGGCCAGATTGCCGTCGTATCCGACAAACCTTTACCCAGAAAGGGTACCACCGTAAGAGTGACCGGAACCGTTAAGGAGGCATTTTCGATTGGAGATCAGCAGTTGCTGGTTCTGGTCGAAGAAGGGGGGAAATAGAGGCTCGACCGCTTGGTAACGATGGTGATGCCGCTACGAAGGAATTGTCCACCAACTTCAATTCCCGGATCAGCGTCGGATGCGTAACGTGAGGCGCATTGGTTTGCTAGCCTGAATTATCCACAAACAACTTTTTGTGGTGTTAAGCCTGTAGAGCGGCATCGAGTCACCATGGGCTAGATAGATTCAAAACAGGGAGGATTCATGAAAGCGATAGCTATCAACGGCAGCCCCAGGAAGGGCTGGAACACGGCGACTTTGCTGCGGAAGGCACTGGCCGGGGCAAAGAAAAAAGGAGCGGAGACCGAGTTCGTTCACCTCTACGGCTTGGCCTACAAGGGCTGTATCAGCTGCTTTGCCTGCAAGAAAATTGGCGGGAAGAGCTACGGCCGGTGCGCGGTCAGAGACGAACTCACCCCGGTCCTGGACAGGGCCGCGGAGGCCGACATCCTGATCATGGGGTCACCCATCTACTTTCATACGGAGACCGGCGAGATGCGCTCGTTCATGGAGCGCCTCCTGTTCCCGTACCTGACCTACACCCCCGGCTACGCATCCATCTTTCCAGGCAAGGTCCTCACGTGCCTCATATACACTATGAACGTGGCCGAAGAAAAGATGCCGCTCTTCTACCAAGACAAGACCGTCGAGGCCTCCCGCGGTGTCATGACACGTGTCTTCGGGAACTGCGAAGTTCTGCTGTCCACGGACACGTTTCAGTTCAGAGACTACTCGAAGTACGTCTCCACGGCTTGGGACCCAGCCGCCAAGGCCCGGCGTCACCAGGAGGTTTTCCCGCAGGAGTGTGCGAAGGCCTATGAGTTGGGGGCGAATCTCGCTCTCGCTGCAAAGGCACGCTAGCCTGCTGAATGTGGATTGCAGATAATCAGGCCTAAGTCGGGGGTTCTTTCGTAGAATCCGGATGAGTTGCCCAGACCCTCGGCATATACCGGAATATGTCAATGAAAGATGAGCCACCCAGGAACAGTTACGTCTACATTCTGGAATGTGCTGACAAGACATTATACACGGGATGCGCCATAAACATAGAAAAGAGAATCCGGGAGCATAATAAGTCCAGAGCTGGAGCCCGATATACAAGGGGACGTCGTCCGGTAAAGCTGGTCTATGCCGAACTCTGTTCCTCTCATTCCAAGGCCCTAAGGCGAGAAGCCGAGATAAGGAAATTATCACGAGTCCAGAAGTTGCTGCTAATAAATGGGAAACTGGGCCAGATGGATGTGAAGAGTCCGTGATGGAAGGTCTTTGAGACAGAGGAGGAAGATTATTACGCCGATTCGAGTAAGACACCGCGATAAACGGAGATACAGAGTGTAACCAGCAAAAGATCAAGTGCTTAGCGCACAATTGGCTGCCGGTTTGATAGCGTTTCATGCGGCCAGAAATGCCAAAATCCGCATCTTGCGCAGATCAGTGGCGTCAAAGTCATAATTGATGCCGACCTTGAAGAGTTTTACGGGGTGCCGACACGTCGGCTGAATGAGCAGGTTAAACGCAACCGAGAGAGATTCCCCGAGGACTTCATGTTCCAGCTCACAACTGCCGCCGTTCTCAATTCAGCCAGGGCTATAGATGTCAGCATCTTTGTTGTTAGGACTTTCGTCGAGCTGCGTCAGGCCATCTCGGGTCACAGAGAACTTGCTCCCA
>DATJPW010000223.1:0-9370 GCA_035506215.1 Desulfomonilaceae bacterium
GGTTCGATTCCAATACCGTTGTCTTTGACAGAGAACCTCCACTCGCTCCCTTCCAAAGATGCTCCGACATGAATCTCGGGGGGATCATCACCGGCAAACTTGATTGCGTTGCCTACAAGGTTTTGAAATACCTGGATGAGCATGGACTGATTCGCCATCACTGTGGGAAGTGAGTCAGTTGTGACGGTTGCCCCACTCGCCTCTATTGCAGCTTTTAGATTGGACAGAGCCCCGGTCAACGCAGCTTTGCAATCAGTCGGTTCCAAGTTTCCCGCATTCCTGCCCAGACGTGAATACGATAATAGGCTTTGAATGAGACAATCCATACGAGTGATTGTCTCGAGTACACGCGAGATGAATTCGTGGGCCTGTCCGTCCAGGCTATCCCTGTACCGCCTTTGCAAAATCTTTACGTACGCTGCAATCCCAATAAGCGGCTCTCTTAGATCGTGGGCAGCCACATACGCAAATTCTTCCAGATCCTTGTTACTGCGCGCCAGCGCCTCCGTTTGAGCACGAAGCATCTCTTCCGTGCGCTTGAGATTACTCAGATCCTTGATTATGGTGACTATGCTCACCGGTTCGGCTCTTTCGTTGGTCAAGAGTGAGAGGCTTACTAAGACCGGGATAGTGGCGCCGGACTTTGTTAAGTGGGTGAACTCCACATTCTTAATCGTTTCTCCCTGCTTGCAGCGCACATGGTAGTCTTCTGCCTGTGCGTGAAGGTGTGAAGGCATGATTGTCATTACGGATTTTCCGATCAGCTCATCCCGGCGCCAACCATAGGTTTCTTCAGCCGTGCGATTCATGTCTATGACAGTGCCTTCCAAGTCCCTGATGAAAATCGGATCAATGGCATCCATAAATACTTTAGAAGCGTGAAACAGTTTTTCTTGCGCGAACTTGAATTCACTGGTTTCAAGTTCGGCGCCCAAGACCCTGAGAAGCGTGTCATCCTGAGAGCGTTCCACGACTCTTCTCCTTACGGGCAATCATTTCCAATCATCGGGCACTATCCTGATTTGGTCCTCAGTTTCTAAGCCCCCCGCAGATGCCATCTGGACTCCTTGTTGCTGTCTGAATCCCTACTAGACCTGCGCTTTGCGCTTTTCATCGCCCAAGTCGTTCACTAAGAGCACCATCCATTTGCTATTGCCTAGCATCACGGACTGAAGGTACAGAGGCCAGGCCGGCACATGGAGGTACTTCTCTCGTGCTTCACCGAAAGCAGTGCAACAAATTCAGCGCCTTCGCTTCGATCCTTTTGCATCATCTTCAAACTGTCCCCAGTAATTCCGTTCACACTCCTGCATACATTGTAAATACAAAGCAGGACTGCTCTGTTCGATAGTAGTGTCAAGCTCTTTCGCCACCTCCGAAACAGGACTTTCCGAATCACTAAATCCCGTTGGAGGAGGGGAACCATAACGCCCGCGGCAGGCATTCTGGCATGCGTTGATATCGACCACGGTATCGCCATCGGCCTGCACGACGTGTTGTGCCTTAATCAATGTGCAGCACCGGATCCCATGCACAGTTTCTCCAATTTCAGCGGGTACCAAGCATGGAATGAAGAACGGCACAATCATGACGACCATAAGTCTAATGACCGTACGAACAGCGGTCATTGTGTCACCTCCTCAGCTTTCCGCTGAGCACGGATATGATTGATAGCCGATTGTGCTTTGCCACAACACGAAGAGTGCCAAGACCATCGTTATGTTGACGAAAAAGCCTCTTTTCTCCGCCTTTTGAGCATGCCCTTCCATACTTACCCTGGTCAACGGAATCGTGCATGTTACTTGAACCCCATTTCGTCTGGTGACTTTCCACATGCTTCGAGCACAATACCCCTTAATTGAAGAAGGCGGAGTACTCCGTCGGCAGGCGATTCATCCCACACTTTCACATACTCTTTCACCCAATTTTCCGCTGCCTTTATTGCCTTCTCAGGGGCGCCCTTCATTTTCGGAGTGTACTCCTCCTTTACCTGTCTAAGGGATTTTGTACGTTCTGCTCCTTTTTGCTGCCTAATAATTGCTTCGCTTGCCTCCATGAAGGCCACCACTGCATCGCATGGACTGAGCTTTCCTGACGTCTTTGCCATGCGTGGACCAACTTTGGCCCGCTTTGCAGAACGTGGTTTTGCCGGTGAGACCTCTTCAGCTATACCTGTTTTGAGTCCCTCTATCTCCTCAACCACATGGGATCTTTCGCGGTTTGGCGAGGCGACTTGCTGCTCGGGTGCTCTATTCTTTGGCATAACCTCTTTGTTTTCGGCAGACCGAGCTGCTTTGGTTTTATTCAGGTCGTCCAATTCCTGCTGCAATCTCGTATTTTTATCTGTGACGGTTTTTAAGTCATTACTTAGACGACTTTTTTCCTGATTTAAACTGGCGGCTTCTTCAGTCAATCTCTTGACCTCGGCGTTTAGTCTTTCAATTTGCTGCTTGGCGCTCTCGAGTTCTTCTTTGTACCTGCCGCATCCTGAAACCATGAACAACAAAATGCTCGCGAGCAGCGCCCAGCATACGACAGGACCAATTGACGGGAATCCTCGTACAAAATTCTGCGAGTTTCCAAATGCTGCTTCGGAACTCAGACGACCCCCCATCCCCAACATCTGTCTGATCCGTCGGCTCGAATCGCAGATGTTCATGATATTACTCCTGTTCCGGTGTTCTAAAATGGCAACGTCACCTGATGTGGATCTTTTTTTGCCTCAGGTTAAACTAAAGGATTAGCATGTGCCGACTCCCGGCTCATGGAACATTTTCCTTTCACAACTCGATTTGAATTAAAGGCGAAGACGTTTCGCTAGGTGCTCGGCTTCGATAACGGTAACCGTTTCCGAATCCACTTCCGAGCTCTCCAAGTTTTCCTCCCCATCTGAAACCACTCTGCCATCACGGATTCGAACAACTCTGTCACAAGCTTGGCCGATTTCCTCCTCATGCGTGACCACCACCACTGTGTACCCTTGTCGCGCTACAGATCTAAGTTGTTCGACAACCGCGTCAGTGTTCTTTTGGTCAAGCTGACCTGTGGGTTCGTCACCCAGTATCAGTGAAGGGCCATTTACGAGTGCTCTCGCCATCGCCGCCCTCTGGCGCTCTCCCCCGGATAAACGGTTGGCCCAGTGATCCACCCGATGGGAAAGTCCGACCTTGTCTAGTGCTTCCAAGATTTTCTTTCTGCGGGTCCGCTTATCGGACGAGGCATAGATCAGTGGCAGTTCTAGATTCTCGTACACGGTGGAGTTTGGTAATAGATCGCAGCTCTGAAAAATGAATCCCACTTCTTTGCTTCGGAAAAGCGCCTGTTCCTGAGGCGTGAAGCTCAAAACGTTGTGGCCTTTAAATAGGTAAACGCCGGCAGTGGGAGCATGCAGAAGTCCCAGCACATAGAGGAGAGTGGATTTTCCGGACCCGGATGGGCCCATTATGGCCACCATCTCTCCGCGATAAATTGTGACATCGGCCCCGCGAAGAGCATGGATAGTGTTTGTTCCGTCTATGTAGTCTTTTACAAGGCCCCGAGTTTCTATTACTAATCCATCTTCTGCCAATTGCTCACCTTCACCTTGTGGACTTTTGGAATTGGACCCCTTCATTTCAGTTCCCTTGTCGATCGACAGTACCCTTACTCTCCTTTGGGATGCCTTGAAGGCCTTTTTTTCATTTGTTCAGCACATTCCTGAGAAAAATGTGAGCAGCATCTGACAGCTTGCACCGCCTCATTCGTTGTATTGCCTCGTGGGCCGTATTTCCGACCTTCCCATCGGTCGTTGGCGATTTGCACTCGGGAGTAGACGAGCTTCCAGGTGCAGATTCACGGGCCAGCCTGCGTCTTCACTTCCGGACCTTCAGAAATGTTGTGACGCAAGCAAACAGAAACGCCGCCACAGCTAATATCACTGTCACGTAGTAGATATCCATTTCTTCCTCCTTCTCGAAGATTTGCTCTCTCGCAAAGGTTGGACGTGAGGGCCGCAGCCTCACGTTCAAACTTTTTTCAAAGCAGCTCACCTGTCGAGCTTCTGCTTTTCCCTATATCAAATAGCAGCATTTTTCATGCCAAAATCAGTCGGTAGGGGTGATGACGGGATTGTATTGAAATCTTGAGGGAATTCGGCGCAAGACGATTCTGCTACAGCCGCAAATCCTGGAAGGAAATGCGCGAAAGTGAAACGTGAAAATCAAAAGACAAGAATCGTTTACTAGTAAGGCGAAGATAATTCAATTGACTAACGCTATTGTCCATGTTTCAATATCGCACAGCAGCTCACGTCCCTGTTTCATTATCGCTCGTTATTCGCAGCCGCTTCATGTGCCGGTATAAGGCAGTTCGGGATATGTCGAGTTGACGCGCAGTTTCTTGCCTGCTGCCGCCCGAGCGTCGCAAGACATACTCACACAACGATCGCGTGACCTCATCGGTGATGTCGTGTAGAGATCGGCCGCGGGTAAAGCGAATGATGCGCAGGAAGAAATGGTTGACGGAGTAGCGGAGGGCGAGGTACTCTTAGAAAGAGGGGCAAAGGAGCCTTTTCATCAACTTGACGACGGTTTTGCCTGGGTTCGCTCGCATGGTAGACACACCGGACACCCGATTGCGGGCAGCCGACGTATCCCGCTGATCCTCAGGGGTGCCATGAGGTCAAAAAAATGGCAACACCGCCGAATAATTCCGGTTACTCGAGAAAATTTGGTACTGCAGAAGGTCTCTCAATAGGCTTTGGGAAGCTTATAGAATCTGAATTCAGGTGGAGGGAGACAAAACAAACACACCATGACTACAGCGGCTATGCTGTCTATATTGATGCATTTGGATGAAGCAGCACAGAGGAATTGGTTCGTTCGTCCTCCAGCAAGCGAGTGGGGACTTTATGCCTAGTGAACTCTTAGTTTCCACATGTTAGGTTTGAGACGACGGATTAATGCATTCGAAGGCGAGTAAAAACTCCATGTGGCGCGGCATCATTCTTGCCATTGCCCTTACTGCTCTGGCAGGCGGCGTCCGTCTGTGGCCGCTCCAATCCCTCGGAACGAGCGTCGCCTACCTTACGTTCTATCCCACCGTAATCATCGTTGCGCTGTATGGAGGGTTTTCTGTCGGACTGATAGCCACTTTTTTCTCGTGTTTGACTGTATTATTCGCTGGAGCAGCAATGTTCGGCGAATCCTTTGTTAAAGATTTCCCCTTTTGGCTGGCGATGGGTGTCTTTGTCGTAAACTGCACAATCATCTTAGGGATAGTCTGGACTATGCGCCGTTACCAGGCACAAGTTTTAGAAATGCAATCGGACCTGAAACAAAGGAACGCCGAGCTCCAGGCAGCTCGCGACATCCTCCAACAAGAAGTAAAACTGCGTACAGCAGAGTTGACACAAACCAACATAAGCCTAGAAAAAGAGCTCATCGAAAGCAAGAAGGCCGACGAGGCACTGCAAAAAGCACGTGATGAGTTGGAGGTGCGAGTTCAGGAACGAACAGCGAAACTGGAAAAGGCAAACGAAGCCGTAGAAGCCGAACGACAAAGATTATATGACATCCTCGAAACGATGCCGGAAATGGTTTGCCTGTTGAGGTCTGATTATCATGTTGCCTTTACGAACCGCAGCTTTCGCGAGAAATTCGGCGAGGACAACGGGCGACCCTGCTACGATTACCGTTTTGGACGCAAAGAGCCTTGTGAGGCTTGCGAAGCATACAAGGTTTTGGAAACGGGTAAACCCCATCACTGGGATTTTAGAAGGCCGGATGGCTCTATTATAGATGCCTATGATTTCCCCTTTACAGACACCGATGGATCTTCTCTCATTCTGCAGATGCATATTGACATCACCGAGCGCAAGCGAACGGAGGAGGCGCTGCGTCGTTTGAATCGCGAACTGCGGGCCATAAGCAACTGCAACCAGGTTCTTGTGCGAGCAGTGGACGAGCAGACACTGCTCAACGAAATCTGCCGCATCGTTTGCAATGAGGCCGGCTACCGCATGGCCTGGGTGGGTTTTGCCGAAAACGATGAAGCAAAGAACATACGCCAGGTCGCCTGGGCCGGGGGCGAGGAGGATTATCTGGCAGATGTGCTGCTTACTTGTTCCAAAACGGAGCGTGGACGCGGTCCGGTCGGGATAGCCCTCAGGGACGGAGAAAGCGCTTGCATTCAGGATTTCGCAATTGATCCCCAAGCCGCGCCGTGGCGAGAAGGAGCCATAGAGCGAGGCTATCGCTCCTGTCTCGCCCTCCCTCTTAAAGACGAAAGCGAGAGCACCTTCGGTATTCTCTGCATCTATTCCACAGAGCCCAAAGCCTTCACACCAGATGAAATCCAGCTCATGGAGGAGCTGGCAGGCGATTTGGCGTTCGGTATTAACACCTTGCGCACTCGCGCAGAGCGCAAGCGGGCGGATGACGCGGTAAAGAAAAGCCAAGTTCTACTCAATGAGGCCCAGCGAATTGCTCATGTCGGAAGCTGGGAACTGGATATCGTCAACAACGTTCTCACTTGGTCCGACGAAATCTATCGGCTGTTCGAGATCGACCCAGCGAAGTTTGGCGCCTCCTACGAAGCTTTTTTGGATGCCGTCCATCCCGATGATCGGAAGGCCGTCGATTTTGCCTACACTAACTCCGTTAAGACACGGACCCCCTATGCCATCGATCATCGTCTTCGCTTTTCGGACGGACGGATAAAACACGTCCACGAACAATGCGAAACCCACTACAACGCCGATGGCAAGCCCCTCCGCTCCATTGGAACGGTTCAGGATATTACCGAGCGCAAGCGCGCAGAAGAGCGACTTCATCTGTTGGACTTTGCTTTGGATCATGTGAACGAGGCCGCCTTTCTGATAGATGAAAATGCGCGGCCTCGTTTTGTGAATGAAGGGGCTTGCCGCGTATTAGGTTACACTCGATCTGAATTGCTAGGATTGGGTGTGCCAGATTTTGACCCTGACTTTCCCATGGATAGCTGGAACGGCCATTGGAACGATCTAAAGGCGCAGGGTTCGCTGACCTTCGAAGGTCGCCACAAGACAAGGGACGGTCGCATTTTCCCAATTGAGATCAACGCCAACTATTTCGAGTACGGAGGCCAGGGCTACAATCTGGCTTTGGTGCGCGACATTACCGAACGCAAGCGAGGCGAAACGGAGCGTGAAAGTCTGATCACGGAATTGGAAGCCAAGAATGCCGAATTGGAAAGATTCGCCTATACGGTTTCTCATGATTTGAGGAGCCCTTTGATTACGATCAAGACATTCTTAGGTTTTGTCACGGAACAGCTAGCCAAGGGCAACACGCAGGAACTGAAGCCTGACTTGGACCGGATCGACAAGGCGGCAGATAAGATGGGGCAACTCTTGGGAGAGATACTTGAGATTTCTCGTGTGGGACGGATGTTCAATCCACCTTCGGAAGTGTTAATTGCGGAACTCGTAAATGAAGCGTTGGAGCTCTTGTCCGGGAGGATTGCGCAACACGGGATCGAAGCACAAATCGTTTCGGATCTCCCCGTCTTGTACGTTGACCGTCCACGCGTGCAGGAGGTTTTCCAAAACCTGATCGAAAATTCCATAAAATTCATGGGCGATCAGCCCCAACCGAGGATCGAGATTGGTGCAAGGCAGGATGGTGAGGAGACGGTCTTGTTTGTCAGGGATAACGGCATGGGTATCCAACCCAATTTCCATGAAAAGGTGTTCGGTCTCTTTGACAAGTTAGACCCACAGACCGAGGGAACCGGTTTAGGATTAGCTCTGGTCAAACGGATCGTGGAAGTGCATGGTGGTCGTATATGGGTGGAATCCGAGGGCACAGGACATGGCTCGACGTTCTGTTTTACGCTGCCTTCTTTCTGGAGCCTTCCGCCGGACCGTAATTATGAGAGGTGAGACATCATGATTTTGCTGGTCGAGGACAACCTGGATCATGCGGAAATAGTGATGCGCACTTTCAAGGCTCACCAGGTGGACCATCCGGTTCTACATATGACCGACGGGGAGACTGCTCTGGATTACCTGCGTCGAAGAGGCGAATACGCCGATCCCGAGAAAAGCCCTCGACCCGACTTGATCCTTTTAGGCCTCCGCCTGCCAAGGGTGGACGGCCTGGAAGTCCTCAAGAAGATAAAACAGTCCAAAGCGCTGTGCGGGATACCGGTCGTAATCCTGACGAGTTCGCAGGCAGGTGATGACCTCAAGATGGCGTGCGAATACCATGCAAATAGTTACGTTGTGAAGCCTTTGGAATTTAGAGAGTTCACGGCGCTAATGAGAAGCGTAGCGTCTTATTGGCTTAATTGCAACGTCAATCCCCGTGGACCAAGATAATTTTTCTCAGCATCCGGGAGCATTGTTGGACTCCCAAGTAGAGGAAAGGAACCGCAACATGAAAGGACGACCTTTGAAGATCTTGCTGGTTGAAGACAACGGAGATCATGCAGAGATGATCAGCCGAAGTCTCAAATCTCATCCGTTGGCTAACATCATTCATCAGGTGAGCGACGGACAGGCCGCGCTGGATTACCTTCTCAGAGAGGGCGCATACGAAGATCCCAAGAAGAGCCCTAGGCCCGATGTGATCCTTTTGGATCTGCGCTTGCCAAAGCTAGACGGTTTGCAAGTCCTGGCTCGCATAAAAGGAACCGAGGGGTTGCTCAGGATACCGGTAGTGGTTCTAACGAGTTCCGATTCGGACCTTGACATTGCAAAGGCATACGACTTTCATGTCAACAGTTATCTTGTCAAGCCGATAGATTTTAATAAATTCAATGACTTGATGAAGGATTTGGGATTTTACTGGCTCTCCTGGAACGTGCATCCCCTTGCTCAGGCCTCGCTCGGTTGAAAAGGGGCATTCAGAATGGCCGACGACACCGTCAAAATTTTGCTCATAGAAGATGAAGACGCGCACATGGAAGCTGTCAAACGTGCTTTTCAGCCTTATGCAGACACCATGTACTTGACCTGCGCAGGGACCATACGGGAGGCTATGAGACTCCTGGGCGAATCCATCCCCCATCTCGTTATAGCCGACTGGCTGCTGCCGGATGGCAAAGGCACGGACATTGTGAGCCGCGACAAAGACGTGGCTGAGTTTCCGGTAATCTTGATGACCAGCCACGGTAATGAGCAGATAGCGGTCGATGCCATCAAGGCAGGCGTGCTCGATTACGTGGTGAAGTCGCCGTCTGTTTTTGCCGATTTGCCTCGCATCGCTGAGCGAGCATTACGTGAGTGGGAGCTGCTGGCCGAGAACAAGCGAACACAGGAGGCTCTGCGAGTCAGCGAAGCTTACCTAGCCGACACGCAACGGCTGTCCCACACAGGCAGCTGGGCTTGGGACCCGATCAGGAGCAAAAT